>NZ_JBQDNB010000038.1:0-35532 GCF_052096715.1 Providencia sp.
GGCATGTTTATATTAACGGTGTCGCTTTTATTCTTAGTACAGAAATAAGAGATATTTCAGACCCTAAATATAAAAACATGCAAATACGAGATCAAAAATACAACATGCCAGTTACAAATAAACCACAAAAGCTTGCTGCGATGCAATCATTAATTTCTCGCTTACAAGGTCGTCCAAAGAATGAAATTCCGACCGAAAAAGGAATGTGCATTCCTTATGGATTTATTCAAGATGATGGAAGTGACCACAAATTTAAATTGTCCATGCTATTTAAAAATAGTCAATTTGCGTGGTCGATTGTGATGGATAATCTGTTGGGTAGTGAAGATGAAAGTCTACTTGAGCGCTCATCCGAAATTAAACCTATTATGCGGCAATTGGGTGCATCAACATTGAAAAAAGGCACCGTACAATACAATAATATTGCTGGCGAAGAGTGGTTAATTTCCGGTGAAGAAGATGGTGATAAAAAATACCGTTTTCAATATAATGCCAATGAAAAGAGTGTCACTTATCGACAACCTTTAGTGCAGATTTTGCTTCACAATTCAGGAATACTGACAGTGAAAGATTATACCGACAAACAGATGATTGAAATCTGGGATCGGGTTTTGCAGTCCTTTAAAATTAGACCGAACGCGTACTAAACTCAATAGCGCAATAATATAAACTATTATTGCGCTGATTTGACATAAAGGTATTTTAATAAAAGAACGAATTAACGGCCGCCGAATAACGACATGCTGTTCAAGTCCTTAAAGATATCTTGAGAAGCTTCAAACATCGCTTTTTCTTTATAGTAATCAGTCGTTGTGCCCGTCCAGTTAGTACTTAACAGCTCACTTTTACGCTGCTCATTTTGAATAGTGCGCGTGTCAGCCAAAAAATCTAATTTTTCGATTTCTTGTAGTTGTAAGCCTTGTTTTGCTTCAATATTTGAAACTTGATCCAATGCTAACTTAATGCCTCTGTTAGCGGCATTTATGCCTTCTTGTGCTCTATCCAAATCTGCTTGTGGTGCATCTTCTTGAGGAATTTTAAGCGCTTTAATCCCTTCATTCAGCGATTTAAACACATTCACCACATTGCTACCGTCAGTTTCAAAAACCTGCGCACCAGTGAAATAAGTGGTCATTTCCCGATCGCTAGACACGTTCTGCATAACAGGCTTGTCGCCACCATTGTATTTAACTTCACCATCGGCAGTGGTTTCAAATGGCGGCTTATCTGACTTAAAGCCAGCAAAAATATAACGGCCATTACCATCTGTGGTATTACCCAGCGCCACCAACTGATCTTTAAGACCCGTTAATTGTTCTGCTAGTGAATTTCTATCTTTATCACTCAAGCCACCTTGATTTGAAGCTTGAATAATAGTGGTATCGATTTGTGTTGTCACATCAGTCATTTGCGACAAAATACTCATTTGTAACGTCATGCCTGTTTTTGCAAAACCACGGCTCGTTACATACTGTTGATTACGGTTTTCAGATTGATTAATGCGTACCGCCTGGGATGAGGCTTGTGGATCATCCGAAGGCTTACTCACTCGTTTACCCGATGCTAATTGGCTACCCGCATCCATCCAACGAGATTGTGCATTATTCATGTCTTGCAATCGTTGATGGTAAATCATATTGGTACTTAAACGCATAATATTTAAATCCTTATTTAACGCTCTCTTATCCCCAAAATAACCTTAACTTATTGTCAATAATTCAAGTTACACAGTAATGGCGATGTAATACATAGTCACTGGTAACTTGAAAAAACGAATAAATTAAAATGCGCGCATCAATGCATTAAACAAGTCATCGACGGTCTTCAATACCTGAGCATTAGCATTAAAAAACTGCTGAATCTTTTGCATCTGAATACTTTCTTCATTCATATTCACGCCAGAAATCGCTTGTTCTTGCTGATAAAAACTTTCTGTCATTTTATTTTGTGTTTCAGAGTCAATTTGAGCTTGTTTTGTTCTGCTACCAACGTCATTAACTAATGTTGCGTAGAAATCTGAGAACGTAGAACTATTATCAACCAGTTTTTGATCCTGTAATTTAACCAGTTCTTTGATGTTTTCGTTATCACCAGGACCACTATCTTTACTACCCGCTGCGGCAAAATCGGATGCATCAGTGACTTTGGTTTGCATCCCATTAATAACACCGTTCACCGGTTTAACAACGAATGAATCCCCTTTCATGGCAGGACCATTACTGATGTTAAGTTCTATACCATCAAATTTAAGGACACCATTCGTTGCGCTATCTACAGTGACTTTACTGCCTTCTGGCAAACGAGTGACATTCCATTCAGTGCCATCAAAACGCATTTCATAGTTATTACCCGTCACCTTAGATACATCGCTGTATTTAAGATCGAAATCGACTTTGCTTTGATTATAGGTATTGCTAACTACGCTACCTTTACCAATATCAAAGAAATCCCCCCCTTGTTCACCGTTAGCTTTGAAACCTTTACTGTGCGCTTCATTAAATTTGGTGGTAAACACCAAGGCGAGCTTATTTAATTTTTGATAAGCAGGGTCAATCACTTCTTGGCGTGAGCGTAAAATGCCGCTTAATTCACCACCACGGAATGATTCATCCGGTATTTCACGTGCTTGACCATTTGCACCAACAAACCCAATACTAAAACGGCTGTCATCTTTAGACGATGGAACGGCTTCTAGACGATTCGCTTTTTCACCCGTGACTAATGGTAAACCATTCGCAAAGGTCACGTTATAGTTACCATTTTGTTCGATAACTTTAACGCCAATCAGTGAATTAACTTCATTCACGAGGCGATCGCGCACATCTAGCAAGTCATTAGGTTCTGAACCGCTAACTGAGCGAACTCGTGCTATTTGCTGGTTTAAACCCGCAATTTTTTCTGCGTAGATATTAATGTCTTTCACCTTGTTTTCAATTTGGTGATTAATATCGCGCTCCATTTCTTGTAGACGTCTATCGGCTTCTTTGAATTGCCCTACAAGAGCATTCGCTTTGCCTAAAAAGACATCAATCAGTGTTTTATCACTTGCATCACTGGAAGCTGAATCTAATGCAGTAAAGAAACTACCAATATTGCTTGAAATATCTTCAATATCGTTAGTCAGTAAATCATCAACCTTATTACAGTTTTTAACGTAAGCCTCATAATCACCGCTACGTGCGCGAGATTGGCTATATTGTGCGTTAACAAATTCATCAAACTCACGACGAACATGACTGAAATAAGTACCATTACCAAAATAACCGTTAGGTGTCATTGTGCCGGGATTCTCCCCGAAAACAGCACTTTGGCGGTGATAATAGCCCACACCGGCGTTCGCTAGGTTATTTGAAATAACACTTAGCCCACCTTGCGCGGCATTGACACCACTTAGCGCATTATTCATTACATTGTTCAGCATAAGCTTTTCCTGTTCTTGGCGTGTATCCCATAAGGATAGTCACCTGAATTTCTTCACTTAATCAGTTATCGGAAAATTGGCGTAAACATTTAGTCCTAACGCCCTTTAATACTTAAAATAATTCAGGTTTTGAGCTAAATGGTGCCTCACACAACCGAAAACATGTTCAGTATTAAAAAATATCATTTAAGTCGATGGTGTAAGCCTGTACAGCTCTAGATGCAGACGTATTTGCTGGTTGATGACCACGAATTTGATTAATCAACATAATTAATTTATCTGAGTACCCAGGATCTGTTGCATACCCTGCTTGATGCAATCGACGAGCAGCTATTTCAGGACTCGATGCTGTTTGTACATTCTTATAGCGTGGATTATCAGTCAGTAGGCTAATGTAATCGGCAATGGCTTCTTCGTATGAGCCATACACCCGAAAATCATCTCGCATTTTAAGGGTTTTACCGTCAATCACTTCTGTCGTCATGATATTTGTGACAGGGCCTTGCCAGCTTTTTCCTGCTTTAATACCAAACAGGTTATGACTGGTTTTACCGTCCATAGTGAGGATTTCTCTTTGTCCCCAACCACTTTCTAGCGCAGCTTGCGCTAAAATCAAGAAATGCGAAATACCACTTTTTTGGCTCGCCGCTTTCGCAGGCTCCATCAATCGACCAATAAAATTAGTGCTATTGAGTGATAATGATTTTATTTTTTGGAATGGTGCAGAAAGTGCATCTCCCGTAGGGGCAAAACGGCGCATCATTTGTGCCATCGAAAATGGCGGCAATGATTGCAAGGTTTTCTCATCTAACGAGGAAAAAGAAGCTTGAGTCGGTAAATCTTGTTGCTGCGAGTTGCGCGTTAACTGTTGGTACATCATATCGGCAAAACCAAGCCCTTTTTGCGATAAATCTTGAGCAATTTGCTGATCATACATACTGGTTAACATACGTGTTTGGTCGCTTGAAAACATACCATCTTGTGGAAGCGCCGAACGCATACTTTTTAGCATCATTTGAACAAAAGTGGCTTCAAGTTGCTGCGTAACATGACGCAGTCCTTGTTCAGGATCTTTATTCAATTCACCTTTCAAGCTGCTTAGGGACTGAACATCAAATGCAGCCCCTTGCAATAACTGCATATCACTCATTAAATAATCTCCAATTTCGCACGTAGGCAACCTGCACTTTCCATCGCCTGCAAAATTGACATCAAATCATTAGGTGTCGCCCCTAATGTATTGAGTGCTTGAATGACTTGATTGAGTTGCACACTCGCGTTGACTTTTTGCAGTGCCCCACCTTGATCACGCACACCCACACTGGTATTACGCGTGACAACGGTTTGACCGCCTGCAAAAGGCGTATCGGGCTGACTCACTTGAGTTTGTCTTTCCACTGTAACCGCCAAACTACCGTGGGCTACTGCGCAGCTTTCTAACGTCACACTGCGATTAATCACCACTGAGCCTGTTCGAGAATTTAATATCACTTTGGCTTCTGCGATTGGCGTGCGCACATTCAACTCTTGTACACGGGATAAAAAGAGCACTTGATCTCGATTGTTTGCAGGAACCAGCAATTGAACAGTACGTGAATCCAGCGCCGTTGCTGTACCCATCCCACCCATACGGTTAATCGCGTCTGTAATATCTTGTGCTAAGGTAAAACTATCTTCATTCAATTGCAGGTTGATAGCACCACTTTGGCCGAAGTTGCTCGGCAATTCGCGCTCAATCGTCGCTCCACCAGAAATTCGTCCGCCATTAAGTTGATTCACTTTAATACTGCTGCCACCACCACTTGCTCCCGCACCGCCCACTAAGACATTGCCTTGTGCCATTGCATAAACTTGACCGTCAGCGCCTTTTAACGGCGTCATCAATAACGTACCACCACGTAAACTTTTGGCATTACCCATTGATGAAACGACAATATCGACTTCCTGCCCTGCACGTGAAAAAGGAGGCAGTTTTGCCGTGATCATCACCGCCGCCACATTTTTCAATTGCATATTAGTGCCAGCCGGAACAGTGATCCCCATTTGGGATAACATATTGTTCAAGCTTTGAGTGGTAAATGGTGTTTGCATGGTTTGGTCACCAGTTCCATCAAGGCCAACCACTAAACCATAACCAATTAATGCGTTATCTCGCACACCTTGTATGGAGGTGAGGTCTTTAATGCGCTCACTTTGCGCAGGTGCCACAACAAGGCAAAATAGTGATAGCAAAATGAATACTTTGTTTTTCATTGAATTCTCTCGGCTGTTCTATTCGCTAATTAATAAGGGGATACATTTAAGAAGAAGCGCTGTAACCAACCCATATTTTGCGATTCATTGATATAACCATCGCCGACATATTCAATACGAGCGTCTGCGACTTGCGTCGAGCTCACATTATTATCTGCACCAATTGTGCGTGGATTGACGACACCAGAGAAGCGGATGGATTCAGTACCTTGATTAATAGCTATCTGTTTTTCACCCACGACATGTAAATTCCCATTGGCTAATAACTGGTCAACGGTAACGGTGATAGTGCCTTTAAAGGTATTATTTGCATTCGCGCCACCTTTACCGGTGAAATCACTATTTCCTTTGATATCCAACTCAGTGTTATTACCGCCTATCCAACCTTGCATAAATCCAGGCAGGATAGCCGCCAGAAAGCCTGTTTTCCCGCTACGATTAGCGTTAGCTGATGAGTTTTTACTAGCACTGACATTTTCTTGTAAGTTGATAGTCAAAATATCACCGACATTGCGCGGTCGCCTATCTTCAAACAGAGGCTGATAACCATAATAAGCAGGCTGAGCACTTTGAAAAATAGCACCATTTGGCGAAGGCGCAGTAGGTGCTGTTGGCACCGCTGTCGTTGTCGTATTCACCAACGGACTTGGTTTGATATACGCACAACCGCTCATCGTGAACATCAAAACAGCCACCAGCCACATTGGCTTAGGCGTACAAAAACGCGAATGTAAAACTGTTGCCTGCGGTTGTGGAACCATGTCGCTTTCAATCATCATGCTACTCTTTTGCTGCTGTATACGTTTTGTCATCATGAAGAGTTCCTTCTCACTGACAATTCACAACGCTAGTCTTACAATACGATGTGAATTGTCGCTCACGCGAGTGTCTATCAGGGCATTAATTACAGTTGTGTTAGACGTTGTAACATCTGGTCAGACGCCGATACCGCTTTACTGTTAATTTCATATGCACGCTGAGTTTGAATCATATTAACCAGCTCCTCAGCCACATTGACGTTAGAGGTTTCTAACATGTTCTGATAAAGCAAACCGGCACCATTCGTTCCCGGTGCACTTTCATTTGGTGCGCCTGAACTGGCCGTTTCCATATAAAGATTTTCACCCATGCTCTCAAGGCCAGCATCATTGATGAAAGTCGTCAGAGTAATTTGTCCAATTTGCTGCGGCTGATTATCCCCAAAAACAGTGACCGAGACAGTACCATCACGAGCAATACTGAGGCTATTCGCATTGTCGGGGATCATAATTGCAGGCACGATTTGAAAACCACTAGAGGTGACTAATTGTCCATCTTGGTTTGGCTGCAAAGCACCATCACGCGTATAAGCATCGGTCCCATCTGGCATTTGAACATGCAAAAAGCCTTGGCCTTTGATCGCGATATCCGTCGTGTTACCTGTTTTATTCAGGTTCCCTTGCTCATGAACACGCATTGTCGCAACCGGACGTACCCCTGTACCCATCTGTAAACCGGATGGTAACGAGGTTTGATCTGAGCTCATAGCACCCGGCTGGCGAATGTTTTGATACAATAAATCTTCAAACACAGCCCGTTGACGTTTAAAACCATTGGTACTGACGTTAGCCAAGTTATTCGAAATGACATCAAGGTTAGTTTGTTGAGCATCAAGCCCAGTTTTCGCAATCCATAGAGAACGGATCATAATAATTCCTTACTGAATATTAGCTGATGGCAAGCAATTGATTTGCCCGTTGTGCATTTTCATCGGCACTACTGACAACTTTCATTTGCATTTCAAAATGCCTTGCATTGGCAATCATCGATACCATCGCCTCAGCAGCATTGACGTTACTTCCCTCAATCACACCTGATGTGACAATAGCGCGCTCACTTTGTGGTAAGACGTTGCCATTGGCCGCTTGTGCCTGAGGCGATAAATGGAATAAACCATCTTCACCACGAATTAAATCTTGAGGCTGCGCTTCGACAACTTTTAAACGCCCAATTTGTCCCAACATGGTTGGAGGATCAGTTGCAAGCAGTGCAGTAATGGTGCCATCAGTACCAATGGTAAGATCAGCATTAGGCGGCACGTTAATAGGACCGCCATCGCCTTGTAAACGACGCTCTCCAATCATCAACTCACCATCCGATGAAATTTGAAGATTACCGTTACGGGTATAAGCTTCTGTACCATCCGCTAATTCGACTGCAAGAAAATGCTTATCGTTTAGCGCTACATCTGTTTGCCTACCCGTATAGTTAAGCGGCCCTTGACTCATGTCAGCACCTGGAGTTGAAGCAACAACGAGTGTCCGCGTTGGTTCGCTATCCCCATTAATTGGCACAGCGCGCATCGCAGAAAGCTGCGCCTTAAAACCTGCCGTTGATACATTGGCAATGTTATTAGAGACAATCGCTTGGTTTTCAAGCGCATGACGCGCTCCACCCATAGCAGTATAAATGACGTGATCCATGGACAGCCTCTAGACTTATCGTAAGTTAACCAGTGTTTGTAACATCTGATCTTGCGTTTTAATGGTCTGTGCGTTTGATTGATAATTGCGTTGCATCACTATCATGCTGATGAGTTCTTGGCTCATATCCACGTTAGATGATTCAAGTGCACCACTGGTTAATTTACCAAACTGACCGACACCCGGTACGCCATCCATTGGGTTACCTGACGCATTAGATGATGCCCAAACGTTACCGCCTTGAGAAACCAGTCCATTAGGATTAGCAAATGCAGATAGTGCAATTTGTCCCACAATACGTTTTTGTTGGTTTGAATAGTTAGCGACAAGCATGCCGTTATCTTCGATTTTGAACGTGGTGTATTCACCCGCTGGATAGCCGTCAACATCAATCGCACTGACAGAAGATTCACTGACTTTTTGTTGACGAGTTTTACTCAGATCTATCTGTAAAGTGTCATTATTCGCGCCATTAAGACCGGTATAAGCAAAATCAAATCTCGCATTTGCTGAGTCTTTTAATTTACCGTTACCATCAAACTCCAAATCACCGATTTTTTTAGCTTCTTTATCATTTGCATCTTTTGCATAAGCGGTCCATTTATTGTCAACAGTCTTAACAAAATAAACAGAGATCTCATGGGTATTACCTTGGCTGTCATAGGCAGTCATAGTAGTGCTAAAGTTATAGCTCGCGTTATCATCTGGGTTTTTAACATCAAACGGTTTGTCTTTGACTTTATCGTCTGAATTCAAGTTAATCGTTAATTTCGCTAATTTAGACGCTTGCGCATCCATCATATCCGTTGGAATATTCAAGCCTGCTGGCACGCCACCGCTTTGTATAGATACATTGCCTTTTTCATCAACACTTGCTGGATAGCCTGTCACAACCATGCCTTGGTTGTTCACCAAGTTACCGCTTTTATCTCGTTGAAATTGACCATCACGGCTATAAAAAATATCGCCATTTTTATCTTGTACACGGAAAAAACCACTGCCTGAAATCGCGACATCTGTTGCTCTATCAGTACGTGTAATTGGGCCATCTTTGAAGTTTTGTGTTACAGCCGCGACGTTAACACCAAGACCCACACCTGAACCTGCAAACATATCTGCAAATGAGGTAGTCGCGCCTTTAAAACCATTAGTTGCAGAGTTGGCAATATTGTTACCAATCGAATCAAGTCCCGCTGAAGCCGCATTTAAGCCACTGACTGCTTGTGAAAAAGACATATTTTCTCCATAAAAATTAGGGGGCTGCCGATCTTAGTTGCTTATTGTTACAGGGCAAAAAGATTGAAAAACAACCAATTAAATTAAGATGCGGGATACACTTTAAAGATGCTGCTTAGCGGCACGCTTTGCCCAATACCAACATCTAATAAAGGGGCATCTGATCCCGGTGTAACACCATTGACGCGGGCATAGCCCAATTTGGTGACATCAATTTCAGCCCCCGACTTCAATGCTTTCACATCAAAGTAATATTTACCTTTGGTGTCTGAAACTAAATTACCGTTGTTATCACGTCCATCCCATGCCATATCGTAAATATCAGGTTTAACTTCGGTGTCATAAGTGATGGTACGGACAACCATTCTATTTTTATCGCGAATGGTAATTTCAACGGTGTCTGCTAATTTAGGTAAAAAGAAGCCAAACGGTGATGAAATATAATCCGTTTGTGGTTCTTCAGTTGCCTCTTCGCCATCAATTGCACTTTTATCACTTAGTGCAAATATGGATGCGCTATTAGGACTAATACCTTCTTCCGGTAGTGGATTGGAGGGTTTGGAGATTGTGCTTTTCTCGCCATTACTTTCTTTTTTCAACGGCGCTAAAATAATTTCGTTGCGAGGAATCAAGACCCCTTTGCCAACGAGCTGGGTCGCTTGTAGTGATTGTCCAGAACCAATTTGTTGAGAAATACCACTAACGTTGTCACTGAGTTTATTCATGCTCTCAAGAGTGGCAATTTGCGCCAACTGACTCGTTAAATCGGTATTTTCCATTGGTTTGGTTGGATCTTGATTTTGCATTTGCGTCACAATCATTTTCAAGAAAGTGTCTCGCATGTCATCACTTTGACTTTTTTTGGGTACATTACTTGCCGCCGCTGCGGGGCCAGCAGTGCTGTTATCCAAAGAATCGTACATTGTGGCTGCAATCCCCATACCGTGCCTCCGTTATTGACCTAGAGTTAATGTCTTTTGTAGCAATGACTTTGCAGTGTTCATCACTTCTAGGTTGGCTTGGTAGCTACGTGATGCAGAAATGGTATTGATCATCTCGCCAACAGTGTCTACGTTAGGCATTTTCACATAGCCTTTTTCATCAGCTAGAGGATGACCAGGTTTATATTCCATACGTGGTGGTGATGGGTCTTCAATCAATTGACTCACACGCACGCCGCCAACTTCATTACGCCCTTGTGGTGACATTTGAAATACCACTTGTTTAGCACGGTATGGCTGACCATCAGGGCCTGCCACACTTTCTGCGTTTGCCATATTGCTCGCACTCACGTTAAGGCGTTGAGATTGTGCGGTCAGCGCTGACGCAGAAATATCGAAAATACTCAGTAAGGCCATGAAAAATTACCCTTGCTGCAAAACAGCCAACATGCTTTTGATGCGGCTATTGATGAATGTAAGATCAGCCTGATATTTCAGGGTGTTATCGGCAAACTGGCTACGTTCAATATCCATATCGACCGTATTACCGTCCATTGACGTTTGATAAGGCACGCGATATTTCAGATCTAATTGAGGTGCTTTCATACCATGCCCTTCAATGTGTCCCTTAGATGTCACCGCGAGAGAAACGCCTTTTCCTTGTACTGCGCCTTTATCCATCGCTTGTTGTAATTGACGATTAAAGTCAATATCACGCGCCTGATAGCCCGGCGTATCGGCATTAGCAATGTTAGAAGCTAAAACCGTCTGTCTCGCTTCTCTTATTGACAAAGCCTGCTGCTGGAATGCAAACGTGGCATTTAATTTATCAATCATATTTACCTCAACGGGTTTAAAGCCAGCCCTGGATTTATACGCAAAATAGTTCAAGCTAGATGAAATAAGCTATCCCGAGAACCACGATAAACTATGTGATTCGGGGAGCTGAGTGCATGTCAACGCACAGGCAACTTGAAGAATGACGAGTATTAAATGTTAAAATTCGACGCGCCTATATTAGCCGCCTAACAAAAAATCTAATGACGAGATAAAGGCAAAATTATTGACCTATTTGAGTCATTCATTGTTTTTGAGGTGGGTAAACTGCAAGCGTGAAAAAGTTTGATTCTTGGGAGACGGCATAGGTATGCTTCGTATTCGTTCACTGATTTGGTTCCCAACTTTTGGTGTGTTGAGTTTATTTGCTAACGTGGCACAAAGCGCACTGCCACAGGATATTAACCAATATTTTCGTCAAATTCATGGGGAGAAAAATAGTATTTCTATTGAAATTAAAACCCCTATTGACCGTTGGCCTAACTGTGAAAAACCCCAAATTAGTCCTGCTGTTGGGGGGCGAAATATGGGAAATGTCTCTTTACCTGTGCAGTGTGGTAAGAAAAAACAATTTATGCAGCTCACTGTTAATGTGATGGGGCAGTATTATGTAGCGACTCGAAATATCTCACGAGGCGAAATAGTTGAGTTTGTCGATATTGGTACTAAGAAAGGGTTATTGCATAAGCTTCCTGCGGGTGCTGCAACAGATAAAATAGCCGTGCGTGGAACCATTGCCCTACGAAATATATCCGCAGGACAAACATTGACGAATTCAATGCTTAGACGTCCTTGGGCCATTAAATCAGGACAAACAGTATTTGTATTTGCGACTGGTGATAATTTTTCGGTGAAATATGAAGGCCGCGCCATTAATAATGCAGTTACAGGTGGAAATCTACGTGTACGCTTAGTGAATGGACAAGTTGTCAACGGCGAAGCTTTAGAAAATGGCAGTGTAAAAGTTGCCTTAAAGTAAATGGAATTATTAATTATTTCATAACACTAGATAGCTATGCAATATTTTGTAACACTAGAGACACTAAAGATTCATACAGGATTGCCGATAACCTAAATATGAAAAATATCGGGAACAGGAAAACACATTATGGCTATTGAGCAGACATCTGCAATTTCTGCATTGACTCAGGTGACTAACCGCGATCCACAAGACGCGACTATCCCGGTGCGCGATAAAAAAGTTTTAATAAATGAAGTAGTTAAAGAAAGTGCATTTGCACCAAGTGAACTACAAAAAAAATTATTACAGCCTCAAGCTAGTGATATTGATCTGGCTAAAGTTGAAAGAATTAAGCAAGCGATTCAAGACGGCACCTTAAAAATGGACGCTGGAAAAGTCGCCGATGGTATTTTACGCGATGCTCACGAATGCATGTTATCAATGAAATAATATAATTATCATGAATGACGAATTATTAATATTACTAGAGCAACAGCTCTCACATTTGCAGTCACTGCAAATTGTGATGAAAAATGAAGAATTATTATTAGGTTATCATCAAGTTCCGCCTTCGCCTTTTCAAGAGACGACAGAGCAAAAACGTTTTTTAGTTGCGGCAATTAGCTATGGTGAAAACCATCGTTTACAGCTTGAAGCACAAGCGCAAATTGTCGCACCTTATGAAGACAATCTTGCGTTAAATGGCATCTGGGAAATGATCAAATCTTTAACGGGTGAATTAAAAGATCTAAATTACCGTAACCATCAAATGCTACAACTGCATATGGAACTTAATTCAGAGCGCCTGAATTTTGCAAAAAAACATAATAATCAATCAACTTATGGTGCAGACGGTCTAGAATCTAAACGCCCAGTTTTAGGTAAAAAGATATCAATTTAGGCGATTAAAGGCTTTATCTTCCATTATGATTAAAGATGGGAATTTTCGAATAACACGCCGAAAAACATGGGCTTATTCATAATTATTGATTTAGATAATCAGTGTTTAAATTAAAAAGTATTAGCACTGCACTATTTGCTTTGATTTCGCCTCGCGCCCATTTTGATACGTTTTCTTTCATCATATTCAATATCAAGGAAAAAATGATTGTGAGATATTATTTTGCTCACAAATTCGCTTGATATTTTTACCTGACATCAGTTTAGGCTCACCAAATTTTGTCATTCCTTTGCTTTTATTCTAGCGTCTATGCGCCGAGCCACTACGTCATCGGTAATACCAACTGCTTACATCTCTTGAGAAAATTGAAATAGTTCATTCAGTTTATTCTTCATCATTAATCTTAATCAAAATATTGCTTAAATAATTCGAATCACAGGTAGGCAACAAATGAAGCCAACACCCCTGTGATTCAAAGTATGACAGAAAGAAAAAACTAAGCGCCGCTAATCATCGACGTCATCCTAATCTTCCGATGATCGCTCAACTCAAGATTAGACATCACGACCAACTGCGGCAAGCTACGACGTAAGAAACGAGACAAAATCAGACGTAACCCGTGATTAACCAACAATACGGTTGGTGCGCCCATTGCCTCTTGGTGGCCTATCGCCTCTTCTGCTTGAGCTTGAATGAACTGTGCTAAATTAGGTTCTAAACCACCACCATTTTTCGCCGCTTGTAGTAAAATTTGTTCTAAATTTGCGTCTAAACCAATGACTTGAATTTCTTCTGCATTACCAAACCACTGTTGAGTGATAGCACGCCCTAATGCAATTCTGATTTGCGATGTCAGGTAATCAGTATCTTTTTGCTCGCCGTTTTCACCTGCCATTTCAGCTAACGTTTCGATAATAGTGCGCATATCACGAATAACCACATCTTCCATCAACAAGTTTTGTAAAACTCGATGTAAAATCGTTAAAGAAATCGTATCTGGGATCAAATCATCAGCCAGTTTCGGCATCTCTTTTTTCACACGGTCATACAGCATTTGCGCTTCTTGACGACCAAAAAGCGAACTGGAATTTTGTAATAAAATTTGATTAAAATGCGTCGCTACTGCGGTACTGGCTGAAACAACCGTATAACCTTGAATTTGTGCTTGCTCACGCAAATCATCATCAATCCAAACCGCCGGTAGACCAAAAGCTGGCTCTTTCGTAATATCGCCTTCTAATGAACCCGCCGCATTGCCTGGGTCGATAGCTAGACTACGTCCCGGCTGTGCTTCGCCACGCCCAACTTCAGCACCTTTAATTAAAATGCGGTATTCACAAGGAGATAGCTCTAAGTTGTCGCAAATATGCACCACCGGCGGTAAATAGCCGATCTCTTGTGCAAATTTTTTACGTAATCCACGTAAACGCCCTAATAGCTCCCCCTGTTGCTCGTTATCAACCAACGGAATTAAGCGGTATCCCACTTCCATGGCCAATAAATCTTCCAGCTGCACATCATCCCACGTCGCTTCAACCACTTTATTTGCTTCATTAAAATGTTGCGCTTGGCTACTATCCGCTTTCCCTTCCGGATTTTTTGATTTACGAATCAGATACCAACCTAATCCAGCTAAAGCCGCGGTAAACAATAAAAATACAAAATTCGGCATGCCTGGAATAAGACCAATCAGCCCCAACACTCCAGCACTTAACCACATAACCCGTGGGTTATTGAACAGTTGGTTAACCATCTGTTCGCCCACATCTTCATCGGTCGCTACACGGGTAACAATTACCCCTGCGGCAGTTGAAATAATCAATGCAGGAATTTGAGCCACCAAACCATCACCAATAGTGAGCAATGTATAGGCACTCGTTGCATCCCCCAGTGACATATTGTGTTGCCCAACCCCGATGATAAGACCACCAATCACGTTAATTACCATGATCATGATCCCAGCGACGGCATCCCCTCGGACGAACTTACTTGCACCATCCATCGAGCCATAAAAATCAGCTTCTTGAGTCACTTCAGAACGGCGTTTTTTGGCTTCATCATCACTAATAATACCGGCGTTTAAATCGGCATCGATAGCCATCTGCTTACCGGGCATACCATCAAGGACAAAACGTGCGCCCACTTCGGCAATACGTCCAGCACCTTTAGTAATAACCATAAAGTTGATTAAAACTAAGATGATAAATACAACAATACCAATCGCAAAATTACCGCCAACCAAGAAGTGGCCAAATGCTTCAACCACTTTACCTGCTGCATCAGGGCCAGTATGACCATCCAATAAGATAATACGTGTCGAGGCGATATTGAGTGATAAACGCAATAACGTAGCAAATAGTAAAATAGTCGGAAAAGCGGCAAAATCAAGCGTGCGCTTAGTGAACATGGCCACTAATAGCACCATGATCGACAACGCGATATTAAAAGTAAATAATAAATCCAATAAAAAAGCCGGCAACGGTAAAACCATCATCGACAAGATTAGTAAGATAAGAATTGGCCCGGCAAGTATTTGCCACTGCGTTCCTTGTAGATTTTTCGGCAATTTTAAAAGAGCAGCCAAATTAGCCATCGCGATTGTTATCTCCAGCAAAGTCCAGTGTCGGTGGCACTGGTAAATTTTTCGGTTTTTTCGGTCTGAGTCCACCCTCACTACGCCAACGGCGTAATTGATAAACCCATGCTAAAACTTCTGCTACCGCTGCATACAGCGCAACAGGGATACTTTGTCCTATTTCCGCATGACGATATAACGCACGCGCCAGCGGGGGGGCTTCTAGCTGCAATATTCGATGCTCTTCCCCAAGTTGTTTGATGCGTTGAGCAATAACGCCAGCGCCTTTGGCCAACACTTTTGGCGCACCCATTTTTTTATCATCATATTTGAGAGCGACTGCATAGTGGGTCGGGTTAGTAACGATGACATCAGCACTCGGTACATCGGCCATCATACGATTACGCGCCATTGCCCGTTGCTGTTGGCGAATTTTCGCCTTGATATGTGGATCGCCTTCTTGTTGTTTAAACTCATCCTTAATTTCTTGACGGCTCATACGTAATTTTTTTAGATGAGAACGGAATTGATAAAACACATCGAACGCCACCATCGGGATCAGCAAAAAGACAATTAAATATCCCGCAAAAATGACCTTTTCTAGCCCATTAGCAAGCGCAGTAACAGGCGCTTCCATCGCAAGATGTAAGAGCGATGGCCAACTTTGCCATAAAAATATAAACGTACCGAGCCCCACAAAGAATGACTTCAAAATGGCTTTGAAAAGCTCAGAAAGCGCATTCATCGAAAAAATTCGCTTTAATCCTTTTATCAAATCAAGCTTTTTCAAATCAAACTTAATTAGCTTACTATTAAAAACTAATCCACCAACCAATGACGACGCTGAGATCCCAACTAAGGCCAATCCCCCTATCACCGGAAATAATGCAAAAAGAGCTTCACTAACAACACGCCCTAAATAACTGAGCATCAACCCCGTATTTTGTAAATAATGCCCATCAAAAATAAAACCTTGGCGTACGGTTTGACGTAGTTGATCCGCCAAATGCCCACCGCTAAGCCACAGCAAACTAATACCCGCTAACATCATCATTAATGAGTTTAATTCTTTCGAACGAACGATTTGCCCATCATCCCTAGCTTTTTCTTTTTTATGGGGGGTGGGCTCTTCTGTTTTTTCTACATCGCTTTCGTCGGACACTTTTGTTCCAAAATTTAAACACAATATGAGTTATCGCTATAGCATGACAGACTGTCAAAAAATCAATGGTGGAAAATAGATGTACTTCAAGGGGGTTATTTGGCAATTGAACAATATGACAACAGTTTGGTGAACTGCGGTGCAACGATGAATATTTAATGAAAAATAAATGAGGAAAAATCAAATAAGCAATTGATTTATTAATTGACCAATTTTAATTAATATAGTTGAAAATCAATATGAAAATAAGGTCATTATGTTATGGATATTTGCCACCTAGTTGCTCCGGATATCAATTTAGAAGATGCCCCAAAAGAAGCGGAGCGAATGCTTAGCTGGCTTAAACAACAAGGTATTATTGATCCTATCTTTCAAGGCATTGAAGATGACGAAATCATTTATCGCCCGACCGCTGAATATAAAGAACCTGTTTTGTATGTGATTGATGACAATATTGTACCAACACAACTGCCAGAAAACACCTTGAAAAACTATCTCACAATCGTGACTAAACGTACTGTATTTCACGCTGGTGGCAATGGCCTTGGTCTTTATTGCCCGCAATGTACCAGTGAACAAAGTGAACGTAGCAATGATTGGAGTGATACGGTAACTGATTGGTATGAGGGTAAACCTGAAAGTCTCGCATGCATTAATTGCGGCTTTGATGCGCCACTGTCCGGCTGGAAATTCGACCCTCAATGGGCATTTGGTCATCTTGGCTTTAGCTTTCATGATTGGGATCTCAGCGATGCTTTTATTATGGAGTTTGAACAAACGCTTGGCAGTGAAATCATCGTTGTTTATCAACATGATTAGTTATTAATATCAATTCAACAGTAGGATTACTTGCACTTAAATAAATACAAGTATTCCTACTATAAAACACATCATATATTATTGATTTTTATAAATTTTTTTTATAAAACCCTTACCCACTTAGAAATAATCTATATTTGATATTTTATCAAATAAATACTTGGTATTTTACTCACACAAAACCCTTAGATTTAAGATTAATCAAAAAAGGTATTTTTATGTACGTACAGCAGTATTCAAATAATAGAAGAATACTTTCATGGAATAAACCTTCATTTAAAAAAGCATTTATTAATTTACTCACTAAAAATATAGTTAAAGTTAATTTATGCGATATACCAAAAACACCTAATACCCTAGTTGCAAATACTGCTATTGTAAATAATATTCCCTACTTTGATGAGGTTGATTCTAGGCAAGAGATAAATAAACTAAATAAAGAGAATGATCACCCAAAATTTAAATTAGCTGCTTATATAGAAAAAAATAGAGAGCATTGTAATGGCATAGAAACACCAAATATCAGTGCCCTAAATCAATCTCACAAAAAAGACATTATCGATTGCCTTAAACGGGTTATTGTCATTGGTGATAATTTATCTGACTCCAAGGGCCGTATGTTTGCTAAAACTTTTGGAATACTGCCCTCGGCACCACAGTACCATAAAGGGAAATTTACCAATGGTTTTACTTGGCCTGAATTCCTTACTTCGCCACATTTCATGAAACATAAAACTATTGATACTCAGAATAATCGAGTCACCTATTCCCCTGTGACTCTAATGAATAAAGCGGAAGGCGGTGCAGTCGCGGGAAATTATAATCAGTTGATTCCAAAGTTTAAATTTATTTCAAACATGAAAAAACAAATAAATAAAATCAAATTTGAGGCTACAGACTTGGCAATTGTTTCCCTCGGAGCTAATGATTATGTAACTTTTGCTAAAGAAGACATTAATAAAGTTATCGATGACCAAATTAATTTAATTAAAAAAATGACTCAGCAAGGAGCAAAAAATATTTTAGTAATGGGGGTACCTAACCTAGCATCAACACCTTTCGCCAAAATACAATCCAGTACCTATAAAAATAAGATGAAAATAATTACACTCATTCATAATATAAGACTAAAATTGCGATTAAATAAAATTGCCTCTCAAGAAGATAAAAATATTAAATTCTTTGACCTTTATAAGGCTATGGCCGAAATAACAAAAAAAGCTGAAGAACTAAATTTATTAAGCAGTTCTAATATTGAAGGCGATACCAAAAACCGACCTTATATTTTAGACAGGCCCTTTACGAAAGGTTATATTGGAGGAACAGGCTATATGGATACGGCTCCCAATTATCTATTTAATGATAGCGTCCACCCGACGCAAGAAGTTCACTCCATTATTTCGATGATATTAAACGATTTTATTGTGAAAGAGTATCAAACCAAAAATAATTCGAATTACAAGTAAGCAGTAATTGAAGCTATCCCAAGAAACATCCATAAGTATGTAACTTGGGTAGCTGAGAGCTGCTCTGTAGCCCGAAGTATGATAGGAATTGATTTAGAATCCTAACTCATCAAGTAAATCATCCACCTGCGATTGTGATGCCATCACATTCACACCTTCTTTATTAATTTGCGGACCATTCAGTAAACTATCAGTTTGCTGCTTCGCACGCATTTCTGGTGGTGTGTTTTCCACTAACAGCGCGAGAAGTTGTTTCTCTGCTTCTTCAACGACTTCCATCATTTTTTTAATAACTTGGCCGGTTAAATCCTGGAAATCTTGCGCCATCATAATTTCTAACAGTTCAGCTTTAGTTGTTTCACTGTCTTCAATCACTTGCGTTAAAAATGCTTGAGTTGCCCCTTGCAGTTCAACAGAAACACCTTCTGCCTCTGAATTTTGCCATTGTTGCTGCAATTCAATCGCATCTTTGTTCATTTTCACTTGTAATGGCTTAATCACATCAATGCCATTAAGTGTTTTTTCTGCTGCCTGAGCGGTCATTTGAGCAATATAGCGTAACCTGTCTTTCCCATCAGGAATACTGGCTACCGCTTGCTGAACACTTTTTTCAAGACCAAGCTCACGCATGCTCTCTCTAAGTGTTCTCATTAAAGTACCAATTCGAGTAATAACTTGTTTTAAGTCTTCGTTACCATTTCGATTGCTTTGTAAAAATGTTGATTCAGTCATCACAGTCTCCTTTAACAAGTGCGCTTATTGCAGTCCCATTTTTTCGAATACTTTATTAAGTTTTTCTTCTAAAATGGCAGCTGTAAATGGCTTCACAACATACCCACTTGCACCAGCTTGTGCTGCGGCAATGATATTTTCCTTTTTCGCTTCAGCGGTAACCATTAATACAGGAATATGCTTGAGCGCTTCATCACCACGAATAGTTTTGAGTAACTCTAAACCGTCCATATTTGGCATATTCCAATCTGCGACGACGAAATCAATATTTCCAGTACGAATTTTATCTAATGCATCAACGCCATCTTCAGCTTCTTCTATTTTATTAAATCCAAGCTCTTTTAATAAGTTACGTACGATACGACGCATTGTGGAAAAATCATCAACAACCAAAAAACTAAGATCTTTAGCGGCCATAACCACTCCTTCAAAATACAATAGTGAATATCTGTAACAGTTATGCCGTTACAGAAGAAAGTTTTGCTAAAATACTTGGTGCAATTTTAAGAATATCTTGCACTTCATCTACAGCATCCATTTCGATAGCAGCTCGCGGCATACCAAATACCACACAACTACTTTCGTTTTGAGCATAGGTAATTGCACCTTGCTTACGTAAATTTAAAAGTCCTTTTGCACCGTCCATACCCATTCCGGTTAATAAGACACCGACACATTTACGCCCGACACATTGAGCTACTGAATCAAAGAGGACATCAACAGAAGGCCGATGACGATTTACCGGTTCACTTTGCTGCAAAATAACTTGAAAACCTTTGCCTTTATCAGCAATCAACATATGCGAATCACCAGGTGCAATGTAGGCATAACCTTTTTGCAATAATTCATTGTGCTCAGCTTCTTTTACCGTTAGCACACACAGTTTATTAAGTCGTTCAGCGAACGAGCGCGTAAATCCGGCTGGCATATGTTGCGTAATGACCACAGGCGGACATTCACGAGGCAACATTTCTAAAAACTGACGTATCGCTTCAGTTCCCCCCGTTGATGCACCAACCGCAATAACGCGACTATGGCATACATGTGGGGAAAGCGGTTTCGCAAACGTTGTAGATTCTGACGCTTTATTTTCGACTCGTGCAAAACGACTACGCTGCGTGATTTTCGACATCGCTGCCGCGCGAATTTTCTCTCCAATCAAGTCACGATAACTCATCATGGTTTCACGAATACCAATCTGTGGTTTAGTGACAAAATCGACCGCACCTAGCTCTAAAGCTTTTAATGTAACTTCAGAACCTTTTGAGGTTAATGTTGATACCATCACAACAGGCATAGGATGAAGTCGCATCAATTTCTCAAGAAAATCAATACCATCCATGCGAGGCATTTCAACATCAAGCGTGATCACGTCAGGAACAAGTTGCTTAATCAAATCACGCGCGACATAAGGATCAGGCGCAGTATCAACCACCTCCATATCAGGATGGCTGTTGATAATTTCCCGCATTAATTGGCGCATCAGTGCGGAGTCATCAACACAAAGCACTTTAATTTTTTTCACTACCCCCTCCTTCCAGCTTGTACGCTGTAGACGGTTTGTCCTTTAATCACGAAACTTTGCGACAATTGAGATAAATTTTCAGAATGACCGATAAACAACAAGCCATCTGGTTTAAGTAATGTGGCAAATCGTTCAAGCATTTTTATTTGCATTTCTTTATCAAAATAAATCATGACATTACGACAAAAAATAGCATCGAAGCGATGCTGTAATTGCCAGTCGTTGTCACTCAGATTTAAATAACGAAACTCAATCATTTGCCGCAATGCCGGTTTAACTCGGGCATAGCCTTCAAACTCACCGACACCTTTCATAAAGTTACGTTGCCTTTGCAAAGCACTTAAGGATTTGAGTTCTTCAACACGATAAACGCCTTGCTTGGCTTTATCTAAAACCTCGGTATCGATATCACTAGCTATCACTTTGGCATTAATTGCATGGGGCCCTAAAACATCGCTCAATGTCATTGCGATTGAGTAAGGCTCTTCCCCTGTCGAAGATGCCGCACACCAAATGTTAATATTGCTGTCTTTTCGTGTGCGGATAAAATCTGATAAGGTCACAAAATGATGTGGTTCACGAAAAAATGCCGTTAGGTTGGTCGTTAATGCATTCACGAAAGCCTGCCATTCTGGATTCGATGGCTCCCGCTCTAACATACGTAGATAATCAGTAAAATTGTCGATATTACAGTCACGTAACCGTTTTAATAACCGATTATAGACCATACTTTTTTTATTCATGGTAAGGACAATGCCTGATTTTTTATGAATAAATCGACAAACCCGACCAAAGTCTTCATCGGTCAATGGTTCTATTTGTGGTACAAAAAGCATCGTACTTGTCGCCCTATTCAATAAAACCCCAGAGGTAGCCTTCAATTGGTGGCCAGACTCTGAGGTTAATAACGCTATTGTTGATTAAATTCACCGTTTAATGCGGCTTGTTTGGTTGTCTGGTAGTTCAAAGAATGCAACGGTATCCACTAAGTTATTAGCTTGATCTTCAAGCGCTGCCGTTGCGCTTGTTGACTGCTCAACTAAAGCCGCATTTTGTTGCGTTACTAAATCCATCTGACTCACTGCGGTAGCAACTTGCTCAATACCTCGGCTTTGCTCATTCGATGCAGATGCAATACTTCCCATTAATTCAGTTACTTGATTAACCGCAGCAACCAATTCATTCATAGTTTGCCCTGCTTCATTAACTAAGAGGGAACCTTGGCTAACCCGGCCAACAGATTCATCGATAAGTGCTTTAATTTCTTTTGCTGCTTCAGCGCTACGTTGTGCTAATGCGCGAACTTCACCAGCAACAACAGAGAATCCCCGACCTTGCTCACCAGCTCGAGCCGCTTCAACTGCTGCATTAAGGGCTAAAATGTTAGTTTGAAATGCAATACCATCAATCACACTAATAATTGCGCTGATTTTTTGTGAGCTATGAGAAATCGACGTCATCGTTGCAATAACATCAATCGTGATTTCACCACCTTTTGTTGCCGTTTTTGATGCACTGACTGCCAATTCACTAGCTTGACGTGCATTGTCTGCATTTTGTTTCACTGTCGCGGTAAGTTCTTCCATACTCGCAGCAGTTTCTTCTAATGAGGCCGCTTGCTGTTCAGTACGCGATGATAAGTTGTTATTGCCTAATGCTATCTCACGAATACCGGTATACATTTGATCGGTGTTAGAACGTAATGCCGTAATCGACGTCGCGAGTGAATTTTGCATTAATTTCAATTGTTCAAATACGTATCCAATTTCATCACGCGTGGTCACTTCAATCTTTTGATTTAATTTACCTTCGGCAACTTTAGTAAAATGTTCACTCATGCTACTTAATGGTTTGATAACTTTTCGTTTCATCCAATAATGCGCAAATGTTGTCACCAAAATAATAATGACGATAACTGAAAGGAATGAACTCCAAGCGAAAGTATTATAGAGCCTTGCTGCTTCTAAGGATTCTTGATCTTCAATTTTGATTAATGCTAAATAATCATTAATCATTCCTAATAACTGATCTTGATGAGCTTGCGCAGGCAGTGAAATATAAGAAGCGACATCATTGTTATCAAGGTGAGTATTTAATGCATTAAGTACGGTAATAAATGCTTGGTATTTGTCCTCAAGAGCTGCAAGATTTTCTTTTTCGGACAAAATAGGTTGAATTTTGAAAGATTCATAATCTTTCGCAGCTTCTGCCATAAACCGGTCAAACGTCGTTTTCGTTTCTTCGATAAGTGGCGCGTTATCACCTACTTTTAAAAGCAATGCAATTTGAGTAAGACTATTTCGAGCCTGCATTAAATCTTTATTTATTTCTTCTAATAATGCACTTTTTTTAGCGCCTAAATCGATACGCTCTAAAGAGTTTAATTCACTCGTGACTATTGCGACAGAAACCCCGCTCGATACAATTTGCATCCCGCAAAATAAAAAAAGCAATAGATATAAACTTACTGAAATTCGTATATTACCAAACATATAACCCCCACTTACGCCAACCAGGTTTCTGTAGATTTAAGCATCAATTTTGCGATATACAGAAACGCTGCAAAGTTGCTACCTAATAAGGTAATAACTTCACAGCGCTAAACTGTGCTTAACCTTTAGAACGTTTCCCAATTATCATCATTTTTATGATCCTTAGATGATAATTTAGCTAGATCCGGGGTTTTAACGATATTTGAAATCGTCCTTGCCGCCGGCTTTGTATTACGCACTTCCGTGTGTTTTAACGCCGGTAGACGGAAAATAGAAATGAGCTGTGACAGTTTTGCAACCTGTTCTTCCAACACATTTGCCGCTACCGCCGATTGCTCAACCAGTGACGCATTTTGCTGAGTCACTTTGTCCATTTCAGCGACTGCTATGCTGACTTGTGAAATACCTTTGCTTTGCTCATCAGATGCAGTGGCAATATGAGACATAATGTCTGTGACCCGCGTGACCGACTCAACAATCTTGGTCATCGTTTCACCCGCATCTTCAGCTTGACGAGCGCCAGTGCCCGTTCTTGAAACAGAATCTTCGATGAGCGTTTTAATTTCTTTTGCTGCATCGGCACTGCGCTGAGCTAAGTTACGGACTTCATCGGCAACGACAGCAAAACCACGACCATGTTCCCCAGCACGTGCTGCTTCAACGGCTGCATTTAGTGCTAAGATATTGGTTTGAAAAGCAATGCTATCGATAACAGCGGTAATATCAGATATTTTTTGTGAACTATCGGCAATATTAAGCATGGTGCTAACGACATTAGAGACAACTTTCCCGCCTTCTTTCGCAATCACCGACGCTTGATTCGCAAACTCACTCGCTTGATGAGCATATTCGGTATTTTGTTTTACCGTCGCTGTTAACTCACTCATACTCGCCGAAGTCTCTTCTAGACAAGCAACCTGCTGCTCTGTTCTAGATGAAAGATCATTATTTCCGGCGGCAATTTCAGTCGTTCCTTGATAAATAGTTTCGCTACCATCAAGTACACCACGCACCGTATTAATAAGCTCTTGCTGCATGTGTTGCACACCTCGAGCAAGTTCGCCTATTTCATTATTGGCGTTGGTATCAACCTTTGGTGTTAAATCTCCGGCTGCAAAGACTTTAATACGTTCAATCAATAAAGTTAGTGGCTCAATAATACCTTTACGTACATAGCGGTAACTTAATAAGCCCACAAATGCTAACGTAATCGATAAAATCACTAACATATAAAGTGATTGGCGATAATTATTGTCTGCATTGACAACTTCAGCCTGAAAATCGGCAGAAATATCAGCGAAATAGGCATTGAACTGTTCTTCAAATTTAACTTGAAGGCCTGAGGTTCGATGCGCATAAAACTTTTCTAAATCACCTTTTTCTGCATATTCACCTAAGGTAACTAATGCATTACGATAATCTTCATAGGTCGCAAATAATTTCTCGAACTTAGCTTTATCATAGGTCGAGCTTTGCATCAGTTTGTTGTAACGAACATACGCATCATCTGCAGATTTAAAATTACGTTTAGCTGCTTTAATTAAATCTTCTGTTGTTGAATCATCTTGAATTTTTCGACCTTCTAATAAATAGGCATTTACTGACCGATTTAAGTTGGCACGAGCTTGTAATAAGTTAACCCAGCTTTCAGTTAATACTTGTCTTTGGCGTTGGAGCGAATTTAAATAATTAATACTGTCACTGTTATCGCCGAGCTTGTTAAACATCAAACCACTAGATACCAGTTGCAATAAAATAAAAATAAAAATGACGGACAGAAGTCCTGATACGATCTTAATTCGACTATACATGACGTTTTACTAACATTATTTTGTTGTATTTTGGATATCGGTCATTCAACTAAAAACTTTAGTTAATGAGATATTAATATTTGAGCAATGAATAAAGCTGAGTTGTTACTCAGCCATACTGTCAATTAATGCCATTTCATCGCTGGTCAGCAATTTTTCAATATCAACCAATATCAGCATGCGGTCATTAACCGTACCAAGACCGGTCAAATATTGGGTCGATAACGTGACTGCAAAGTCAGGTGGCGCAGCAATTTGATCTTCGTTGAGAACCAACACATCTGAAACACCATCAACAACGATGCCAACCACTCTGTCTTTTAAATTCACGACAATCACGACAGTATTATCGTTATAAACCACATTTTCATGGGAGAATTTCACACGTAAATCAATAATAGGAATGATCACACCGCGCAGATTTGTTACACCTTTAATAAAATCTGGTGTATTAGCAATCCGAGTCACTTGTTCATAGCCTCGGATTTCCTGCACTTTTAAGATTTCAATTCCGTACTCTTCTTCCCCAAGAGTAAAAATGAGGTAACCTTCACCATTTTTTTCTTCATCAAGCTTATTTAAATCATCATCGAACATAGACATATGCATGACCTCTATTTAGTGCACCACAGGTTGTGAAACCTGCTGTTTCTTTTTAATCAAAATGCTGTTATTCATTTTTTGTAATTCAGCGACATCTAAAATCAACGCAACTGAGCCGTCTCCCATAATTGTTGCAGCTGAAATACCCGGAATTTTGCGGTAATTACTTTCAACATTTTTCACAACGACTTGTTGCTGTCCTACTAGCTTATCGACCAATAAAGCAAAACGATGACCTGCATTTTGGATAATCAGCACAATACTGTTATCTAAATTACGCTCAGCATTTTCAATGCTAAACACTTGATGTAATTCAACTAATGGCAAATATTCACCACGTACTAATAACATTTTTTCTTCGCCCGCTAAGCGATAAATATCATCCTGACGCGGCTGTAATGTGCTGATAATTGAACTTAGCGGAACGATAAACACATCTTCTGCAACTTTGACGGACATGCCATCTAAAATAGCTAATGTGAGTGGCAGAAGAATACGAATAATAGTGCCCTTGCCTTCCGTAAAACCAATCTGGACACGACCACCCATGTCTTGAATATTTCGTTTCACCACATCCATGCCAACCCCACGGCCAGAAACATCCGTGATGACTTCAGCCGTTGAGAATCCTGGTGCCATAATGAGCATTGCCACTTCTTCATTGCTCATTGCATCGTGAACATTCATACCTTGGGAGCGAGCTTTAGCAAGAATGCGTGTTCGATTAAGCCCCGCACCATCATCACGCACTTCAATACAAATATTTCCGCTTTGATGTGATGCTGCAAGAGTCAAAGTACCCGATTCCCGCTTGCCATTAGCAAGACGAACCTCTGGTTTTTCAATCCCATGGTCAAGACTATTACGAACAAGGTGATTCAGTGGATCGACGATACGCTCTATCAAACTTTTATCTAATTCAGTTGCACTGCCTTCCACTTTGAGTTCGATTTTTTTACCTAATTTCGAGGCAATATCACGAACCATGCGAGGAAAACGACTAAATACATAGTCCATTGGCATCATTCGAATTGACATAACAGACTCTTGTAGAGCTCTTGAATTGCGCTCTAACTGAACAATCGAGCCTAGCAAATCAGCATATTCATTTTGATCTACCTGCTGGCTATGTTGTGTCAACATGGATTGAATGATAACGAGCTCGCCAACAAGATTAATGAGTTGGTCAACTTTTTCGACGGCAACACGAATACTGCTCGAGTCACCTTTTGGTTTGGTCACTGATGCTTTGCGTGTTACTGGCGCAGCTTCTTTTTCGATAACCTCAGCTTTAACGGCTTCGGCCTCAGCTTGAACCTCTACTTGGTCTGCCTGTTCATTAGCCTCTTCTTCGACAGCTTGAATATATGGCTGACAATCGTCGAAACTAATTACTTCATGGCTAATTTGAGATTCATCCACAACAAAGCACAGTACACCGCAAACATCATCAATTTCGGTATTACTGCCGAGCCAAACTTGTAAGCTATTTTCAGTTTTTTCGGTGTGATACACAGTGCCAAATAATTCCAATTCATCGGCAAGCAAATCAACTTCAGTGGTTTTTAATTGTTGAAGCGTGATCATAAAATAATACGTATGTTCACTTTTCATCCCACAGGTTTGAGGTGCGTTCACAGATACTGCGGAATGTTCACTGTCAGACAATTGAGTTTCAGTTGACGCCAATGACGATACGGTTATTTCTTCGGCACGCTGCTCAACGCTGCTTAACACATCACAAATACGTTTAAACATTTCATCATCAGGTAATGAACTGTTTTTATATGCATCTAATTGCGATGCCATCACATCTTTAGCATCTAAAAATATATCAATGATGTCAGGTGTTAATGTCAGCTGGTCGAGACGCGCCTTATCCAATAAATTTTCCAATGTATGAGTGGTATTTTGCAACTGAGTGAAACCAAAAGTTGCAGCTCCTCCTTTTATAGAATGAGCACTACGGAAAATGGCATTTAGCTGCTCGCTATCCGGGTCAAAAGGATCGAGCTCAAGTAAATGTTGTTCCATATCCCTGAGCAACTCATCGGCTTCATCGAAAAATGTTTGATAAAACTCGGTAATATCCATGGTTTTTATCCAGTTTCGCTTAGGTTTCACTTAACGCTGACTGCCGGAACATCCGGCAGTACAACTAAAATAGATTAATATTCAAATAGTCTTTGTAAATCAGTGCATTTATTGCTGAACTTTTACAGTGACTACTTCATTGGTTGCCGGTACTGGCTCGCGTTTTATCACTTTATTTAGCACATCATTTATGGGTGTTGCCCCATCGTATTCACGTAAAATTTGTTTCGTTTCTTCATCATTTAAAACAATAATACTTATCCTGCGATTTATTGGTGCAAGACCATGTTCTTTATCTAAATGAATAGACGCAGCCATCCCAACAACTCGCAATACTTTGTTTTCATTCATTCCACCACGTATTAATTCGCGACGTGATGCATTTGCCCTATCAGAGGAAAGCTCCCAGTTGCTATAATTTGCACCGTTAGCGTAAGGCAAATCATCGGTATGCCCTGAAATACTGATCCGATTTGGTACATCATCAAGCAACGGTGCAATTGCACGTAAGATATCTCGCATATAAGGCTCGACAGTGGCAGAACCCACTTTAAACATAGGTCGATTTTCACTATCAACAATTTGAATACGTAAACCGTCGTTAATCATGTCAATAAGTAAATGAGGCTTCAATTCATTAAGGCGAGGGTCATTTAAAATCGCTTGCTCGAGTGATTTTTTAAGTTTTTCAAAACGATAATTAGCATCACCATCAGTGAGAGAGTTCGGCTCAGGTAAAACATCACCATCACGATAAATAGGATCTTTGCCGCCCCCCGGAATTGGGTTTGTCGCATCACCACTTTTTTTACCCGGATTAATTGCGGTACTCAGTGGCGTTCTAAAATATTCAGCAATTTGTGTTAATTCTTGAGGACTTGAAATCGAAATAAGCCACATCACCAAAAAAAATGCCATCATTGCTGTCATAAAATCAGCATAAGCAATTTTCCATGAGCCGCCATGCCCACCTTGATGATGTGAAGCACGTTTTTTGACTCGAATTATTTGAGGGTTATTGGCTGCCATCGACCGATTACTCCTCGCTCGATTCTTGAGCGCGATTGCCTATTTTCACTTCACGAACTTTATCTTCAAGCTCCAAAAATGAAGGTCTATCGGCACTAAACAATACTTTACGTCCGAACTCTACGGCGATTTGTGGCGCATAACCTTGCAATGCAGACAGGAAAGTGACTTTAATGCACTCCATCATTTTTAACTGTTCGCCACTGCGCAAGCGGATCAATGAAGCTAACGGTAAAATAAAACCATAAGCCACTAAAATACCTAAGAATGTACCGACCATTGCATGAGCAATTAATGCACCAAGCTCACCTGCGGGCCTATCGGCTGAACCCAAAGCATTTACTACCCCCAAAACAGCCGCAACAATACCAAAAGCAGGCATAGAGTCGCCGACCATGTTTAAGCCGGATGCAGGGACTTCATTTTCTTGGCGAAAGGTTTCTAATTCTTCATCCATCAATGCTTCTATTTCATGACTTTGCAAATTACTTGTCACCATCAGACGCAAATAATCAACAATGAACATCAATGTAGATTCATCTTTTAAAATTCGAGGATATTGCGAAAAGATTTCGCTTTCTCTCGGATTCTCAATATCTTTTTCAAGCGCAAGTAGACCTTGCTGACGGGATTTATTGAGTAATTGAAATAACAATGCCATTAGATCCATCGACATTGCTTTGTTATAGGAGGAACGACGGAAAAGGCGCGGCAATACTTTACATAATGCAATAATCGATTTACCACTGTTACCGACTACAAAGGCACCTAAACCCGCACCTAAAATAATAACAAATTCAGCCGGTTGATATAGCGCGCCTAAATGGCCGCCAACCATTAAATAACCGCCAATTACGGCAACTGTAACAATGATATACCCGATGAGTATTAACACAATATTCCCTTTCACTCCGTTGGTTAACAGATGGCAGTCAAAGGGAATATTAGGAACGACAGGCAAATAATTTTGCCTGTAAACCAAATCAATCCAATTACATCACCGCTTTGGTAATGCCATCCTGTCGATATAGCGTAATATCGGCGAGATCTTCGGAAAGTTTACGTTTTTTTATTGCACGTGATGGTGGCTGGCACAAACTGCAAGTAAAACTATTTTCAGGGATATGCGCATAGGTGATAAATGACCCACTACAACAGCGACAATCGGAACGCTGCAACATACCACTTTCAACAAATCTAACTAACGTCCAAGCGCGGGTTAATGCTAATAATGGTTCTTCTCCTGGCGCTGGCGCACACTGTTCTAAATAAAGACGATATGCTTTCAATATTGCATCAACACCTTGGCAATAGCCACTTTTCAATAAAAATTGGTATGCATTATAAAACATAGATGAATGTATATTCTGTTCCCACGTCATAAACCAATCTGTTGAAAAAGGTAACATTCCCTTTGGTGGTGGGCATCCTCTTAGCTCTTTGTACAAACGAACTAATCGTCCGCGACTGATTTGGGTTTCACTTTCTAGCATCTGGAGGCGAGCACCTAACGAGATCAATTCCATCGCTAAGCGAATATCATTAGCCTCTTTAACAATACTTTTTTCAGCTATGGTGCTCATCTTTTTCTCGCTATATTAGTCTCGCCCTCATTATGCTTTTGCAGTAATCGAGTCGAAAGTAAGATACCCGTATGAATTTGTTGTAAATCATCAACCCTAGAATCACGTGTTAGTGTCTCTATCGTATCGCTGTTCTCAAATCTAAACTGACAGATTAGCTGGTTTGTTTCCGCTAATTTGACTAATTGAGAAAGAGAAAGATCTGCTAAAGTAGTTGCCATTGCATCAGAGATACCGAGACGAAACATGGCAGAGGCTTTTTCTTGAGAGATAAGTTTTTGAGCTAACAGCAAATATGAGAGGTTAATATCGTATATATGCTTCAGAAAATCTGTCGTCGTACTCATTTTTTTTCCTTTCCGAATATTTATCAACATCTGTGTGCAAAAAGAACAAATATGAAATTAAAAGTATTGTATGAACTGATTTTTTTAAATATTAAACGTTATTAAATTAGGTAATCGTATTCCATTACGTTCCCATGTTTTCCGTTAGTTAATACCCAATTTGGAGTATAAAAGTACAATATTTCAAATCTTAAATTAAATACATTTCCTGAATACCTACAAACAATAAATAGCGACTAAAAAATTAGCATTTCCACTAAAAGTGGGAATATACCGATATCATTATTAGTCGTTAATTATTATGCACCACTAAATTAACTATTCAAGATACTTATGTTTCTTTTTATCTGATTAGACTAATTACCCATCCATACATTAGAAAATCTTTATTAAACCTATATATTGCCCCACCTTATCCGAAATATTCGCGACATTTTGGATCGACTTAAACTAAATGGTAGGATTTTAATCAATACATTTACTCTTTTAAGGTGATTAAGAAGGTAAAAAGACCAATCACAACTTCAAGAACGGCATATTGATCTAGATCAATAGTTATTATTAAGAAACTGAACTGCCTTTATTCTGAATTCACTACTATCGGCAGGATTGGAATAAAATTTAGCCATTAATTTTCAATTTATTTGCTTAAACCTTTAACTATTCTTAAAAAGAATTCATAACTAGTTATTCTATTAAAAAAAATCAATTACTTTGATTCATAGTGAAACCTTACAAATTTGATAAGTAAGCCTTAACAGTTGTAATGAGCTGAAAATTTAATTGGATTAATTAAATTAATTAAAACTGTGATTTTTTAAATTTACTGAGTTTTAATTTAGCTTATAGTTGTTAATTGAATTTAATTATTTAACTCACTATTCCCACTTTTATTTTGTTAATATTTCATTACAACTTGACTATAAACAAATTAATTTTTTTATTTTTTCATCAAATGACCCAAAAAATATTTTTTTAATAAAAAGATCAACCTACGAAGACTGCAATCATTAACATTCAACTTAAAAAGTAAAAAACAAATGAGACGTACGTTCCTTTTTCTATATGTTTTCCATATGATTTTTAATTCATCGAAAGATGACTAAAATAAAAAACGCATATCTAGTGCAAGCCCGTAATTTTACTTAGTACCTATCATATTGACTGTTTCAATTTAATCAAAATAATAACAATGGTGATAATATCATTTGTTCACTATATACTTTTATTTTAACAAAATACTCAATAACGTTCTCAACCTTAAGTAAGATTGCGTAAATCAATTAAACTTAATGCTCCGATATTTTTATTTTTTTATAAAAACTCAAAAAATATAAAAATCGTATCAAAAGCATATTTAATATTTTTAATGAGGAATTTTTTTTGTTAAAACTGAGACTTATTTCACATTTAATCTCACTCTTTCCTAATAGTTTCCAAATAAAACTATTTCATAATGTATCTGTTTTAAGTGTTATAGCTCAGAAAATAGCCATATGATTTGCTATCATGGATTTAAGTTATATCGACTAAAGATTAACCAGATGCTTTAGACTAAATATATTATACTCATAGCCCCGTATGGCAGAATTCATACCATGCATGTTACAGCTCTGTCATTTTCGCTTTAACGCACCAATAATAGGGACTAATATGTTTAGTTATTTAGCAACTGTAGAGTACATAGAAGAAGAAGGAACCTATGAAATTAACTATTGTGATTTTCCTGAAATACAAGGCGTCACATTTAGCAAAGAAAACATTGAACTTGAAGCAGAGGAAACATTAACAGCAGCAATTGCGGAGTTGATTACATCACGACTACCAGTCCCAAGCCCTTCAGTCAGCACTGAAGATGCCTTTATCGTTTATTTACCAATCCTAAGTTGTTTAAAAATCGCACTAAGTAACGCTATTATAGAAACAAATACACGTAAAAGTGACCTAGCGCGCAAGCTTAATATCAATGCTCAGCAAATTGAAAGGCTACTTGATATCCATTACGCTTCAAAAATAGAAGCGTTAGAACAGGCACTTTATCTATTAGGCTATGATGCATCAGTAACCGTTACGAAAAGAGCTAGTTTAGAATAATAAAACATACTTTTTAGCCATAATAATTAGTTTTCATCAAAAAATACCCAATAGGTAGTAATCTAAAATAGATTAATAAAAATCTAATATTTATATTAAGCGCGCACCCACTTTATTAATTAATCAAATTCTGCTGATTAAACAGGCTATTTTAATAGTCTGTTTAATTTTTGTTTATTTTTAATATTATTATTGTTACTAATTTTGGTGTTTTAAATATAATTAATCGCCATTAATCCATTATCTTTAAAAAAACCAGACTACAAATTAAAACAAACGATTAACTTAAGTATTTTTTAAAGCGCTACTTATGACAAAAATGCTCAATTTGAAAAAACTCAAAGCAGAATTTTAATCCTAAAATATTACAAATTGCCCAATAACTCACCGAAATAACTAGTAATATCAATGCAGGAGCTTAGTTTAGATGGTTTGGTGTTGGTTGGTTTATCAGAAATGAGTTGGCTTATTCTACGAATGTAGTGCTTAACAAGACTTGATGTTAATAAACAAAACAAAGTATACCCATGAGTCATTAACAGGATTAATAACATAAACCCCGTAACCAATTGAATTTTAAATATAATTAATTTTATACTTTGACGTAAAACTAAATAGATTCAATAGATAAATGAGAAGTAGATAGGTGTTATAACTCTCAATGCCACTATGATCGTTAAAAAGTGTCAAGGAGTTTAACAATTACAAAGAACTAACTCATGGTATACAAAACTATATGTGATTCACTCGAAAAAAGCGCCTCACAGGCAATTAATATCTATAATTAATACCGCTCAAAAACGCTATAATCCGGCCTCTCACCTCTCATAACAGCTCGTTGCTGTTCATGTACAGCTTCTCTATCAACTCTTTTTTGTTCAGATGAGCGAGAATCTTTATGCTGTTTTGGCCATTTGGAATTATTTGGCCATTTTGAGTTATTTGGCTCAAATGTCGTCGACGATGAACACCCTGTGATTATAAACAGACAAACTAGTGAGTAGATTAATTTCATTATGATTATTGACATATCTTACGATTAACAAAAACGAAACTTATCAAATTTGAAATTTGATGACAACCACAAATATTTTATGGTGATAGTCATTATTAGATAAAAATAGAGCTTTAAGCGATAACCACCAATTTCTAACTCTCCATAAAAATTGAGTGCATTTTTAGATATCAGTCACGATACGTCAACCAAGGATAAGAGTAACAAAAAGTGAATAGGCATTAATGTGAAGTTTGACGTTAATGCCTGTTCTGCGGATATTCCCACAAAAGTTATTGACCGGTATTTGACGCCAAACAAAAATATGACGGTGCATTACTTCTATAATTACCAACTTATTTACTAATATAGATGTGCTCACATGGTTAACAAACTAAATCTTAACTGGCCTGAATTTTTAGAAAAATACTGGCAGAAAAAACCCGTTGTATTGAAAAATGCATTTCCTAATTTTGCCGACCCTATCACACCAGATGAACTGGCTGGCTTGGCCATGGAGCCGGAAGTTGACAGTCGACTTGTCAGCTTCATAGATAACAAATGGGAAGCGAGTCACGGTCCGTTTGAGGACTACAGCGAATTAGGCGAAAAAGGATGGTCATTACTGGTACAGGCCGTCAACCATTGGCATATGTCTGCCGCTGAACTGGTGAAACCGTTCCGAGTATTGCCTGAGTGGCGTCTTGATGACTTAATGATCTCCTATTCGGTGCCTGGAGGTGGTGTCGGGCCGCATATTGATAACTATGATGTTTTCATCATCCAAGGAATGGGACGCCGCCGCTGGCGTGTGGGCGATGCCCTCCCAATGCGTCAGTTCTGCTCACATCCTGCATTATTGCATGTCGATCCCTTTGAGCCAATTATTGACGTGGAAATGGCACCGGGAGATATTCTGTATATTCCACCAGGATTCCCTCACGATGGTTTCACTTTCGAAGATACCATGAACTATTCTGTCGGCTTTCGCGGACCGACTGGACGTGATCTGCTGAGCAGTTTTGCAGACTACGTACTGGAACAGGATCTGGGTGGGGTAAATTATGGAGATCCTGACCTGACAGTGCGCGAAAATGCGGGAACCATGGAAACTCATGAGGTTGAAAGCCTACGTGCCACACGGTCCGCGCATGTTATTGACGCACCTTTTAATCGAATTTCGGGATAAAATTT
>NZ_JBQDNB010000039.1:0-35414 GCF_052096715.1 Providencia sp.
CTGTTGCACTTGTCGTAGGCTCGCGCCTCCCAGACGTTATCTGGCACCCTGCCCTATGGAGCCCGGACTTTCCTCCCCTCTATCCGTCTCCCCCGAAAGGACTACGATAAAGCAGCGGTTGTCTAGCCAACTCCGCAGCGGATTATAGGCACTTTACCTTCGCTTGTACAGACTCTAGCGTGCTCAATTTATACCAAACCGCTTACCTGTTTATCTATTGAGCAAAAATTACGCTTCTTCTTGCTGCTCTAACATCAATTTATACAATTTATTTTTCTTCAAACCATAAATTTCTGCTGTGATAGCGGCTGCTTTTTTAGGGGGTAACTCTTTTTGTAGCAAATTCAAAGTGCGGATCACATCTGGCGTGATTTCTGTATCATCATCTTGCTGTTTATAACCTTCAACAATCAGTACCATTTCACCACGATGACGATTACTATCTTCTTTCACCCAAGCAAGCAATTCACCAACTGGACGGCCTTCAATTGACTCCCAGGTTTTGGTAATTTCCCGAGCTAAAACAACATGTCTATTTGGTCCCCAGACTTCCACCATATCTGCTAAACTATCTAACAAACGATGGGTTGATTCATAAAAAATCAATGTCCGTGTTTCTTGCTCGAGAGCCTGTAAAACATCTTTGCGGCCTTTTGTCTTTGCCGGTAAAAAACCTTCATAACAAAAACGGTCTGAAGGTAAACCTGCGGCTGACAGCGCAGTAATCGCAGCGCAAGCGCCAGGCAATGGAACAACTCGAATGCCAGCTTCACGGCAACGATTGACTAAATGATAACCTGGATCATTAATTAAAGGTGTACCTGCATCAGAGACTAATGCGATACTATCACCTTGTTGAAGCCTGCTAATTAATTGATCTGCCTTTTGCTGTTCATTATGATCATGCAAAGCAAACATACGTGCATTAATCGCAAAATTCTGTAATAGAATTCCCGAGTGCCGTGTGTCTTCTGCAGCAATAAGGTCAACATGTTTAAGAACATCCAACGCGCGTTGCGTGATATCCCCCATATTTCCTATTGGGGTTGGCACAATATACAGCGTGGATGCCATAACCACTGCTTGATTAGGTTGGTTCATTGTTTCATCCGAATAGCCGGTTTAAAATTAAGCAATTGAAAAATACACCATTGGATACTGTATGCGTCCTTCAATTTTTTTGCATTTGAAAAAAGGGTTAATCTGCACTGCAATGCTATTTACTTTTGCGTTGTCAGGCTGCCAACTCATCTCGGATCAGTTCACGCCGACAAAACCAAAAACACCTGAACAGAGTGCTTCAGACATTAGCCATTATCAGTCTATCATTGATGCTGCGCAAGGTAAGCCATCAATGGAAGCATTGCGCGCTTATATTGCTCAAGAGCCTTTACTGACTAATTCTGCGGAGCGTCAGGCAAACATCAATAGTTTGTGGTTGATGTTAACACAAATGACACCAGAACAGATTCAAGGAATTGGTGCTGAAGAGTACATTTTAACAGGCTGGGTCGATCTACTCGATATTTATCAAAATAACCAAGACTCTCCTGATGCCCTAACAATGGGTTTTAATGATTGGAAAACACGCTACCCTGCAAACCCTGCGGCAACCACACCACCGAGTCAATTAGTGCAAGCCATGCAACCACGCGTCGGCGGTGCACCAAAAATTGCACTCTTCCTACCTATGAGTGGACAAGGGCAAGTTTTTGGTCAAGCGATAATGCAAGGATTTATGGATGCACAAAAAGGCCTTCCTCAAGCCGCCATTTCATCGGCTAGCGCTCAGTCATCACCGGTTCAAAATAGCGATAATGATGTCCTAGACCAAATCTATGCGGAAGTCGCCGCAACGACAGGTGAACCAAAAACCAATACAGATTCAGATATCGTGACCTCTGCATTACGTATCGACAGCGCGCCAACAAATACCCAAAGTGTTAAAGTATTCGATACCACAGGCAAACAGATGCCACAGCTACTTGAACAAGCAAAAAATGAAGGCTTTAACCTTGTTGTTGGTCCGTTACTGAAATCAGATGTGCAAACTATTGCGCAAATGGGGGCACCAATCAGCGTGTTAGCCCTCAATGAGCTCGATACAAATCAATTACAACCACGCCCTAACCTTTGCTATTTCTCACTTTCACCTGAAGATGAAGCAAAAAATGCAGCCGCACATATCAAAGCTGATGGCAAACAAATGCCTTTAGTTCTCGTGCCTGCAAATCCTTTTGGTGAAAGGATTGCAAAAGCCTTTGCAGAAGAATGGCAAGCCAAAGGTGGTTCAACCGTCTTAACACAATCTTTTGGCTCAGTGGCTTCATTAAAAGAGTCCATTAACCGAGGTGCGGGTATTCGCATGACGGGGACACCAGTCAACGTAAATAGCCAAACAATCTCACAACCCGTAGAAAGTGCAACAGGTGCTATTGATGCCGTCTATATCGTGGCAACTCGAGATGAGCTCACACTAGTTAAACCTATGATTGAAATGGCAATCAGTACACGTCAACGCCCTGCTCTTTATGCTAGTTCCCGTAGTAACCAAGCCAGTTCAGGCGCTGATTATCGTTTTGAAATGGATGGCGTTAAATTCAGTGAAATTCCATTACTTGCCGGTGCTAATAACAATCTGCGTAAACAAGCTCAACAAAAGTTAAACAATGATTATTCTCTGTTTCGCTTATATGCCATGGGTATTGATGCTTGGTCTTTAGCTAACAATTACGACAAACTACAACAAAACAAGCAATTCCGAGTACAAGGTGCATCAGGTACTTTAAGCATTACCGATAATTGTGTTGTTTATCGTGAATTGCCTTGGTTGCAATTTAAGCAAGGCCAAGTCAAGCTAGCACAATAAATAATGCAAGCAATCAGGATGATTGCCATTTTTTCAGACAAGGATGTCATGCAAACTATCAAAAAGTCATTATCATGGTTAACTGGCAGATACTATGAAAATCGAGTTCTCGCCTTCCTAAAGCAGCAGGGGTTAACCTTTGTCGAACGTAATGCCCGAAATCGTGCCGGCGAAATCGACCTTATCATGCGAAATGAAACAGGCTGGATCTTCGTCGAAGTTCGTTATCGCAAAAATTGTGATTACGGTGACGCGCTTTTATCAGTAAACTGGCATAAACGCAGAAAATTATTAGCTGCAACAAAGTATTGGCTCGCCCAAAGACAAGAAAGTTTCGAGACTAGCGCATGTCGTTTTGATATCTGTGCAATTACGGGCAACCAATTTGAATGGATACAAAATGCCTTTAACGATAGTAACCATAGTTAGGGTTTGTAAATCCTAGTTTATCTCATAGGAAATAAGAAGTGCTAGATAGAATAAAAGTTTGTTTTACTGAGAGTATTCAAACTCAGATAGCAGCTGCTGAAGCGCTGCCTGATGCGATTTCTCGAGCAGCAATGATGATGGTTCAATCGTTACTTAATGGCAACAAAATTTTGTGTTGTGGTAATGGCGCATCAGCCGCAACGGCACAACGTTTTGCTACTAGCATGATACACCGATTTGAAACTGAACGCCCAAGCCTCCCTGCACTAGCACTTAACACAGATAACGCGTTACTCACTGCCATTTCAGGTAGCAAGCAACCCGCTGAAGTTTACGCGAAGCAAGTAAGAGCGTTAGGACAGCATGGTGATGTTTTAATGGCAATTTCAACACATGGTAATAGTGCTGATATAATTAAAGCTGTTGAAGCTGCCGTTACTCGTGATATGACCATTGTGGCACTTACCGGCTATGACGGCGGAGAGCTCGCCGGATTATTAGGTCCACAAGATGTTGAGATCCGGATACCTTCACAACGTAGTGTTCGAATTCAAGAAGTTCATCTTCTTACTGTAAATTGTCTTAGCGATCTGATAGACAATACTCTTTTCCCTCATCAGGATGATTAAGGAGACAAAATGCGATTAATACCTATTTTTGCCATAGTTTTCAGTACTGTTCTTTTACAAGGCTGTATTGGTGCAGCGGTTGTAGGCTCTGCTGCTGTTGCGACTAAAAGTGCCACAGACCCTCGCAGTGTTGGCCAACAGGTTGATGATGGCACCTTAGAAGCGCGTATTAGTGGCCAACTCAATAAAGATAAAGATATCACGGGTAAGGCGCGTATTATTGCAACTGCCTATAAAGGTAATGTTCTACTCACAGGTCAAAGTCCTGATATGGCTTGGGCTGAGCGCGCAAAACAAATCGCCTCAAATGTTGAGGGAACAACCTCAGTTTACAACGAAGTACGTAGTGGCTCGCCGGTTGATTTAGGTACCGCGTCAAAAGACACTTGGTTGACCACCAAAGTAAAATCTAAAATTCTCGCGAGTGATGGTGTTAAATCCGGTAGCGTAAAAGTGATTACTGAAAATGGTGAAGTTTTCTTATTAGGTGTTTTAACAAGACAAGAAGCCGATGCTGCTGCAAAAATAGCCAGTGAAACTGATGGTGTTCGTCGAGTCACAACCGCTTTTACTTATCTCAATTAATCATAAACGATAATATATCGGTATAAAAATAAAAGCCATGAGCTAAAAATCATGGCTTTTATTTCAATCTGGTCGGATTTGATTGTTTTTAAGATAATTCTTACCGCCTAATAAGTGCATCTGGTTAAGTATCCATGCCTGCCGCTTTAAAACATATGAAGATGGCGATTTTACGCTATATCTGTGTGGATTTGGTAGAACTGCCGCTAATAGTGCAGCTTCATCCATTGTGAGCTTACTAGCCGGCTTTTTAAAGAATTTTTTTGAAGCCTCTTCCACCCCAAAAACTCCATCACCAAACTCAACAATATTAAGATAAACCGTTAATATTCTTGTTTTAGACCACATAAGCTCCATTACCGGCGTCATTGCTGTTTCAAAGCCTTTCCTTATCCAGCTTCTCCCATCCCATAACCATAGGTTTTTAACCGTCTGTTGTGAGATAGTTGACGCCCCTCTAACTGTTTGTTTTTTGCTCTTATTGTGCTCATACGCGCGCTCAATCGCATTTAAATCAAAACCCCAATGATGAGGGAAATTTTGATCTTCGGCGGCAATTACAGCTAAATAAAGGTAAGGTGAAATGTGACTTTCATCAACCCAATCAGAATGAGAAACATAAGAAAAATTAAAGTTTAGCCATGCAGATACTTGCCGCTCAACCATCACAGCAGAAAATGGCACTGGCACATATTTAAAAGCAATAACAGTGCCAAGCCAGATGATAAGTAATGAGACTGTGACTTTCTTTAACCAGTACCACAATCGAGAAACAATAATCACCATTTAATCATCACGCCATTTCCAATACTTTCTCAACGAGTTTACTAATCCCTGTATTAGCCTCTGCAATTGATTGTGCAAGCATATAGGCAGGCGTTGTAACAACTTTGTTAGCTTCATCAACCACAATGTTATCAACGGTACATTCAATGTGCTTCCCACCCATTTTAATTATCTGAGCAATCGTTTCACTGTCATTACCAATTGTTAGTTCAACTGATGTATTTAACATTCTAGGAAGCATCACAGGAGCAATACACATCAGCCCTAGCGGTTTTTTCTGTTGATGCATTTGTTGTACTAAACTTAATAGATCTTTATTAATTTCACATTCACTTCCTTTCACAGCGAAATCACATAAGTTTTTTGCGACACCAAAACCACCAGGAATAATAAGGGCATCTAGCTTAGAGGCATCCGCAGAAGACAAAGCCGCTATTTTCCCACGTGTAATACGTGCTGATTCTTCCATTTGATTACGTTTTTCTGTTTTTAACTCACCACTAATATGATTAATAACAGTTGATTGAGCTTCATCAGGCGCGAAAAAATGAATTTCTACATTACTTTTACTCAAAGCAAGCATTGTTAACACAGTTTCATGGATCTCACTTCCATCAAAAACACCGCATCCACTTAAAATAACCGCAATTGATTTCATATCTTCCTCCATTTGTAGTAAATTATCTCTTAGCCGCTTAAGCGAGCAAACATCAATCTTCATCACAGATTTTAATGATACTTGTAACAGATTCGCAAAATTTTGGTATCTTGATGTTATTCTGTTAAGCGACGAAAATGATTTAATGATTTGCTAAGAATGAAAACCACAAGCAGATCAACGATTTCCCTGGTGTTGGCGCAGAAATTCGCGCACCCCAACTTCGGTTGGGGTTATTTTTTTGTACGTCCATCAACCCAGTTTCTCAAAGTTTCTATATCTGATCGCCAATCCTGCTTTAATTCATCAATCCACTCTTGTACGTTATCCCACCATGCTGGTAAATCAGGTGATTGTATTTGCTGCGCTATTTTCTGTAAATTCTTGAGACCAATAGACCCTGCCGCGCCTTTTATTTTATGTCCTTCCTCAACAATACCTTTTTGGTCTTTCGCAATCATATTCGAATCAAGAATAGCCAAATACCCCGGCAGCATTTTTTCAAACACGTCCAATCCGTCATAAATTAATTTAGGCCCAACAAGATCAAGATATTGCTCAAGCATATCGCAATCTAAGATGGCATCATGAATATCAGCGCTCATAACATTGTCGGGCTCGTTTTCATCTTGAGTTGTATTTTCACCCCAGAATTGCTCAATAATCTGAGTTAATGCAGGTACTGATAATGGCTTACTAAGAACCCCATCCATGCCAGCATCAAAATATTCTTTTTTATCTTTCAACACATTGGCAGTCAGTGCAATAAGTGGCGGTAAATCGTCTTTGTGATATTGCTGTTTAAGTTTGCGTGAAATATCTAAACCAGTCATGTCTGGTAATTGAATATCAAGTAACAGTAGGTCGTATTCTCCCGGTGAGAACATCGCTAACGCATCCTTACCGTTCATTGCGACATCAACGGTATTACCTAGCTTCTCAAGTACAGAACAGGCTACAACCACATTAAGCTCGATATCCTCGACTAATAAAATATGCAACGCGGGTAATGGATAATCATCGTCACTGTCGAGTTGTTCCACAATGTCTTCTTCAACCACGGGGGCAATTATTGACAATGTGAATGTAGAACCTTGTCCTACCTGACTTTCAACTAGAATATCTCCGCCCATATTTTGTGCTAACCGACGCGATACAGAAAGCCCAATCCCTGTTCCAGTTGCGGATCTACCGCCTGCCGAGTCTTTCACTTGGTAATACATGGCAAAGATTTTATCTAGCTCATCTTGAGGAATACCAATACCGCTATCTTGCACCCTGAAAAATAGTTTATCGTCCGCTTCACGCCAGATACTCAGTTTAACTTCACCCTGCTGAGTAAATTTGACCGCATTACCAATGAGGTTCCATAATACTTGGCGTAGCCTTGTGCCATCTGTCAGGATTTTTTTAGGTAACGCGGGAGCCACATCCATGACAAATTTAAGCCCTTTAGGCTGAACCAATAACCCACTTAGATTTTCTAAATCAGTAACAAACTCAGACAATGTGATAGGCTGATTATCGAGCTGAACTTTACGGCGCTCAATTTTATCCATTTCAATCACGTCATTAAAAATATTACCTAACGTAATAGCACTGACATGAATAGTTTTTAAATAACTCGATTGCTCTGCACTGAGTTCTGTATCCAATAAAATCCGACTTAATCCTACAATGCCATTAAGCGGCGTACGAAGCTCGTGGCTGATCGTTGAAATAAAGGTAGTCTTATCCCTGCTCGCATTCTCTAATGCTTCCTGATAACGCTTACGCTCGGTTATATCGCGACCAAAGCCCATTAACCCATGTCGTTTTCCTACACGGTCATAAAAAGGGACTTTACGTAATTCAAAGCACGCTTTACGTCCATCTGGATAGACAAGCCATTGCTCATAAGTTAATGACACATTATGACGGAATACTTTTTCGTCGGTTTCCATTACTTTAGAGGCAATTTCAGCGTCATAAATATCTAAAGGTGTTAACCCCACGAGATGTTTTTCGCTCTTGCCCGTGAGAAGTTCCATGGCACGATTACAGCCAGAAAATTCATTATTCTCATTACGGTAGTAAACAAGGTCAGGGGAAGCATCAAGAAATGAACGAAGTAAAACCGATTGCTGTTCGAGCTCAATCTTTGTTTGCTCACGGTACGTCATTTCTTGTTTTAATTGTTCAAGTAATTCTAGATGCGCTTTTTCTACTTTTTCTCGCTCTTCAATCTCTAAATTGAGTTGTTCGATATTTCCTTGCAGTTGTATATTTAGTTCAGCATCACGTATTCTCATGACTTCCAATTTATCAACCATACGCGATAAACGTTGGCGTGATTCTTCGAGCTGCTCAACCACAATGGACAAAAAATAGACTGCTAATGGCGTGATTATCAGCCCAAAGAAAATAGATCCGACCATATCAAGACTATCAACCTGCCCCCGCAGTACGATAGTGACTGCCATTTGCATGATCATGGCAAGTACAACTAATGCCGATGCAAGTAACAAAGAAAATCGAACCAGGCCGAGCTTCATCATCAGGTCAACATAATACTGCGCAAGACCTCGAAGTACTTTCATAACCACCCCTTTATAACCACTACTGAGTTAAATTCTATTTAAATCATATATCAAACCAGACATTTTCGGATGTTTATTAATACGAAATATCGATCCGGCTCATTCAATCTTTATTTTTTAACCTTGATAAATGACAATAGGCTTTTGTTCGTACGACTTACCGATAATATAAGAGTATGCAAGCACAGTAAGGAATAGAATGAAGCTACCACCGTTCAACCTACAACGTGTTGATCCTCCGAAAAAAGCACTTAATATTCGAAAAATAGAATTTATCGAAATTTATGAGCCGATCAACGCTATTGAGGTACAAGCACAGGCAAAACGCTGTCTTTCTTGTGGCAGCCCTTACTGTGAATGGAAGTGTCCACTTCATAATCCTATACCTAGTTGGCTAAAACTAGCGGCTGAAGGTCGTATAATTGAAGCTGCGGAACTTTCTCATCATACGAATAGCTTACCTGAAGTATGCGGCCGAGTTTGCCCGCAAGATAGGTTATGTGAAGCAGCGTGTGTGCTCAATGATGATTTTGGCGCCGTAACAATTGGTCATATCGAACGCTATATCAATGATACCGCGTTTGAACTCGGCTGGCGGCCTGACGTTTCGCATATAAAACGAACTAATAAACGTGTCGCTATTGTTGGAGCTGGTCCCGCAGGTCTTGCTTGTGCTGATGTACTTACCCGTAATGGCGTCAATACAACTGTATTTGATAGCCATCCCGAAATTGGCGGATTACTCACGTTTGGTATCCCTGAATTTAAACTCGAAAAACACGTTATGATTCACAGACGGGAAATTTTCACCGAAATGGGGATTGAGTTTTGTTTAAATACTGAAGTCGGCAAAGATATTTGTTTTGATAAACTTGTTCATGACTATGACGCCATATTTATAGGGACTGGAGTTTATCAAGCCATTTGCGGACAAATCCCCAATGAGGACGCTCAGGGCGTACATGACGCACTGCCTTTTTTAATGGCAAACACACGCCAATTAATGGGGTGCAACGAAATACCTCAAGCACCCTATATTAATCTACAAGGCAAACGAGTTGTTGTCTTAGGTGGTGGTGATACGGCAATGGATTGTGCTCGTAGCGCTATTCGTCAAGGCGCCCAGCACGTTTCTTGCGTTTATCGCCGTGATAAAAATAGCCTACCAGGTTCCCCTCGAGAAGTCGCTAATGCACAAGAAGAAGGCGTACAATTTTATTTTAATTCGCAAGTGACGCATATTGAAATCGACCAACACGCGCAAGTCAGTGGCATTAATGTAGTTCGTACTCAACCGAGTGATAGCATCAATGACCAACATATAATCAATGTTATTGATAATTCAGATTTTTTCATTGCAGCTGATGCGATTATTATGGCTTTTGGCTTTATGCCCCACCCTATGCCTTGGCTAAAAAATCAAATAGTACAATTTGATACTCAGGGACACATTATCGCCAGTCGTAACACAACCTTTCCTTATCAAACAACACATCAAAAGATATTTGCAGGGGGCGATGCAATTCGAGGATCAGATTTAGTAGTCACTGCAATTGCTGATGGACGAAATGCCGCAGAAGGGATTTTACTTTTTTTAGGGATTTAACTGCCATTTATATCTTATTGCTGAAAATAAAAAAACAGAGGCAAGATACCTCTGTTTTTATCAAGTACACAATGTGACTCGCTACCTATTTAAGCTTTATTAACAACGTGTTATTTAATAAAACGTTATTTAACAACTCGAAGTGCAGGACGACCTTTTGGCGGACGTGGTGGCTCATCATCAGGTGAAACGTGTTCATTTTCTTGTGCTTCATTTGTCATTTCAGTGTCATGAACCAAAGAAATTTTATCTGTCAATTCATCTTCAAATATTTCAGATACAGATGATAATTCAGTTTCGTAAGCCGCTTCAGGTTCAAACATCATACCCGCGCCATTTTCACGTGCATAAACAGCCATTATGGCCGCCATTGGTACATAAACCTGGCGTGGAATTCCCCCAAAGCGCGCATTAAAACTGACATTTTCGTTGGTAATTTCAAAGTTACCCACTGCACGAGGAGCAACGTTTAATACAATTTGTCCATCACGGGCAAATTCCATCGGAACGTTAATATCAGGTACGGTGACATCAACCACCAAATGCGGAGTCATATCGTTATCGAGCAACCACTGATAGTGCGCACGTAACAGATAAGGGCGACGTGGTGTCATTGGTGTCATCTCAGTCATTGTGTCTTATCTCACTTATCGGGTCATAGGGCGCATTTCACGCTCTAATTCAGTCAAGGAAGCTAAGAATGCATCACGTGCGAATACCTTTTGCATATACACCTGTAGATGCTTATTGCTTGGTTTAGGGTCGATTTGAATGCCTAATACAGGTAAACGCCACAGCAACGGTGCTAAATAGCAATCGACTAAACTAAACTCATCACTCATAAAGAATGCTTTTTCAGCAAATACAGGAGAAACTGCAAGCAGTTCTTCAGCTAATTGATTACGAGCACTAGCAGCTTCCTGCGCGTTACCCTTCTCAATTTTATACATCAATGAATACCAGTCATTTTCAATGCGGTTCATTAGCTGACGGCTAGTACCACGCGCAACAGGGTAAACTGGCATTAATGGTGGATGAGGAAAACGCTCATCAAGGTATTCCATGATAATGAGTGGGTCATACAGAGTGAGATCGCGGTCAACAAGTGTCGGAACGCTCTGGTACGGGTTCAAATCGATAAGATCTTGAGGCAGATGACCTGGTTCGACATTTTCAACTTCAACGCTAACACCTTTCTCAGCCAGTACAATACGGACTTGATGACAAAAGATATCGGTTGGGCTTGAGAATAATGTCATTACCGAACGTTTATTAGGAGCAACAGCCATTAAAACCTCCAAATTACAAAAATGGACGAAACAGTAATTAAATTATTTAATTACCCATTACCCATTTTAAAATCCCCTGCACTATACTTTCAATTATCCATAACAAAAGTCAGCGCAACCCTCTCGCAATAATAAAGCGAGAAATAATGAAATAAAAAAACAGGCACATATTCTAACAGATTTTGAACAACTTAGGGGGACAATAGTGGAAAAAGCATAACTTAATTTTAATAATGAAGAATACAATTAGCAATATCGACAGATAAAACCAAAAACAAACAAAAAATAAGCACAAAAACCCTGAAGTTAACTCCATGGATATTGTTTATTTTTATAAATAAAACGTTAAAATCACACTGAGAAAATTATTTTAAATTTTAAAATAAATAAGTACGCTCAGAATTTAAAATAATTATCTTTTATATTCATCAAAAATTCATAGGTGAGATGATTTAAACTCGCTATCAACAATCAATTAGCTCAATTCATTACTACTTATACTAGATATGTATTTACTTGATATAAATAAAAAACCCGCCAAAAAGGCGGGCTTTATCATCAATTTCATGCCCAATGGGCAATAAATTAACGTTTAGAGAACTGTGGACGACGACGTGCTTTACGCAGACCCACTTTCTTACGTTCAACAGAACGCGCATCACGAGTAACAAAACCAGCTTTACGCAGATCAGAACGAAGAGTCTCATCATAAGACATCAGTGCACGAGTAATACCGTGACGGATTGCGCCTGCTTGACCAGAAATACCACCACCTTTAACAGTGATGTATAGGTCAAATTTTTCTAACATTTCAACCAATTCTAACGGCTGACGAACTACCATGCGCGCAGTTTCGCGACCAAAGTATTGTTCTAGAGTACGTTGATTGATTGTGATGTTACCGCTACCCGGCTTAATAAAGACACGAGCAGATGAGCTTTTGCGGCGACCAGTGCCGTAGTATTGATTTTCAGCCATTGCTTATAATCCCGATTAAATGTCAAGAACTTGCGGTTGTTGTGCCGCGTGGTTGTGCTCATTACCTGCGTAAACTTTCAGTTTACGGTACATTGCACGACCCAGAGGCCCTTTTGGCAACATGCCTTTAACCGCGATTTCAATCACACGCTCAGGACTGCGAGCAATCATTTCTTCGAAAGTCGCTTGCTTAAGTCCACCTACATGGCCTGTATGGCGATAGTAGATTTTATCTTCGCGTTTATTGCCGGTAACAGCAACTTTTTCCGCATTCAGAACGATGATGTAATCACCAGTATCTACGTGCGGCGTGTATTCCGCTTTATGCTTACCGCGTAAACGGCTAGCAATTTCTGTTGCAAGACGGCCTAAAGTTTTGCCATCTGCATCAACAACGTACCAGTCACGTTTTACGGTCTCTGGTTTAGCTGTAAAAGTTTTCATTAAAACTTACCCAATATTAAAGTTACATGTTGGTGAACACTCATGTTCATAAGCTTTCCGAGGTTCACGCGACGCTTGTCCAGCAAACCTACCCCTTCGAGCAGCCTAGCTGGCATTAATGCATTATTTTTTGGGAAATAAAAAACAATGCTGTAACGTGGGGTCGCAAGATTATAGAGAACTCAGCGACAAAAATCGACCCCAAATGCATTTTATTTTACGTTTAAAACAATAATTCATGTTATTTCAATTTTAACTGCCTGTATTTCCGGCCTAAAGCTAGGCGAGGTGAGGTATTTTTAGGTATTCCTCACTTTGCATTTCTTGTAAACGAGAAAGACAACGCTGATATTCAAACGCTAATAGTTGACCTTGATAAAGCGATTCCATTGGCGCTTGAGCATTGATAATTAATTTAACCTTACGCTCATAAAACTCATCAATTAATGCAATAAATCGGCGAGATGAGTTCTCTTCACTTGTGCCCATAATCGGAACATCATATAAAAGTACCGTGTGATAACAATTCGACAGGTAGATGTAATCATTTGGACTGCGAGGTTCTTCGCACAAAGTTTTGAAGCTGATAGCCAGTACGCCTTCAGTCGCATTAATTGCCTGCATTTTACGATGATTCACTTCGAGTATTGGATTCGGTTTACCCAATTTCCCTGCTAACTTAACGAATACCTCATTAAGATGCTGGCGAGTTTCATTATTTATTGGTGATAAGAACAGGTGAGCTTGAGTTAATGTACGCAGACGATAATCAATACCAGCATCCACATTCATAACATCACAATATTGTTTAATTTGTTCAATTGCAGGTAAAAAACGCGCGCGCTGAAGACCATTACGATACAGGTCATCAGGGATGATATTTGAAGTCGCGACCAAAGAAATCCCTCGCGCAAATAGCCCTTCAAGAAGAGTACCCAAAATCATCGCATCGGTAATATCTGAAACAAAAAACTCATCAAAACACAGAATATCTGTCTGTTTTTTAAATTCATCAGCAATAATATCTAATGGATTCTCTTGGCCTTGTAGCGCCATTAAATCTTCCTGCACTTTCTTCATAAATCGATGAAAATGCAAACGTAATTTCCTATCACCAGGCAAGCTTTCATAAAACATATCCATCAGCCAGGTCTTACCACGCCCCACCCCACCCCACATATATAGGCCTTGTACAGGATCACAGGTTTTAGCTTGATTTTTACCGAGTAAACGTCCAAAACGTTGTTTGATATTTAACGGTTTATCATTATGTGTGCACTGCGGCGATCGATTAATTAGTTGCTGATAGATTTTATCTAAGCGCTCTACAGCTTGCTTTTGTACTTCATCCGGCTGGTAATTCCCATCCGCCAGAGCCTGTTGATAACGAATTGTAGGAGACATCGAGGACATTAACTGAATAATCCTTAAAAATTTTTTCGGCTTTTTTACCGTTATATGATATACACTGACCTTACTATAAACAGGGTCAGTTATCATTTAACTTGCGGTTAACGAATAAATATAGAGTAAGGAAATTTACCTTAACATTCCACTCTTTCATTATTAACTGATGTATTCCTGCCCTCTATTAAGTTGTATAGCATCCGTTACATTGATGACATTAATTTGTGCTCTAAGTCACATACTTTATATATGATACTCAATGAGATAGCTTTACTTGAAGCCTACATGCAACTTTGATTTATCTGAGGTATAGTTTTAAGGTATAATTTCAAGATATAGTGTTAAGGTATCATTAGGGTAGCTAAACTTAATATCTGCGAACATTGAAGTAAATTAAGGAGTTAGCATGACTTGGGAGTATGCACTAATAGGATTAGTTGTTGGTTTTATTATCGGCGCATTGGTTGTTCGTTATGGCAATCCAAAACTTCGTCAACAAAAAACAGCGCAAGCTGAGTTAGACAAGAAAAGCACTGAACTAGAAGAATACCGTAAAGAACTCGTCGGCCATTTTGCTCGCAGCGCAGAGTTACTCGATAATATGGCACGGGATTACCGCCAGCTGTATAAGCATATGGCGCAAAGCTCTTCTGAACTAATGCCTGATATGCCGGCACAAGATAACCCATTTAATTACCGTTTAACGGAATCGGAAGCGGATAATGATCAAGCTCCTGTTAAAATGCCACCAAGGGATTATTCTGAGGGCGCATCGGGTTTATTTCGTCCAGTAGAAGAAAAAGAAAAATAATATCCATTTCAAATCACCAGTAAGGTTGTTAAACCAACGCTTACTGGTAATTTTGATAAAAACACCTCAATTCAACCCAATCACCCGAGCCTTATTCTATAAATTCATCAATAAACAACATTGAACAAAATATCCTTTCGTCTTAAATATTTTGATTTATTTCAATACTGTATAGAAGTTAAAGTTTCACTTAAATAACATGTAAATAGATGTAAAAGAATGGATAGAGCCTATCTGTTCAGGGAACTTTTGCGCATAATCTGTGGTCATAGTCATCAGTAAAATTAAATATGATACCAGCCAATGTCTCGGCTCCTAGTGGCAATAACTTAGTTGCATACACTATTTATTAATATTCTATTCTTGAGAGAATCTACGGAATGATGAAAAGAAAAAATTTCTTTCTTACTGCTGTTGCAATGAGCCTAGGGCTAAGCCTGTCAACGATCCCTGCGATCAGTAGCGCGGCATTACCTGCGACATTACCCGCAACTGCACAAAGCCAAAATATGCCAAGTTTGGCACCTATGCTTGAAAAAGTACTGCCTGCTGTCGTCAATATTCATGTTTCTGGTACTCGTGTACAGAATCAACAAATTCCTGAAGAACTTAAATTCTTCTTTGGCCCGAATGCACCACAGCAACAACAAAGCGTTCGCCCATTTGAAGGTCTCGGTTCTGGGGTTATTATTGATGCACAACAAGGTTATATTTTAACCAACAATCACGTTATTGATGGTGCAGATAAAATTCAAATTCAGCTCAACGATGGGCGTGAAATTGATGTAAAACTTATCGGTAAAGATTCACAAACAGATATCGCATTACTGAAAATTTCAAATGCAAAAGATATTAAAAATCTAACCGCAGTCAGTATGGCGGATTCAGACAAACTGCGTGTTGGTGATTTTGCTGTCGCTGTAGGTAATCCATTTGGGTTAGGCCAAACAGCAACATCAGGGATTATTTCTGCTTTAGGTCGTAGCGGATTAAATCTGGAAGGCCTTGAAAACTTTATTCAAACAGATGCATCAATCAACCGTGGTAACTCAGGCGGTGCGTTGGTTAACTTAAATGGTGAATTAATTGGTATTAATACTGCTATTTTAGCCCCAGGTGGCGGCAATATCGGTATTGGTTTCGCCATTCCAAGTAACATGGCTAAAAACCTGAGTGAACAATTAATTAAGCACGGAGAAGTTAAACGCGGCATTCTCGGTATTAAAGGGGCTGAAATGACCTCTGATATCGCAAAAGCCTTTAACATCGATGCTCAACGCGGTGCATTTGTAAGTGAAGTATTGCCAAAATCTTCAGCGGCAAAAGCAGGTATTAAATCGGGTGACGTTTTAGTTTCTGTTGATGGCAAACGAATCAATAGTTTCGCTGAATTAAGAGCTAAAATTGGGACTAGCGAAGTCGGTAAAGAAATCACACTTGGCCTAATCCGTTCAGGTAAGCCAATGGATGTTAAAGTGGTTTTAGTTAACGACGAAGGTGAAACGACCAAAGCAGAAAAACTAAGTGAATCACTACTTGGGGCGACAATTTCGAATGCTACCGTCAGTAACACCAAAGGTGTTCAAGTTGATAGCGTTGCACCGAAATCCCCCGCAGCTGCAATTGGCTTAGTCAAAGGCGATTTAATTTTTGGTGTGAATGATTCACGTGTTGAAACTATCGACCAATTTCGCAAGATCATCGACGCAAAACCGCCGGTACTTGCCATGAAAGTTTTACGTGATGGTGAAACCTTATATTTGTTGATGAGAAACTAATTCGTCAAAAATCGTTCTGAAACCAATAAAACAGGTACAGTATCTCTCTGCTGTACCTGTTTTTTTATGTTATGCTCAAGACACTTACCTAAAATAGCTTAATATTCGATATTCTAAAGTAAAAGACGAATATGTTTAGCAAACACATATGATTAAAAACTGATATGGTTAAAAAACTATTATTGTCAGCCATGCTAGGACTACTCGCCGCCTTGATTATCATCGTTGCGGTACCTTCATTGCGCCCTCAAGGCCTAGAAGACTTACTTTATGGTAAGACCAATAGTGAACCTATCAGTTATAATAAAGCCGTGCGCCGTGCTGCCCCTGCTGTTGTCTACGTCTACAGTAGCTCTAAAGGCAGTTTTTCCCAATCAGGCCGCGAACTCAAATCTCTCGGTTCTGGAGTCATTATGGGCCCCAACGGCTATATCATCACCAATAAACACGTGGTGGATAATCCAGACCAAATCTTAGTGGCTCTACAAGATGGCGCTATTTTTGATGCACTTCTTGTTGGGTCAGATACCTTGACAGATCTTGCTGTTCTGAAAATTGAAGCTGAAAATCTGCCTGTTATCCCAATTAATACCCAACGAATTACCCATGTAGGTGATGTCGTTCTCGCTATTGGTAATCCTTATAATATTGGCCAGACAGTGACTCAAGGGATCATTAGTGCGACTGGCCGTGTCGGCCTTAGCTCCACTCGCAGACAAAATTTTCTACAAACAGATGCTTCAATTAACTCAGGAAATTCAGGTGGCGCATTAATTAATACAGAAGGTGAATTAGTCGGTATTAACACGCTATCGTTTACAGCAGGGCAAGGCGTAAACTCGGAGGGTTTAAGCTTTGCTATCCCTACCGCACTCGCCACTAAAATCATGGAAAAACTTATCCGTGATGGTCGCGTTATTCGTGGTTATATTGGTATCACAGCTCGTGAATTACCTCAAATCAGGTCTAATAATAACAATATAAGTCAAATACAAGGCTTACGTGTTTTCCAAGTCTCACCGAATGGCCCTGCCGACAAATCTGGTATTGTCCAAGGCGACATTATTCTTTCTGTAGATGGAAAACCAGCTATCTCTGCCGCTGAAACAATGGATCTTGTTGCCGAAATACGCCCAGGCAGCAAAGTATCAGTTCAAGTGTTACGTGAAGGGGACATCAAAAATATTGATGTCGTTATTGAAGAGATCCCTGACGGACAAGCGGGTTAATATTCAATTAAAAAAGGTTGTTCAACTTACTGATTGAACAACCTTTTTATCTATTCTTACTGTGCGACCACATTATTACATCGTGTTATATCACAACGAAATAATACAACTCAGTTCGCGACACAGATTCAATTAGTCTTCGGAATGCACACGTTGAATATCTGCACCTAAACCACGCAGTTTATCTTCAATATGTTCATATCCACGATCAATATGATAAATACGATCTACTGTTGTTGTGCCTTCAGCAATACAACCCGCAATCACTAGACTTGCAGATGCGCGTAAGTCTGTCGCCATCACTTGCGCACTTGTCAGCTTTTCAACACCATGGCAAAGCACAGTATTACTTTCAATTTCAGCGTGAGCACCCATGCGGATAAGTTCAGGAATATGCATGAAACGGTTTTCAAAAATAGTTTCCGTTATCATACCTGCACCTTCAGCAACTAAATTCAACAAGCTAAATTGCGCTTGCATGTCTGTCGGAAAACCTGGATGTGGCGCAGTACGTAAAGTAACAGCTTTAGGGCGTTTACCTTCCATATCTAAACTAATCCAATCTTCACCTGTTTCTATCTTAGCGCCGGCCTCTCGCAATTTAGCCAAAACAGCGTCTAAGGTATCAGGGCAAGCATTACGACAAATTACTTTTCCTTTTGATACTGCTGCAGCAATTAAGAACGTGCCTGTTTCAATACGATCAGGCAATACACGGTAAGTACCGCCGCCTAAACGCTCAACACCTTCAATCACGATACGATCTGTGCCCGCACCTGTAATTTTTGCACCTAGCGTATTTAAGAAATTAGCAGTGTCTTCAATTTCAGGTTCGCGAGCCGCGTTCTCAATCGTCGTAGTACCTTCAGCAAGCGTTGCTGCTGTCATGATAGTCACAGTAGCACCTACGCTCACTTTGTCCATCACAATACAAGCGCCTTTTAAGCGTCCATTAACCGTTGCTTTAACATAACCATCTTCAAGTACGATGTTAGCACCAAGCTGCTCTAAGCCTGAGATATGTAGATCAACAGGACGCGCACCGATAGCGCAGCCCCCCGGTAAAGAAACTTCACCGTGACCAAAACGTGCAACCAATGGCGCTAATGCCCAAATCGAAGCACGCATGGTTTTCACTAGATCATAAGGCGCACAAGTATTTGTTACGTTACGTGCATCAACATACACGGAGCCATTACGCTCAACTTTAGTGCCTAGCTGATTAAGTAATTTAATCGTTGTATCGATGTCTCTAAGATGAGGAACATTCTGTATTTCTACAGGTTCTTCTGCCAGTAGCGCAGCGAACAGGATTGGTAATGCCGCATTTTTTGCGCCAGATATGGTCACCTCACCTTCAAGCCGAGTTGGCCCTTTAACTAAAAACTTATCCATTCAAGTATTCTCGTGTGTCGAATTTTATATACTGTTCGCTTGATTTTTAAGATCAAAAACCATTTAACTTGCGATCACGTTCCCATTGAGCTGGCGTATAAGCTTTGATTGAAAGCGCATGAATGCGATTATCTGCAATATATTCCATCAAGGGTGCATAGACAGCTTGCTGTTGTTTAACACGGCTCATGCCGTCGAACATAGCACCAATGGCAATAACCTGAAAATGGCTACCATCGCCAGTGACGATAGCATCATCTAAAGATAACTTATCCATCAGTACTTGCTTAATTTCGTTGATTTCCATAATGACTCAATTTTATGATTATTCGTGACAGGGTTATATAGACATCTATCCTAAAGCATCCCGCTGAACTCTTAAACCAAAGAAAACGCCTCTGACGCATAAATATACGCAGAGGCGCTATTTTTTACATAAATTGACTTAATTTAAAAGCAAAGCTTTGACACCGTAAAGTTCAATCAATGTATTTAAGTTATCGCTAACGCCAATAATATTTACACTTTGTGATTTCTCGACAATTTCACCTTTAAGGCGAACGAGCATCGCAAGTCCAGTGGAATCCACATGCACTAAGCCAGAAACATCAATTTTTTCAATGCTATTTAGCAATGGTTGCCTTTTATCCCAAAACGAGAGTAATGAATCTCTATCGAGTGTCCCCGATAAAAACAAAGTTGTCTCAGTTTGCTCCCATGCTAATCGCTGACTCATACTACTTGCTCTCTTCTAAAGTAATCGGTGTTTTAGCGCTAATTTCTAGCTGTTTGGTCAAGCCATCAATACCTTGCTTACGAAGGATATCACCCCACTCATTTTGTTTGGTCGTGATCATACTGATGCCTTCGGCAATCATGTCATATGCTTGCCAGTAACCGGTTTTACTATTTTTACGCCATTGGAAATCAAGACGAACAGGTGGGCGACCATTGTTATCGGTGATCGTCACACGGATAGCAACGATATTTTTATCACCAAGTGGCTGTTCTGGCGCAATCTCATAAGTTTGACCATGGTACATGGCAAGTGCTTGACCATATCCTTGCTCTAGATAATTTTCAAAAGCATTGAAATAAGCATCTCGCTGTGCAGGCGTAGCGCCTTTATAGTACGTCCCTAACACTAAAGCGCCCGCATATTTTATTTGCACATAAGGCAGTAACTCTTCACGAACAATCGTCCTTAAATAGTCAGGATCTTGCTTAATTTTAGCTTGCTCTACTTTTAAGCGAGTAAAAGTTTTATCGGCAGCTTCATCCATTAATTTATAAGGGTTCGTTTGATCAATTGCCATTGCAAAAGGCGCAATAACCAACATTGCAACCATCATTAAACGTTTAAACATAATTCATTCCTTTAGTGTCCATAGGGAACATCAAATCAATGTGATGCAGGTTCTGAGCCTTGGCTATCGCCACTTTTATACAAAAACTGTCCGATTAAATCTTCTAACACCATTGCAGGTTTAGTATCTTCTAGACGACCGCCATCTTTTAAGGTGGCAATACCTAATTCTTCGCCTGAAGGGCCAATATTCATCGCAATATATTGTTCGCCCAATAAGCCCGATGTTCTAATCGAAAGTGAGCTCGAATCAGGAATATTGTCGTACTCACGTAACAAATCAATTTTGACATCAGGCACATAGTTGTCTTTATTTAACACAATACTCGAAACTCGACCAACGACGACACCCCCAACTTTCACAGGAGACCCTTCTTTTAGCCCACCAATATTTTCAAAAGAAGCTGATACTTGATAAGTCGGTTGGCTACCAATCGATTTCAGATCAGCGACTTTTAAACATAAAAAGATAATTGCGGCTATCGCCAGCAACATAAAACAACCTACCCATATTTCACTTTTTTTACTTTGCATGACTTAGTTCCCGAACATCAGAGCTGTAAGTATGAAATCTAATCCTAGAACCGATAATGATGCATGAACAACCGTTCTAGTGGTTGCTTGGCTAATCCCCTCAGAGGTCGGCACCGCATCATAACCATTAAATAGTGCTATCCAAGTTACCGTAAAGGCGAAAACTAAGCTTTTGATAACACAGTTGACTAAATCCAATCGCCAATCAATAGAAGACTGCATTGATGCCCAAAAATAACCCTCATCAATGCCTTTCCAATCCACACCAACTATTGCACCGCCTAAAATACCTACAGCCACAAATATTAGTGATAACAATGGCATGCTAATAAAGCCCGCCCAAAACCTTGGTGCAATAACACGCCTTAAGGGATCAACTGCCATCATTTCAAGGCTAGAAATCTGTTCAGTCGCTTTCATCAATCCAATTTCTGCGGTCAACGCTGAACCCGCTCGCCCTGCAAACAGTAAAGCAGTCACCACTGGGCCCAGTTCACGTAATAGCGATAACGCTACCATCATACCAAGGCTCGCTTCTGCGCTAAATGTTGTGAGCACCAAGTAGCCTTGTAGGCCTAAAACCATGCCGATAAACAATCCAGAAACAGCGATAATCAACAAAGATTGTACGCCGACAGCATAGAGTTGCTTCATCAACAACGGCCACTGTTTTTTTATCTCAGGCTTGCCAAACAGTGAACGGAATAACATATAACCAGCTCGGCCAAAAGCTGAAAAAATATCAATCCATCGATGTCCGAAGGCAGCAATCGCCTTTATTATCATTTTATTTTACCCTAATAAATCAGCCAGATAATCATTGGCGGGAAAACGGAATGGAACAGGACCATCTGCGATACCATCCAAGAATTGCCTCACTCGAGGATCTTGGTTATTACGTAACTCATCCCCAGTCCCCTTCGCAATAACGTGTTGCTGGGCCACAATATAGGCTTCATCAGCAATACTCAGTACCTCAGGAACATCATGGGAAACGACAACACAGGTCACACCTAAAGCTTGGTTTAATTCATCGATAAGTTTAACTAAAATGCCCATCGTAATTGGGTCTTGTCCAACAAATGGCTCATCGAACATGATCAAATCAGGGTCGAGTGCGATAGCTCTCGCTAGAGCCGCACGACGCGCCATCCCACCTGATAATTCAGAAGGCATCAGTTTTGCTGCGCCACGTAAACCCACGGCTTCTAATTTCATCATTACGGTTGTGTGAATCAATGATTCCGGTAAATCAGTATGCTCACGCAATGGAAAAGCGACATTATTAAATACATCCATATCCGTAAAAAGTGCGCCTGATTGAAAAAGCATGCTCATTTTTCTACGTGACTGATAAAGCTTCGAGCGTGATAGCGCAGGAATGTTATCGCCATCAAACCATATTTCGCCCTTGCTTGGACGCAGCTGGCCACCTATAAGACGCAGCAATGTGGTTTTGCCAATTCCTGATGGCCCCATGATTGCCGTAATTTTACCACGCGGTACCGATAGGTTAATATTTTCAAATATTTGCCTATTACCACGAGTAAACGACATATCTCGTACTTCAATTAAGTTGTCTGTTTGTGCTTGCATTTATCTGATAACTCGTCGTATCGCGTTTAATTTTATCTTTCGTAAGTTTGAATCTTACAGAAAAACAAACCGAAAATCGTCTAATATCACGCCTAAATTTAACTTATAGTTGATGTTCGTTTATATCCTAGTCGTTTTAACTAGGTTTTATATATTATCTTGATTTCTCGTACCGTATTATAACGTTTGGAATATACTTTTTAATATTACAACCGTATTTTATATAAATGAAAGAGACAAAGAACCGTTAAACACCTTCATTATCAACTTATATTTATAAGTAAAAACAACAGATAGCGTTTATTGTCACTTATTTGGTTATTTATTGAGAATACGCGAATTTATCAAAGGATTTTTGGTTCTAGGTGCTAATAAAATAACATTTATCTGATTAACAGCCTCTTTAACTCACAATAAAATAACGTTTAAGCTCGAAAATATCATTAAAGATAGCTTAGCAGACAAAATACTTACTGATACTAAGTATTCGTTATACAATCCTATTTTGCTCATCCGATTAATTAAAAAGCTACCCATGGAACTAGAAATGTCAAACTTCGATTTTCAGCAAGTAGGTAAAGATGTTCTCCATATCGAACGCGAAGGCCTTAACAACCTCGAACAATATATCAATAATGATTTTGACCGTGCTTGTCAGCAAATATTTGCCTGCCAAGGAAAAGTTGTTGTTATGGGAATGGGGAAATCGGGACACATAGGTAGAAAAATTGCAGCAACATTTGCCAGTACAGGAACACCGTCATTTTTTGTTCATCCGGGAGAGGCGAGCCATGGCGATCTCGGCATGATAACAAATAAAGATATTGTATTAGCGATATCTAACTCCGGCGAGTCTGGTGAAATTCTGGCCTTACTGCCAGTCTTAAAACGTATTAAAGTTCCCTTGATTTGCATGACCAATAACCCTGAAAGTAATATGGGTAAATATGCAGATGTTCACCTGTGCATTAAGGTGTTACAAGAGGCTTGTCCACTCGGATTGGCACCAACGACAAGCACCACTGCGACACTCGTCATGGGTGATGCTTTAGCGATAGCCTTACTCACCGCTCGTGGTTTTACGGCTGATGATTTCGCGCTTTCTCATCCGGGTGGCGCACTCGGACGCAAACTTTTACTTCTCGTTCGTGATTTAATGAGCACGGGTGAAGATATACCTTACATTGCAAAAACAGCAACTCTACGCGAAGCACTCGTTGAAATTACGCGTAAAAAATTAGGTATGACGGTTATTTGCGATGACAATATGAATATTGAAGGCATTTTTACTGATGGAGATTTACGCCGTATCTTTGATATGGGCGTTGACCTAAATAATGCTAAAATTGCTGACTTGATGACCCCAGGTGGTATTAAAATCGCCCCCAGCATGCTAGCCGTTGAAGCGCTAAATCTGATGCAATCCAAACATGTTACCTCTTTATTGGTTGCTGAAAACAATAAATTGGTCGGTGTACTGCATATGCATGACCTACTCCAAGCTGGAGTTGTGTAATTAGCATAATGACATTAAGCCTAATATAAATATTTATTGTATTGCTCTATTCATGATAACTGAGTGCAGCCAACAACGCTGTAATGCAAAAATTAGCCATATACTCTAAATAATTTGTGTTACAGCTAGGCGGCAAGCAAAGATATCCCAAGAAGCATACAAAAGTATGCGACTTGGGTAGCTGAATGAAACCAACAACGCTGTAATGCAAAGTATGACGAGTATTAAAAGGGAAGAATAATGAAAGACACCTGCTACGGCCCTATCGCTAATGTAGTGATAGAAAAAGCAGCAAAAATTAAACTGCTTATTTGTGACGTTGATGGCGTAATGTCTGACGGCTTGATTTATATGGGTAATAACGGTGAAGAGCTCAAGGCATTCAATGTACGCGATGGCTATGGTATTCGCTGTTTGCTAACCTCTGGGATTGAAGTTGCTATTATTACTGGTAGACAAGCTAAACTTCTTGAAGATAGAGCCAAAACATTGGGTATTACATATCTTTACCAAGGACAGAGCGATAAGCTTTTGGCGTATCACGAACTGTTAGATACACTACAATTAACTCAAGAAGAAATAGCCTACATTGGTGATGACTTGATTGATTGGCCTGTAATGGCAAAAGTCGGTCTATCCGTCGCTGTAGCAGATGCTCATCCGTTATTACTACCTAAAGCTGACTATGTCACTCAAATTAGTGGTGGTAAAGGGGCCGTTCGAGAACTATGTGACCTCATTCTTCTTTCACAAAATAAATTGGAAGAAGCTAAAGGCTTATCGATTTAAAGAATAGATATCATTTATGAGCAATTCGAAGAAGTGGTTAATTATTATTCTATCGCTGATTGTCCTTGGGCTTATCGGTTGGAATTTATCCGGTAACGACGCGGTAAACATGACAGGTAGTGTAATAAATGATGGTCAACCTAATTATCAGACTGATGATTCAGTCACTTTCGTCTATAATCCGACCGGTGATTTATCTTATAAACTTGTCGCTGATAAAATTGACAACTACACAGAAAGCAAAATTACATGGTTTTCCAAGCCTGTGTTGACAACCTATAATGACGCAGGCATACCAACGTGGACAATTAGCTCATTCAAAGCACGTTTAACCAAAGATAATGTGCTCTATCTTTATAGTGATGTTCAGGTCAATAGCTTAACGAAAGAATCACAGTTACAACGAATTACAACTGAAAGTGCAGTTGTCAATTTGACAACACAAGACGTTTCATCTGACGATAAAGTCACCATTATTGGACAAGGACTCAATTCTACCGGTTTAAAAATGAAGGGAAATCTTCGTACCAAAACTGCAGAATTAATCGAAGATGTGAAAACTCATTATGTGTTACAACCAGAAGAGCAACAAAATGAAACAAGCCACTAAGCAGTATTTTATTCAAGGAGCTATTGCCAGTGCAATTTTGGCTCTTAGCCTACCCGCTATGGCGCTTAAAAGTGACACTCAGCAGCCAATGACGATTAATTCGGTCAAGCAATCCCTTGATCTAGAAAAAAACATCACGACTTTCACTGATGACGTTGTGATCAAGCAAGGTTCTATCGACATAAAAGCCAATAAAGTTGTCGTCACTCGTCCAAGCAGTGACTCTGATAAAATTGTGATTGAAGCCTTCGGTACTCCTGTCACTTTTTATCAATTACAAGATGATGGCAAACCAATTAAAGGTCATGCAGCAAAAGCGCGATATGAAGTTGATAAACAACTCGTTACCCTAACAGGCAACGCTTATCTTGAGCAGTTAGATAGCAATATCAAAGGCGATAAAATCACTTACGTCGTCCCAACGCAGCAAATGGAAGCATTCAGTGATAAAGGCAAACGTGTAACAACCGTAATATTGCCGGCACAATTACAAGAGAAAGCCCCAGCAGCGGCAAGTTCATCAGCAAATACGACTAAGAGTAAATAATCGTTATGGCAACACTAACCGCAGAGAATCTGGCTAAATCCTATAAAAAGCGCAAGGTTGTTGAAGATGTTAGCCTTGAGGTTAAATCCGGCGAAATTGTAGGTCTACTTGGACCAAACGGTGCCGGTAAAACAACCACCTTTTACATGGTGGTCGGTATTGTTCAGCGGGATGCTGGTAAAATTTTAATAGATGGTGAAGATATCAGCTTACTGCCACTGCACGAACGTGCTCGTCGCGGCATTGGCTATCTTCCTCAAGAAGCGTCTATTTTCCGCCGCCTCAGTGTTTATGATAACCTAATGGCAGTATTAGAAATTCGCCATGACCTAAACACACAGCAGCGTAAAGAAAGAGCTGAAGAGCTCATGGAAGAGTTCAGTATTACTCACCTTCGAGACAGCATGGGTCAATCACTGTCTGGCGGTGAACGTCGCCGAGTAGAAATTGCCCGCGCACTCGCAGCTAATCCGAAATTTATTCTATTGGATGAACCTTTTGCTGGTGTTGACCCTATTTCAGTATTAGATATCAAGAAAATAATCCAACATTTACGTGACTATGGCCTTGGTGTTTTGATAACTGACCATAATGTCCGTGAAACTCTTGATGTGTGTGAAAGAGCTTATATTGTCAGTCAAGGCCACTTAATTGCCCATGGTACACCGGCAATGATCCTTGAAAATGAACAAGTTAAGCGCGTATATTTAGGTGAAGGTTTCCGGTTATAAAGAGTTAAAGCTTATCTTACGATAGGATTTTGCTAAGATAGAAATCAGCTAAATGTTAAAACGATTGAAATTAAAACGGAGAGCAGAACACATTCATGAAGCAAAGTTTGCAGCTCAGAGTCAGTCAACAACTCGCGATGACCCCCCAATTGCAGCAGGCTATTCGTCTGTTACAATTGTCTACACTTGAGCTACAACAAGAAATTCAACTAGCACTTGAAACGAATCCTTTGCTTGAACAAGATGAATTAGATGAGCTCGCACCGAATGACAATCAAGAACACATCACTGATAGCAGCGAAATAGATACAAAAGAAGCATTAGAAAAAAATGATATGCCTGATGAGCTACCGCTGGATGCAGATTGGGATGAAATCTACAGCGCTGGAACCCCTTCAGGCACTAGCAGTGACTATAGCTTTGATGAACTACCCGTTTATCAAGGTGAAACTACTCAAACATTACAAGATTATCTCATCTGGCAAGCTGGACTCACACCGTTTACTGATACTGATCGTGCAATTGCAACTTCAATAATTGATTCCATTGATGATTCGGGCTATCTCACCACTACGGTAGCGGATATCCATGAAGGAATTGATAATCCTGAAATTAGCGTAGAAGAAGTTATTGCGGTTCTAAAACGCATTCAACATTTCGACCCTTTAGGTGTCGCAGCGCAAGACTTGAAAGAGTGTCTACTCATTCAGCTTTCGCTCTACCCAAAAGAAACTCAAGGATTATCAGAAGCCAAACAGATTATTAGCAATCATATTGAGTTACTGGCAAACCGCGATTTCCGCCAGTTAAGTAAATTGACGCGTCTAAAAGAAGATGCGCTCAAAACTGCGATAGACCTAATATTAACCTTGAATCCAAAACCTGGGCAATCCATCAATACTGGAGAATCAGAATACGTCATTCCAGATGTTCTGGTGAAAAAAAATAATGGGCACTGGCAAGTTGAGTTAAATACAGATAGCATCCCTAAACTAAGCATTAATCATCACTATGCTTCATTAATAAATGATAATGTAAGTGAAGGTGACTCACAGTATATTCGCAGTCATCTACAAGATGCGAAATGGTTGATAAAAAGTCTTGAAAGTCGTCATGAGACACTACTCAAAGTAGCAACCTGTATTGTTGAGCAACAACAAGAATTTTTTGAGCTCGGTGACGAATATATGAAACCCATGATATTGGCAGACATTGCTTATCAGGTAGACATGCATGAATCAACAATCTCAAGAGTAACAACTCAAAAGTATCTCCATAGTCCTAGAGGTATTTTTGAGTTGAAGTATTTTTTCTCCAGCCACGTAAGCACGGACACCGGAGGAGAAGCTTCCTCAACGGCAATTCGAGCTTTGGTGAAAAAACTGGTTGCTGCTGAAAATCCAGCAAAACCATTGAGCGATAGTAAATTGACGAGTATGCTTGCCGAACAAGGTATTCAAGTTGCTCGTCGTACTGTTGCTAAGTATCGTGAATCGTTATCTATTCCGCCGTCAAATCAGCGTAAACAACTGGTTTAATTGATAAAATAAGGAAGGTTGTATGGAATTTCAGATTACTGGACACAATATTGAACTGACCCCAGCATTGCGCGAAATTGTTGAGAAAAAACTCAAAAAACTAGAGCAATTGTTTGATCGTATTAACAATATTCAAGTCGTCCTGAAAGTTGAAAAAGTTCAGCAAATTGCTGAAGCGACCCTGCAAGTTAATGGTGCCGAGCTTCATGCATCAGCGGAAGAAAACGACATGTATGCAGCAATTGACTTACTGGTTGACAAACTGTCACGCCAATTAACTAAACACAAAGAAAAACTGAGACAACACTAATACATTGATAGGGTCTAGGCCATTGTTACGGTCTAGCCGATGAATGTTCCAAACCAGATGGTGGTATACACCATCTGGTTTTGTAGTCCTAAGTGAATAATAAAATGAATAGTGATATAGAAATCCAATTAAGCGTTGTTTTATCATCAGCCTGCACACGTAATAACTTAGTGTGTACAAGTAAGAAAAGAGCATTAGAAATTATTAGCGAATTGGCTGCCGCTGAGTTGGGATTACCGGAAAACACGGTATTTGAAGCATTATTAACCAGAGAAAAAGTCGGTACTACAGGTATTGGTGGCGGAATTGCCATTCCGCATGGCAAACTGAATGAAAGTGAAAATGCACGCGCTGTTGGCGTCTTTTTACATTTAGAAGAGCCTATCGCTTTTGATGCGATTGATAATCAGCCCGTTGATCTACTTTTCGCATTACTTGTTCCATCAGATCAGTGTAAAACACATTTACATACACTGTCGCTTATCGCTAAAAAGCTTGCAGATAAAACCCTGTGTAAACGCTTGCGCTCTGCACAAAGTGATAATGAGCTGTATAGTATAATTACTGAGTAAGTTATAAGTTTACGCCTTATCGTGATATCGTAATATCGTAATGAAATTATTATGGTTTATACTGTTAAAAAAGAGTCGATACGACGATAGATTAAATAGTTAAATTTACTCAATAACGTATGATCATTAAGCGGATAGATCATTAAATTATCGATCATCAAAAAAACAGTTCATCAAGAAACAGAAGGGAGTGTACTCATGGTGCTGATGATTGTCAGCGGCCGTTCCGGTTCGGGAAAATCCGTGGCCTTACGTGCGCTGGAAGATATGGGTTTCTACTGTGTGGATAACCTACCGGTTGTATTACTACCGGAACTGGCTAATTCACTCGCTGAACGTAATATTTCAGCGGCGGTGAGCATTGACGTGCGTAATATGCCTGATAACCCAGAGATTTTCGAAGAAGCGATTGATAAATTACCACCAACCTTCTCTCCACAGCTATTGTTTCTGGATGCTGATCGTAACACGCTTATTCGCCGTTATAGTGATACCCGTCGATTACATCCTCTTTCAAGCAAAAATTTATCACTCGAAAGTGCGATTGATGAAGAAAATGAGCTACTAGAACCGCTACGCTCAAGAGCTGATTTGGTCATTGATACCTCAGAGATGTCAGTTCATGAACTCGCTGAGATGCTTAGAACGCGTTTAATGGGCAAACGTGAACGAGAGCTCACCATGGTGTTTGAATCATTTGGTTTCAAACATGGTATACCGATTGATGCAGATTATGTTTTTGATGTACGATTTTTGCCCAATCCACATTGGGACCCGAAACTACGCCCAATGACTGGTTTAGATCGCCCCGTTGCGGCCTTCTTAGATAGGCACACTGAAGTCCATAATTTTATTTACCAAACACGCAGTTACCTCGAGTTATGGCTACCAATGTTAGAAACGAATAATCGTAGCTATTTAACTGTCGCTATCGGTTGTACGGGAGGAAAACATCGCTCCGTCTATGTTGCAGAGCAGTTAGCAGATTACTTTCGCTCTAGAGGTAAAAACGTCCAGTCACGTCATAGAACACTAGAAAAACGCAAGTAATGACCGTAAAAGCGACAATAACGCTCAAAAACCGGCTCGGTATGCATGCAAGACCTGCTATGTTACTTTATGATTTGGTTAAACAATTTAACTCAAGGGTTATTTTGCGTAATAATAGCCAAATTGAGGCTGAGGCCGATAGCGTTATTGCGATGTTGATGTTAGACTCGGAACAAGGTAGTAAAATTGATATAGAGGTTAGCGGCCCAGATGAAGATCAGGCGTTATCCGCAATAATTAACCTATTCAATAGTGGTTTTGATGAAGAGTAATTGAATCAAAAAATGACTAATGAATTTATCAATATGCGTGATTTTACAGGTACAGGCCTGAGATCGTGATCATGATCTCTTCCCTTTAAAGCTTATAGCGCCTAATATTTTAAACAACTTAATTTATAGCGACACCCCCTACCTTTTGGGTGGGGGGTGTTTGCTTTGTAGGTCTCTATTGGAGTGTGGTATGACAAAGCCAACAATTATTATCAATGATTTAGATGCAGAACGCTTAGATGCGCTAATGGAACAACCCGCTTATGCAGATACGCCTGTCGCAGATGCGCTGAATGAAGAACTTGACCGTGCTGATATTGTTACCCCACAGGAAATGCCTGCGGATGTCGTCACAATGAACAGTACCGTCCGTTTCCTTGACCTAATTAGTAATGAGGAACGTACTCGTACGCTGGTTTATCCAGCATCATTGAAAGATAGTGCGGAGCAACTATCAGTGATGGCACCAATCGGCGCAGCGCTGTTAGGTCTGCGCGTTAACGATGAAATTAGTTGGGCACTACCAAATGGTGTTGCAACTCGCGTTAGAGTATTAGAGATTATTTATCAGCCAGAAGCGGCTGGTGAATTCCATCGCTAAAGCCTTGAGCTTATAAAAATAGAAAAGACTTAATAAAAAAAGTTTCAACCAAGAAACTCCAATAAGTTTTCTAGATGTTTCAGGCACTCAATGAGTGCCTTTTTTTATTGCAATTTTTTAGCTAAAAAATATTATGAAGAGTAACAAAGAGAATCTATTCCCCTGCAATACTCATCTGTGAAAGTAACACCGAGCCACATTGAATATTACTGCGAGTTTCAATATCGTCGGCAATAGTCACCATATTTGCCCACATATCCTTGAGATTACCAGCGATTGTAATTTCACTGACAGGATATTGGATTTCTCCGTTTTCAACCCAAAAGCCTGATGCACCACGAGAATAATCACCCGTGATACCACTCACACCCTGTCCCATCAGTTCAGTGACAACTAGCCCTGTTCCCATCTGCTTTAACAATGCATCGAAAGAGTGCCCTTGCCCAGCGATACGCCAGTTATGAATACCACCAGCATGACCGGTACTTTGTAGACCGAGTTTTCGAGCTGAGTAACTCGTCATTAGCCAAGTTTGCAATACACCGCTTTCAATAATATTGCGCTCAGTAGTGCGAACACCTTCACTGTCAAAAGGTGAAGAGGCTAAGCCGCCCATCAAATGAGGCTGCTCGTTAATTGTTAACCAGCTTGGCAAAATTTGTTTACCTAAGCTATCAAGCAAAAAAGAGGATTTACGGTAAATACTGCTGCCGCTAATCGCACCAACTAAATGACCAAATAATCCTGTCGCCACTTCAGAGGCAAAAATAACTGGCGCCTTCATGGTAGGGAGCTTTCTTGGCGCTAAGCGCGACAATGTACGGCGTGCGCATTCTTGTCCCACCCATTCAGGGGATTTAAGTGCATTAAGGCTACGACCGATGGTATAAGCATAATCACGCTCCATCGCACCTTCATGCTCTGCGATAACACAACTGGACATAGAATAGCGACTAGAACTATAGCTTTGCAGCATCCCATGGGAGTTACCAAAGACTCTGACCCCATAATGACCGTTAAAGCTACCACCTTCCGTATTAATAATACGAGGATCCGCATTCAATGCCGCCATTTCAGCTCGCGAAGCCAATTTTATAGCATCTTCAGGTGATACTTCAGTCGCTTGGAATAGATTCAAATCCGGAGCTTCAAACGCTAATAATGATTTATCTGCTACTCCCGCACAGGGATCTTGTGAGGTATAACATGCAATATCAATCGCAGCCTGTACAGTACGCTCAATTGCATCATGGCTTAGATCCGTTGAAGAGGCACTTCCTTTGCGTTGTTGATGATAAACGGTGATCCCTAAAGCACCATCACTATTAAACTCAACATTTTCGACTTCACCTTGGCGAGTACTGACACTAATTCCGGTACTTTTGTTTACTGCAACTTCTGCCGCATCACAACGACTTTTGGCAAATTCCAATGCGTGGGCGACAGCTTCTTCTAATTTTTTACGTTGTTCGTTGACTTGATCAGTTACACTCATGCATTTAATCCAATAATATTGAGGAAAAAAGCCATTTTCTACACTGATAAGTAAATGTCAGGTAGTCATTAGGGCATTTTCCCAGTTACAATAGGTTTAATATAGCCCAATAAATTCAAATTATAGATAAACAGTAAGTAGAGCTATCTCAATGAACATATAATAATATATGATCTAAGTTATCCCCCACGGCCTACACTCATGTAATTTGAACTATCATGAATATAAGAATGTTAACATTCGTGACTCAGTAGGTCATGTAAATTACACGCAATCGCTCATGTAAATTACATGACCACGTTTTGTAAAAAGGAAAATCAATATGGCCACACAGCCTGAAGACTGGCTGGATGATATCCCAGCGCCGCAAGAAGAAGAGGATGATGAAATTATTTGGGTCAGCAAAAGCGAAATTAAACGCGATGCTGAGATCCTCAAAAAACTGGGAGCCGAGCTTGTTGATTTAAGCAAAAACGAGCTTGAGCGTATTCCATTAGATACCCAATTACTTGATTCAATTGAAATAGCTCAAAGGATCACCCGTGAAGGTCGTCGCCGTCAATTACAGTTTATTGGTAAATTACTGCGCTCTCGTGATGTAGATCCAATTACTGAAGCACTTGATAAACTTAAGAATCGCCATAATCAGCAAGCTGTTTATCTTCATAAACTAGAAGATTTACGTATGCGTTTAATCGAAAATGGCGATAACGTGATAGAAGAAGTCGTCGCATTGTTCCCGCATACGGATAGGCAGCAACTTAGGGTGCTAGTACGTAATGCAAAAAAAGAGCGTGAAGGTAATAAGCCCCCTAAAGCTTTCCGTCAAATATTCCAATATTTGAAAGAGCTATCTGAAAGCGCTTAATTGATATTCCCCTATGCCAAAATATTGGCTTAGGGGAGTTTCTTGATATTAAAATCGATTTTTTATCACCGAGAGAATCGTAGGAAACTCAACATACCCTTCTCTATCTAAAAAATGACCAGCCTGCTCTTCCATAATGACCTGAGTTTGTAGCGACTCTGCGAGTACTTTCGATGATTGCGGAGAAACAATTTCATCATTAGTTGAGATGATTGAGACTCGCTCATCTGCAATGCCAATTAATGCGGCATAATTTAATTTGTTAGGTGTATGAGATTTTAACTCTGGCAATGTTTCCAGCTCACTATCAAAGCCTGAAACTAAGATATAGCCACCGACTTTTTTACCTTGTACGGCTAACTGCTCTAAAAATCTCAATACTGTTACACAACCAAGACTGTGCCCAATCAATATCGTATTTTTATCAATATCAATAGGTAAATCAATCAAGTGCTGCTGCCATTTTTGAGGATTAGGCGATAATGGTTCTGGCATTTCAGGCACATTCACTAATGCACCCAATGACTCTAATTCAGCTTTAAGCCAAGGGAACCAGTTTTTAGCGGGGGATGCGGTATAGCCATGCACAATAACAAATTTTTTATTGTTAAATTGCCCAATGTTAGATGTGATACTGCCCATAGAAAGGTTCCGTTCAAAATAAATGAATTACATATAACTGTATCATAGGTCTTGAGCGGATTTATTAGAGTTTTTTGTTATATCTAAGGCAAAAATAAATTCATTTTCCCACATATCTTGTGCGTCATTCATCACATCAATAATATTCGAGAATTCAATTCGCTGTATTGAGGTCATATGCGCAAAAACGATGGTGACGGGCAATTCAATACCCGCAGAAACCATATCCCACAAAGCATCAAGATTGTGTCCGAACCAAGCTGGCAGCGAAAACTGTTGTTGAAATTGAGCATAAAAATCTTCAATACTTTTAATCTCATTAAAATCAAAAACAACTTTATGGTTCATTGCTGATGACCTTCTAGTTCACTTGCTGGAAGCTTTTGTAATGATCTAATGTGACAAAAATCATCCCATCAGAGGAATACATCAGGCGATCTGCACCTCGATGACCACAACGGTAGTTAATATCCGCCTCAAACCATTGACGATTAGGTGAAATTGGCAAACGCTTTTCACGATTCAAAAATTTATCACCACCAATCGCTTTACCCGGTAATACCTCGCAAAGATTGCCTTTTTTAGCATCCCAACCCGCTAATCTTGCATCTTTTTTCGTCACATAAAAATCAGGCAATTTTTGATGTTTCTGCACATAGCTAACCACATTACGTTGCTGTGTTAGCGCATCAATTTCTTGTGCATTTTCATTACGTATCGACTGCTCAGGCGGAGAAATAGGCCTTTCGACCTGTTCTTTGTCATGAAGATCGTCGCCTTTAAAATAAAGGCTAATGGCAATTAAAATAGCCATGAGGATCACGGAAATAATTCGTTTATTCATCTATCCCCTTCATTCTTCAATTTGTAGCCGTGTTAGCTACGCTCACTCACCCTAGTCACCT
>NZ_JBQDNB010000040.1:0-29714 GCF_052096715.1 Providencia sp.
AAAAGCCACCCAATGGGTGGCTTTTTTGCGTTTGGGGTTTGAGCAACCCGATGCGGGAACGTTGAATCGCGGACATACCGCAAAGACAGTCAAGCCTTCGCTGAGGGAGAGTCGATGGCCGTTTAAACATTGACAATGACTCCATCAAAATACGCAAACAACCATGCGAAATTAAATCGATACCCTTCGGTGATTAAGGCTCAGCTCCACTTGAATAAAGGCTCGGGGCTGACGAAAAAAATTTGAATTTTGAATAGCCTACAGATTGATGAATTTGATGTTAGTGGTTTTTTTACTATAGCTTTAGTATTGTTTAAATATATCATTCTTAATACTAAAAGCTTTGACTCAACTTCATAAGATATCACCTGCTATGTTTGATATACTGCAACCTAGTGAGTGAAGTCAAAACTAGAGTAAAATTGAAATCTCCATTATGTAGGAACTCGAAACGTGGCGAAAAGAACCTATTCTGTTCGATATATAGCAGGTCAGCCCGCTGAGCGTATTCAACCTATGGCTGTACATATGTTAGGGGAGTCGCTGCCGATTGGATTACCTTTATTTGCTGCGGGCGAGACTCTTGATGTGGTGATTTGGAATATTTATAAGCAACAGCGGCCAAATTGGAAGATTGTCTTAGCTGAGCTAATTAAAGATAAAAAATTAATACTGCTACAAGAGGCCCAAATGTCTCCTGAGCTTGTTAGTTTTGCGGCTTTCCATAAATTAATTGCAGATCAGGTTCCCGCATTGCCTTTTTCACCTCACCCTGCTGGCGTGATGACGCTTGCGACTGCGCATCCTATCTATTGTTGTCCTTTACGTGAAAAAGAACCCTTATTACGTTTGGCCAAATCGGCCTTGATTACTGTCTACCCGCTTCCTAATGGGAAACAGCTGATGGTAGCGAATGTTCATGCAATTAATTTTAGTTTTGGTGTTGATGTTTATACAAGGCAACTTAACAAACTTGGGGAGCAGATTGGAAAGCATGTAGGCCCTGTTATCCTAGCGGGAGACTTTAATGCTTGGAGTCGCCAAAGGGTGAATGCGCTTAAGCGTTTTGTACGTAGCATTGGATTGAAAGAAATAAATTATAATGATGATCAGCGTACAAAAGCATTTGGTCGGCCTTTAGATTATTTATTTTATCGTGGCTTACAAGCTAACGATAGCCATGTGTTAAATACCGATGCTTCTGATCATAATCCTATCATTACACAATTTAGTTTGCTTAATATTTAGGATTTTAACACCTTATTTTTCTTCATAATTGTTGTAGATTTTATAATCAATATTTGTGGGGATTAATGATTGAAACTATTATTTTCGCTAACTATTTTATTGTGTTCTTCCTATGCAATAGGCAACACAAGCCTTGAGTTAGCTAAGTACGCAGAACAGCTTCCTCGCCTCGTCATGTATGATTCTTCATACAGAAAAATAACTTATCCAAATGGCGATGTACCTGAAAACTACGGAGTTTGTTCTGATGTAGTTATCCGTAGTTATCGTAAATTAGGTATTGACCTACAGCAGCGTTTGCATGAAGACATAAAAAATAATTTCAGCCAATATCCAAGTAAACGTATGTGGGGTCTAAATAAGCCAGATACCAATATTGATCATCGGCGTGTACCTAATTTAGAGATATTTTTTGCTCGAAAGGGAATGAATAAGCCTATTACTCAAAATGCAAAAGATTATATTCCAGGGGATATAGTTTCATGGCGTTTGGATAATGGTCGACCTCATATTGGTATTGTGACATCGATAAAATCTACCAATAACCAAAACTATCTTATTATGCATAACATTGGGTATGGTCAGGTTTCTGAGGATGTTTTATTTCAATGGAAAATAGTGGGTCATTACTCATATATAAAATAAATCAGTGATACAGTTTCTATTTGAAATAGTAATTAAAATAATTATTTTTATGTTTATTTATTCTGATGGTTTTATATTTTAATGTGATTAGTTTTTCTTGTTATTTAGCTAATTATATTCAATTTATTGTATAGGTTATTATTTAAAATAACCTATATTTATAGGAGGAAGTGCATGCTCTATTGGTGATTTTATTAAGTTAAGGTGATGAAATATCATGATAAATATAGTTATTGTTGGTGGTGGTACCGGTGGGACAATGCTGGCCAATATTTTGGCAAGAAAACTTAATAAAGATATTTTCTCTAAAAAAATAAAAATAACGTTAATTACTGATAATCCTATGCATTATTATAAGCCTGCATTTATGTATGTGGCTTTTAATCTTTTCTTTAAAGAAGAGTTGAGCCGTAGTGAACAATCATTATTACGCCCTGAGATTGAATTAGTGATTGATAAAGTCGAGTTATTTGATTTTAAAAATAAAGAACTTAAATCAATAAAGGGTAAAAAGTATAATTATGATTATTTGGTTGTCGCTACAGGATGCGTACCAAGACCTGACAAAATTGAAGGGTTGAAAGAGATCGGGAATCATTTTTATGCATATGAACCTGCTCGAAAATTAGCAGATCAATTATCTAAAATTGAGAAAGGGCGGATTTTTATTACTGTATCTTTTCCAGAAACACCTAATGTTCCTCATCAATGTGGAATTGCACCAATGGAAACAACGTTGATGTTGGATGATTTTTTACGTAAACGTCGGGTAAGAGATAATATTGAGATTGTTTATACTTACCCTACGGTATCTCAATTATTACGTAATTGTCTCTTCATGCAACAGCCTGTTTGTGAAGTTATCCCAGAAATATTTAATATTAAAAATATTAAGGCGCAGCGTGGGTTTACATTAAGTAATGTTGATCCGGAGAAAAAAATTGCGTATTCAAAAGAAGGTGATGAACAACCATTTGATATTTTAATTAGCACACCACCAATTACTGCAGTTGAGGCGGTTATTAATACAGGTCTAAGCGAACACAATAATGGTGAGGGTTGGCTACCAACCGACCATGAAACGATGCAAGTTTATGGTGTTGATGGCGTTTATGTCATTGGTGATACAGTCGACCTTCCTATTAGTAAGGCAGGTGGTAGCTGCCATAATCAGGCGGCTATTATTGCTGATAATATTTGCGGTGAGATAACTTATGGTTATCCAGCTGCAATTTATGATGGACGCGTTCAGGCGGTTGCACAAATGGGATTATATTCAGGTATGCCACTGCAATATAATTATAAGCATGACGTGATCCCAACCCCCCCAACTAAGTTAGGTGGATTATTAAGAAATGGCTTCAATAGAGGTATTTATTGGGCAGCTATTCGTGGTTTAGTGTAATAGGAAAATAATTATGTCTAATGATAATCCGCAAACAAAATTGATAGAGTTACTTAGCTCTGAATCAGGCGAACATTTTGCCGAAAAAATTGCACCACTATTACAGTTGAAACGTTTAGATAATATCGTTGATTTACTTTCTTTAGTATCTGATATGGTCGATATTTTGGATGCAGGTACAGTAGAAAAACTCTCTAATGCTTTTGAGGATACATTGACCCCGGTCTGGGAGTTTAGTACCGCTTATAATATGGCAAAAATGGAAGCGGTCTATGATGATAAATCCCATAATTTTCGTTCAGTATATAGTTTATTAAAAGATCCAGATACATTGCGTGGAATTAGTACCGTTTTAAGAACATTACAAATTGTTGGTTCTCGATTATCTCAGACCAAGGAGCGGTAATTTTTTGGAGGTGGTATGAATTTAGATAAAGTAAGCGCTTTTGAAACTCGAATAATACATAGTCATTATAGTCAGAATGAAAATTTAGGCGCATTGGCATCACCGATATATCAAACATCTACTTATGTATTTAGTAGTGTAGAAGAGGGGGCCGCATGTTTCAGTGGGGATAGGGAAGGATATATTTATACCCGAATTAATAATCCTACATTGAATTTGTTGGAGAAACGAATTGCGGATTTAGAAGAAGGTGAGGCTGCTGTCGTTTTTTCGTCAGGAATGGGCGCAATTACTTCAACTTTTTGGTCACTGCTAAATCCGGGAGACGAGCTCTTAGTTGATATGACAGTGTATGGTTGTACCTATGCTTTTTTCCATCATGGGCTTGCACGTTTTGGTGTTAACGTTCGCCATATTGATATGAGTGACCCTCATCAGGTTGAACAACAAATAACCGACAAAACGAAGATGATTTTTTTTGAATCTCCAGCAAATCCCAATATGCGTTTAGTCGATATCAAAGTCGTAAGCGAAATCGCGCATCAGCATAATATTATAGTTGTTGTCGATAATACTTACTGTACGCCTTACATCCAGAAACCGCTCGTTTTGGGTGCTGATGTCGTGCTCCATTCTTTGACTAAGTATATGAATGGACATGGTGATGTCATGGCGGGAGCTGCTGTCACGACTGCAGAGATAGCAAAACAGATTCGATTAGTTGGCTTAAAGGATATGACGGGGGCATGTTTATCTCCTCATGATGCGAATTTAGTTCTTAGGGGAATGAAAACGCTCCCTATACGGATGGATCGTATTGTTGAGAATGCCATGCTTGTTGCTAAGTATCTTGACTCTCATCCAGAGGTTGATCATGTTATGTATCCTGGTCTTGAGAGCTTTGAGCAATATCAATTGGTTAAAAAACAAATGCGGTTAGCAGGTGGCATGATAGCGTTTGAGTTAAAGGGGGGGATTGAGGCAGGTAAACGCTTTTTAAATCAGCTTAATTTATTTTCTCGAGCTGTAAGTTTAGGTGATTGTGAATCATTGGCTCAACATCCAGCGAGTATGACTCATTCGACTTATTCTGCAGAAGAAAGACAGCAATATGGGATCAGTGATGGCCTTATTCGGCTCTCAATTGGCTTAGAAAATGTTGATGATTTAGTCGCTGACCTTAAACAAGCGTTAGCGCATTAATAATAAAAAATGCCCCATATTTTTATTAATATAGGGCATTTAAATGGTTTAAATACTATTTTGCTAGCGTGATAATAGTTTAATTTTGTTCACTTTTATTTTTCTGAAATATTCTCATGAATAAGAAAGCGATGCTGAGTATTGCCACCCAAGCAAATCCGACAATTAACGCAATTTGCGTATCTTTAAAAAAGCCTAATAGTGCGATGACAAAGACCATAAATGCAATGGTGATTGCAGGCCCGATAGGCCAAAAAGGAATCGGGAATTTTAGCTTTTTCACTTCTTCTTTGCTCATTTGGCGACGCATTGCAACTTGTGAAAGCAATATCATCAGCCAAACCCAGACTGTCGCGAAGGTTGCGATGGACGCAATGATAACGAAAATTTTCTCAGGTAATAAAAAGTTTAGATATACGCCAAGCAGCATAACAACTGACATTACGAGTACAGTAACCCATGGCACGCCATTGCGAGTCAGTTTAGTAAATATTTTTGGTGCTTGTCTATCTTGCGCCATACCATACATCATTCGACCTGCACCAAAAATATCACTGTTAATGGCCGAAATGGCTGCGGTTATAACGACAACATTTAAGATATTCGCCGCAGAAGAAATATTTAGACTGGAGAATATTTGTACAAATGGGCTACCATTTTGACCAACTTGGTTCCATGGATAAATACACATCAATATAAATAAGGTTAATCCATAGAATAATAGAATACGGACTGGTACGGCATTAATGGCTTTAGGAATTGTTTTTTCTGGATCTTGCGCTTCGCTAGCAGTAATACCAATAACTTCAATACCACCAAAAGCAAACATTACGATGGCGAGTGAGGCAATAACGCCTTCAATACCATTCGGCATGAAACCACCATGTTGCCAGAGGTTCTGAATGCCAACGGCATGGTCTGTTTCTTTACCAAATCCGTAGAACATTAAGAAAGCACCGCCAACGATCATGGCAATAATAGCGCTGACTTTTATTATGGATAGCCAAAACTCCATTTCACCGAAAATTTTAACATGGCATAAATTGAGTGCGCCTATAAATAGTACAATACTTAATACCCATATCCATTGGTCCACATCAGGGAACCAGAATCCCATATACATACCAAAAGCAGTAATATCGGCTAAGCATACGACTAGCATTTCAAAAATATAATTCCAGCCTGTTAAGAAGCCCGCTAATGGCCCCATGTAATGGCTTGCATAATGGGAGAAAGAGCCTGGAACTGGATTATGGACCGCCATTTCACCGAGAGCTCGCATTACCATAAATACAGCGGCACCGCCGACCATATAGGCAATCAACACTGCAGGTCCTGCTGCTTGAATTGCAGATGCAGAACCATAAAATAAACCGGTTCCGATCGCTGACCCTAAAGCCATAAAGCGAATGTGCCTGACACTCAGTCCCTTTCTGAGTTGATTTTGTTCACTACTTTGCATATCTTTTCCTGTCTTTGCCTTAGCGCTAGTTATTGCACCGAATATTGTTTCGGTTTCGTTTATTGAACTAGACGTACTTTATTAAGCTCAAGGTTGCTACATTATCACAAAGTGCCTTGTTCATGAGATAGATATCTGCAATATAATGTGCCCCTTATTAACTATTTTAGGCGTGATATGAAATACCCAATTAATGAAATCTTTCAAACATTACAGGGAGAAGGCGTTTTTACTGGTGTTCCGGCAGTTTTTATTCGTTTGCAAGGCTGTCCTGTGGGATGTAGTTGGTGCGATACAAAACAGACGTGGGAAAAAGATCCAAGTAAAGAAACGACACTTGGCGACATTGCATTAAAAACGCTAGATAGCGATGAGTGGGCAATGTCAGATACAAATACATTGATAGATTTGATGAGAGAAAAAAAATATAGCGCTAAACATATTGTTATTACGGGAGGTGAACCCTGTATTTATGATTTAACGCCGCTAACGAACGAGCTCGAATTAAACGGCTATCAATGCCAAATAGAAACCAGCGGGACATATCCAATTCAATGCTCAGATAATACATGGGTGACTGTTTCTCCAAAAGTGGGTATGAAAGGTGGCTTAAAAGTATTAAAGCAGGCAGTAAATCGAGCTAATGAAATAAAACACCCCGTAGCAAGGGAAAAAGATATCCAAGCACTAGATGAATTACTGGCTATGAGAACACTAGAAACTCCGCCTGTAGTTGCACTACAGCCAATTAGCCAAAAGGCCTCGGCGACAAAATTGTGTATTGATACCTGTATTGAGCGTAATTGGCGGCTATCAATTCAGACGCATAAGTATTTAGCTATCCCCTAATTCTTGTTGTTCGTCATATTTCGAGCTATAGCTGTGTTGGCTGCGTTTACTAACCCTAGTTACATACTTATTGTATGCTCCTAGGGCTATGTATATTATTCGTCATATTTCGAGCTATAGCTGTGTTGGCTGCGTTTACTAACCCTAGTCACATACTTATGTATGCTCCTAGGGCTTAGTTTCACTTGCCGCCTTGCTATAACTCGAACTATTTAGAATAATGATTTTATAATGAAAAAATTGGTTTTTATTTTGAAAAATATAGTTTTATATTTGAATTAGCTTATTTCATTAAAACTTAATTTTCACCGCGATAGATACAACCCGCAGTGCAGGTTTCTTTGACAGTCACTGCGCTTAATTGTGGCAATAGAGGTTTAGTTTGTAGCCAAATCCAACGGGAAAGCACTTCGCTGGTTGGATTTTCAAGTCCGGTAATATCATTCAGATAATGGTGATCGAGTTGCTCTAAAATAGGTTTAAACACTTTTTTGACGTCAGAAAAATCAATAATCCAACCGCTATAGGCATCAACTTCCCCTGTAATTTCTAAACGTACCATGAAAGAATGACCATGGAGGCGACCACACTTATGACCTTCTGGAACATGAGGAAGCTTGTGCGCCGCTTCAAAAGTGAAATCCTTATAGATTGTTGTGCTCATAAATGTCTTCTCATTGATAATAAATAGCGCATTGTACGGTAATTTCCCTTCAAAATATCTTTATTTGCCAAATTATTACTAACCTTTTTTATCGATATCAATCATCGAATATAGTCTTTAGGCTTTTTAGCTATTAGATATGGCTAGAGTGTCTTATATCAATATCATGGGTTGTTATAACCTGTTTGTCCAAAACCTAAATTTTAAAGATAAAAAATAAACAACAAGTTATAAATTTTTTAAGTTGATGGTGGAACTTGCGGGTTAATGCAACTTAATTATTTGGATCATATTCAATGATGAGTAATTCTGAGGTTAAAGGATAATGACGAAAAAACAGTCCCCGATATCAGCATTGCCTGTATCGGTAGAGCAACTTACGCGTTTACAGACTGCGGTAGATGATTTTTCATCTCATCAGCTAGCTTGGTTGTCGGGTTATTTGTGGGGAATGGTAAATCAAACGCCAAGCGTTGATACAGCTGCCAATGCACCTATCGCACCTGAAGAAACGGTCACTATTATTTCAGCCTCGCAAACAGGTAATGCCCGCCGTTTATCTGAACAACTTAGAGAGCGATTAATTAATGAAAAAATTAACGTTAACTTGGTAAATGCAGGTGACTATAAATTTAAACAGATAGATAAAGAAAAGTTGCTTGTGATAGTCGCGTCGACCCAAGGTGAAGGGGAGCCTGCTGAAGAAGCTGTTTCTTTGTATAAATATCTTTATTCAAAGAAAGCGCCAAATTTAGCAGAAACATGCTACGCCATTTTTGCGCTTGGTGACTCTTCTTATGAAAAATTCTGCCAAGCAGGAAAAGATTTTGACAATCAACTCGCTCAGTTAGGTGCAACGTCATTGCTTGAGCGGATTGATGCAGATGTAGAATATCAAACTATTGCTGATGAGTGGGTCGATAATTTAACTCAGATACTAAAAGCAAGAGTGCCGGCGCAAAGTGCAAGCCAATTATTGACGACGCAAGCAGGGAGCGTGAATGAAATTCATTCATCACCTTATAGTAAAACTGCACCGTTAACTGCGTCATTACTCAGTAATCAAAAAATAACCAGTCGTGATTCTCAAAAAGATGTTAGGCATATTGAAATTGATTTGGGTGATTCAGGCTTACGTTATCAACCGGGTGATTCACTTGGTGTATGGTTTGATAATGATCCAGCATTAGTGGATGAGCTGGTGGCATTATTGTGGTTACAAGGCGATGAAGACGTTTTTATTGGCAAGCAACGTCATTCTTTACGTGATGCATTAATTTACCAATTAGAGTTAACTCAAAATACGCATCTTATTGTCGAAAAATATGCGCAATTGTCTAAGGATGATGCACTTCTAGCACTGATTAGCGATAAAAAAGCCATCTTACATTATGCGCAAACAATGCCGATTGTGGATATGGTTCGCCAAGCTGCGGCACAACCAACGGCTCAAGAATTTGTTGATCTCCTGCGCCCATTAACGCCGCGTTTATATTCAATTTCATCATCACAAGCAGAGTCAGAAGATGAAGTACATGCAACTGTCGGTGTTGTTCGCTATGACATTGATGGAAAAGCACGTACTGGCGGTGCTTCTGGCTTTTTAGCCGATCGCTTGAATGAAGGTGATGAATTACGTGTTTTCATTGAACACAATGATAATTTTCGTTTGCCAAGTGATGAATCTAAACCCGTTATCATGATAGGGCCAGGAACGGGGATCGCGCCTTTTCGCGCCTTTTTACAGCAAAGAGATAACGACGGCGCAACGGGTAAAAATTGGCTGTTTTTTGGTAATCCACATTTTGTTGATGATTTTCTCTATCAAGTCGAGTGGCAACGCTACGTTAAAGATGGTTTGCTAACTCGCATTTCACTCGCTTGGTCACGAGATCAGGCTCAAAAAATCTATGTACAAGATAAGTTGCGGGAACAAGGTAAAGAGGTGTGGGACTGGCTAGAACAAGGCGCCCATATTTACGTCTGTGGTGATGCCAACCGTATGGCAAAAGATGTAGAACAGGCTTTATTGGATATCATCAGTCAGTATGGAAGCATGGATAGCGAGCAAGCTGATGAATTTTTAAGTGAGCTGCGTGTGACGCGCCGTTATCAGAGGGATGTTTATTAATGAGCAATGAACAAGAAAAATCCTTACAAGATAAGCCCTTAGTTGTCGAAGGTAAACTTGCCGATAGTGAACGTATGAAAGTAAATAGTAATTATTTGCGTGGCACTATCAAAGACGATTTGAAAAATGGTTTAACGGGTGGCTTTGAGGGGGACAATTTTTTATTGATCCGCTTTCATGGCATGTATCAGCAAGACGATCGTGATATTCGTGCAGAACGTGTCGAGCAAAAATTAGAGCCACGTCATGCCATGATGTTGCGTTGTCGTTTGCCGGGTGGAATTATTTCACCTAAGCAATGGCTTGATATTGACCAATTTGCAACAGAACACACATTATATGGCAGTGTTCGCATCACTAACCGACAAACATTCCAATTTCATGGGATTTTAAAAGGGGATGTGAAACCCGCTCACCAAATGCTAAACCATGTTGGGCTGGATGCCTTAGCGACCGCCAATGATGTTAACCGTAATGTGCTTTGTACTTCAAATCCTGTTCAGTCAGAACTGCATCAGCAAGCGTATGAATGGGCGAAAAAAATCTCTGAGCATCTTTTACCTCGCACTACAGCCTATGCAGAGATATGGCTCGATAAAGAAAAAATCGTGACCACGGATGAAGAGCCGATACTCGGACAAACGTATTTACCTCGTAAATTTAAAACTACGGTGGTGATCCCGCCTTTGAATGATGTGGATCTTCATGCAAACGATATGAATTTTATCGCTATTGCCAAAGAGGGTGAACTCATTGGCTTTAACGTCCTTGTGGGGGGCGGGTTGGCGATGACTCATGCCGATACGGCGACATTCCCTCGTCTAGCCAGTGAGTTTGGTTTTATTCCATTGGATAAAACATTAGCGATTGCACAAGCGATTGTGACTACGCAGCGTGATTGGGGAAATAGAACAGAACGCAAAAATGCGAAAACCAAATATACCCTTGAGCGTGTTGGTGTTGAGACATTTAAAGCTGAGGTTGAAAGGCGTTCTGGGGTGATCTTTGAACCTATCAAGCCTTATGAGTTTACTGATCGTGGCGACAAAATTGGTTGGCTAAAAGGTATTGATAATCGCTGGCATTTAACTCTATTTATTGAAAATGGTCGATTAATTGATACGGAAGATAAGCCGCTAAAAACTGGAGTTGCAGAGATTGCTCGTATTCATAAGGGGGATTTTCGTTTAACGGCAAACCAAAATTTAATTGTGGCGGGTGTGCCTGAAGAAGATAAAGCGTTGATTGAACAAATCGCGCGTTCTCATGGATTAATGAGTGATGGTATTAGTCACCAACGTGAAAATTCAATGGCTTGCGTATCATTTCCGACTTGTCCATTAGCAATGGCAGAGGCTGAGCGCTTTTTACCTGCCTTTACGGACGATATCGAAAAAATAATGGCATTCCATCATGTTGCGGATGAACATATTGTTCTACGTATTACGGGTTGTCCAAATGGCTGTGGTCGCGCAATGTTGGCAGAAGTGGGGCTAGTTGGTAAAGCTATGGATAGGTATAACCTGCATTTAGGCGGTAATCGTATTGGAACACGTATTCCTCGATTATTTCGTGAAAATATTACCAGTGCAGAAATTTTATCTATTTTAGACGAACTCATCGGACGTTGGGCTAAAGAGCGGCAAGCAGAGGAAGGATTTGGCGATTTTGTTATTCGTTCCGGTATTGTGAAGCCTGTGCTCAATTCCGCAGTTGATTTTTATGAGGTCAAGGAGGCGGTATGACTCGGCTTCAATTAGCTGAAATACAAAATTTAAGTAAAGAGCAGCAGATTCAACATTTATCTGCATTCAATGTGCAGTTGGAATCGATGAGTGCTCTACAACGTATTGAGTGGGCAGCTGAATATTTACCGACAGAGTTTGTGTTGAGTTCAAGTTTTGGTATTCAAGCTGCATTGACTTTGCATATGGTGACGCAGGTCATGCCTGATATTCCTGTAATACTAACGGATACGGGGTATTTATTTCCAGAAACTTATCAATTTATTGAGCAGCTGACTGATAGGTTAAAGCTAAATTTAAAAGTATATCGCTCGACGCTATCACCTGCGTGGCAAGAAGCGATTCATGGGCAACTATGGACTCAAGGAATAGAAGGAATTGAGCGTTACAATCAATTGAATAAAGTAGAGCCGATGGATAGAGCGTTACAGGAATTACAAGCCGAAAGTTGGTTTTCAGGGCTAAGACGAGAGCAGTCGGCAAGTCGAGCATCTCTCTGTGTGCTGGGAATTGGACGTGGTATTTTTAAATTGTTACCTGTGATTGATTGGAATAATAAGCAAGTTTATGAATATTTAACGCAGCATCAATTGCCTTATCATCCTTTATGGGATCAAGGTTATTTATCTGTTGGTGATACCCACACGACGCGAAAATGGGAAGCAGGAATGAGTGAGGAAGATACACGTTTCTTTGGTTTGAAACGTGAATGTGGCCTTCATGAAAATTAGTCTGTAATAGGGTTATTGTTACAGGCGATCTACTAATTTATATATCATTAATAATATTTGTTTAATTACAAAGAGATAGTTGTATTTCTAAATTAAGTTATCTCTTTTTTTATATTGATTTTTTTATTATCAAGAAATGATGATATTTGATATTAGTTTGTTCTTTTTATCTATTTTAATGTTTTTTAGCCGATCTTAATGATTTTTTATTTGCTTATGCTTTTGAGTTACAAGTAATGATTTTTTGGCATTTCAAACCGGCCTCTTCAGGCCATATAGTCAAATCAATTAACTTATAAAAAAAATATATAACAGCATATAACTATGGATGAGCAATATGGATTACTTACCGTTATTTGTGGATCTTCGAACCCGTAAAGTCGTACTTATTGGCGGTGGTGTTGTGGCTGCTCGCAAGGCGGAGCTATTACTGAAAGCTCATGCTGCACTGGTTATTGTATCTCCAGAGCTGTGTCCACAGTTACAGCAAGAATATCAACAACAGAAATTTATTTGGCTGCAACATGACTATCAATCACATCATTTAAATGATGCTTATTTAGTCATAGCTGCAACGGATGATGGAAAATTGAATGAGAGAATTTTTCATGATGCAAATGAGCGAAAAATCTTTGCTAACGTCGTTGATGATCAACCGCTGTGCTCGTTTATTGTGCCATCCATTATTGATCGTTCTCCCGTTATTGTCGCAATTTCCTCTGGCGGAACAGCCCCGGTATTAGCGCGTCTTCTTAGAGAAAAATTGGAAACTATGCTGCCGACATCTTTAGGCAAAATGGCTGAAATTGCCGGCCGTTGGCGTGGCAAGGTGAAAGAGTCCTTAACTAATTTACGAGAAAGAAAACGTTTCTGGGAAAAAAGCTTTAGTGGCCACTTTGCTTCATTGGTTGAAAATGGGCAATTGGGCGCAGCCGAACAGCAACTAGAACGTCAGCTTTATCAGCAAGATAACAGCGGAGAGCTTATTTTAGTGGGCGCCGGTCCCGGTGATGCAGGTTTGTTAACTTTAAAAGGCTTACGCGTCTTACAAAGTGCTGATGTGGTTTTATACGACCACTTGGTTAGCGAAGAGATATTAGAACTGGTTCGTCGTGATGCTGACAAAGTTTGTGTCGGTAAACGCGCGGGTAATCACTCGGTTTCTCAAGAAGAAACCAATGAATTGATCGTTAAATATGCTCTGCAAGGTAAAAAGGTGGTTCGCTTGAAAGGTGGCGACCCATTTGTATTCGGGCGCGGTGGGGAAGAGCTACAAGTTGCAGCTCAAGCAGGTATTCCATTTCAAGTGGTGCCAGGTGTGACGGCGGCAATTGGTGCAACTGCTTATGCGGGAATACCGCTGACTCATCGTGAACATTCTCAAAGCATCACTTTCATTACCGGTCACTGTCGCGATGAGGGTGCCGAATTAGATTGGCAGGCGCTTTCTCGCGGAAATCAAACTCTTGCTATTTATATGGGAACGGTCAAGGCGGCGAATATTAGTCAGCAATTGATTCACTTTGGTCGTGATCGAGAAACACCTATTGCTGTTATTGGTTGCGGGACAAGGCGTAACCAGAAGGTGGTGACGGGGCAACTTCATGAATTGGATACATTAGCGCAGCAAGCCCCTGCTCCCGCATTAATCGTTATTGGCGAGGTCGCCGCATTACATCATCAACTTGCGTGGTTTGGTCAACAAACTGAAGACATCAGATGGCGCAGCGCCGTGCTGGAATTGGCTTAATTAAGGAGGCCATCATGAACGAGAAACGATTGACACATTTACAGCAATTAGAAGCCGAAAGTATTCATATTATTCGAGAAGTTGCCGCAGAATTTGCTAACCCAGTGATGCTTTATTCGATAGGTAAAGACTCATCTGTGATGTTGCATTTAGCGCGTAAAGCCTTTTATCCCGGCAAGCTACCCTTTCCATTATTGCACGTTGATACAGGATGGAAATTTCGTGAAATGTATGAGTTTCGTGATGAGACTGCGCGAAAATATGGTTTTGAGTTATTGATTCACCGTAACCCGGAAGGGGAAAGATTGGGGATCAACCCGTTTATTCACGGAAGTGCTAAGCACACTGATATCATGAAAACGGAAGGGTTGAAGCAAGCGTTAGATAAATACGGTTTTGATGCTGCTTTTGGTGGTGCGCGTCGTGATGAAGAAAAATCACGAGCCAAAGAGCGTATTTATTCGTTTCGAGATAGGTCTCATCGTTGGGATCCTAAAAATCAGCGCCCTGAGTTATGGCATAACTATAATGGCCAAATTAATAAAGGGGAAAGTATTCGCGTTTTCCCATTGTCTAATTGGACAGAACTAGATATTTGGCAATATATCTATTTAGAAAATATCGATATTGTTCCTTTATATTTCGCTAAAGAGCGCCCTGTAATTGAACGCGATGGTGCTTTATTGATGGTCGATGACGATCGTATTGATTTGAAATCAGGTGAAATGATCGCTAAGCAAAAAGTGCGTTTTCGTACTTTAGGCTGCTGGCCACTCACTGGAGCTGTGGAGTCAAATGCGCAAACTCTGCCAGAAATTATTGAAGAAATGCTGATTTCAACCACAAGTGAGCGCCAAGGGCGTTTAATTGATAGTGACCAATCCGCTTCCATGGAGCTGAAAAAGCGCCAAGGGTACTTTTAATGATCAAGCGTATTTAGTCTTTGCGGGCATTGAGTTATCAAAGGAATAGGGAGCAAAATCATGGCACAAGTTGCTTATAACGAATCTATTGCACAACAAATTGAACTACAAGGTGGTGTTGAGGCTTATTTACTCGCTCAACAACAAAAAGGTTTACTACGATTTCTCACCTGTGGAAATGTGGATGATGGTAAAAGCACGCTCATAGGCCGCTTATTACATGATACCCGCCAAATTTATCAAGATCAGCTATCCGTACTGCAAAGTGACAGTAAACGCATTGGCACTCAGGGTGAAAAATTAGATTTAGCGTTGCTAGTGGATGGTCTTGCGGCTGAACGTGAGCAAGGGATCACTATTGATGTGGCTTATCGCTATTTTTCAACAGAAAAACGTAAGTTTATTATCGCCGATACCCCAGGACATGAGCAATATACGCGCAATATGGCGACAGGTGCATCAACTTGCTCACTTTCTATTTTGTTGATCGATGCTCGAAAAGGAGTACAAGAGCAAACTCGTCGTCACAGTTTTATTAGTACATTGCTCGGAATTCGCCATTTAATTGTTGCAGTGAATAAGATGGATTTGGTGGATTACAGCCAAGAAGCTTTTGAAAAAATCAAACAAGACTATCAAAAATTTGTCACCGAGCTGCCTGTAGAATTGAATGTGTGGTTTGTACCGATATCAGCTCTTGATGGCGATAACATTGTCGATAAAAGCGATAGGTTGCCTTGGTATCAGGGGGAAACGTTACTTGATATTTTAGAAACTGTGCAAGTGAAGCAAAATGCATCTGAACAAGCTCTGCGTTTCCCTGTGCAATATGTTAATCGACCAAATTTAGATTTTAGAGGCTACAGCGGTACATTGTCCTCGGGGATCTTGCGTGTTGGACAAAAGGTTAAAATATTACCCGCAGGATCAATTTCCAAAATCAAACAAATAGTCACATTTTCGGGTACACAAGATTTTGCTGTACCGGGGGAAGCGATTACTTTGGTACTTGACGATGAAATTGATATTAGCCGTGGTGATTTAATTGTGGCTGAAGATGAATCCTTGCAAAGTACTCAGCACGCATTAATTGATGTCGTTTGGATGTCTGAGCAACCTTTAGTACAAGGGCAACAACTAGATATTAAAATCGCGGGGAAACGTAGCCGTGCAAAAGTCGAAAACATTCAATATCAAGTGGATGTGAATAATTTGACTCAAAAGGTTTCCACAGAGTTACCGTTAAATGGGATTGGTTTAGTCGAGTTTTCATTTGATGAACCACTATTGTTGGAGAACTATCAACGTAATGCCGAAACGGGAGGGATGATTTTAATCGATCGTTTAACCAATGTGACGGTGGGCGCCGGTCTGGTACGCGATACACAAACACAACTCTTTGAACAAAAAAGTGCGTTTAGTGAGTTTGAGATTGAACTTAATCAGCTAATCCGTCGACATTTCCCGCATTGGGGTGCGCGTGATGTACTTGGTGGGAAATAACGTCAATGACACAAAAAAATGACAATATTGTTTGGCATCCTCATCTTGTGACTCGCCAGCATCGTGAGGTTGCTAATGGATATAAAGGCGCAGTGTTATGGTTTACCGGTCTATCAGGCTCAGGAAAATCAACACTCGCCGGTGCCGTTGAGCATCAATTAGCATTAATGGGTGTGAAAACCTATTTACTTGATGGTGATAATATTCGTCATGGATTATGTGGCGATTTGGGTTTTAGTGAGTCAGATAGACAAGAAAATATTCGAAGGATAGGTGAGGTGGCAAAGTTGATGGTAGATGCAGGTTTAGTTGTTGCTACTGCATTTATTTCACCTTATCAGGCTGATAGGCAAAAAGTACGTGATTTATTCGAACAAGACCAATTTTTTGAATTGCATGTTGCTACCCCTATTGAAATTTGTGAGCAGCGTGATCCTAAAGGTTTATATCAGCAGGCAAGAGAAGGAAAAATAACGCAGTTCACTGGTATTGATTCCCCCTATGAAACGCCTGAAAATCCTGAATTACAGATAGATGGACTGAACCCAGTTATCGATTCTGTTTCTCAAATAGTGGATTTACTCGTTCTTAAAAATATCATTCAAGCCACCTATTGATTGGGCAAAAATATCATCTTTTTTTATTTAATTATAAAATTGGATGATATATAACCTATTCTTACCTGAATTATTCTGACTTTTTACCACAATATTTGTATCACAGTAGCGTCATGGGCTCAGTTATGGGATGATTAGCAAATCATTTTAGGGGGCAAGATGGGCAAATTAACGTTACTGTTAATCGCAATATTAGCATGGTTACAGTATTCCTTATGGCTAGGAAAAAATGGCATACATGATTATGTTCGCGTCAAAGATGATGTCGCCGCTCAAGAAATCGTTAATTCACGCCTAAAAATGCGTAATGAGCAGCTATTTGCTGAAATCAATGATTTGAATGATGGTCAAGATGCAATAGAAGAACGAGCCCGAAGCGAATTAGGTATGTTAAAACCTGGGGAATCATTCTATCGAATGGTCAAAGAAAATAATAACCAGAATTCATCCCAGTGACCTGATACCAGATTGTATTACCTGTAACTATACCCATTAGCCTAATAATTTCTGATGTAAGACTCAAATAAATAATGATAAATCCAACAACTCATGGTGCCTCACCCATTGTCGCGTTAATTCCTGCTGCGGGTATCGGTAGCCGGATGAATGCTGATTGTCCTAAACAATATTTGCAGATAGCAGGTAAAACAATTATTGAGCATACGATTAATGCGCTGCTATTAAATCCTTTAATTCAATGTATTATTGTCGTGCTGAGTGCTGAAGATGATTGTTTTCAGCAACTTGAAATCGCAAAAGAGACTCGTATTATCACGGTTATTGGTGGTAAAGAAAGGGCGGATTCGGTTCTGGCAGGTTTAGATTTTCTAGCAAAAAATGCAGATTATCTCAATAGCTGGGTGTTAGTACATGATGCAGCTCGCCCTTGTCTTCATCAAGATGATTTGAACCAAATTATTCAATTAGCAACTAACAAAGATTGCTGTGGTGGCATACTCGCAGCACCTGTTCGCGATACGATGAAGCGAAGTGTGAAAATTGATCAGCTTATTGATCATACTGTTGAGCGTGAAGCACTTTGGCATGCATTGACGCCACAATTTTTTCCGTTGTTGTTGTTACGTGACTGTCTAAGCAAGGCCTTGAAAGAAAAAACGATCATAACTGATGAAGCTTCTGCGCTCGAATATTGTGGTTATCAGCCTAAATTGGTAGTAGGGAGAGCGGATAATTTAAAAATAACGCAACCTGAAGATTTAGCGCTAGCGGAATTTTATCTTTCAAGAATTAAATAATAAGGAAAAGAAAATGAGAATTGGACACGGTTTTGATGTGCACAAATTTGGTGGTGAAGGTCCGATTATTATCGCTGGTGTTCGTGTACCTTATGAGCAAGGCCTACTTGCACATTCTGATGGTGATGTTGTATTACACGCCGCGACTGACGCTATTCTAGGTGCCGCTGCACTTGGCGATATTGGAAAATTATTTCCAGATACTGACCCTGCTTATAAAGGGGCTGATAGCCGTGTACTATTGAGAGAAGCATTTCGTCGGGTTCGTGAAAAAGGCTATAGCATTGGCAATATTGACATTACAATTATGGCTCAAGCACCTAAAATGTTGCCACATATTCCACAGATGCGGGTCAATATCGCTGAAGATCTTGAATGCCACATGGACGATGTTAACGTCAAAGCGACCACAACAGAGCAACTTGGTTTTGTGGGTCGTAAAGAAGGGATTGCTTGTGCGGCAGTCGTTTTATTAGTTAAAGACAACAGTAATGATACTCATGAATGTACAGTACCTGCATGGTAAACCACTCTCTTTAGGTACACTGAAAAGTATTCCTGAAGATTTTATTGTAAAAGAAGATTTAGGTTTTGAGCTTGATGGCGATGGCGAGCATGTGATGGTTCGCGTCGAAAAAATCGGCTGTAATACCTCTTTTGTTGCAGAGCAATTGGCAAAGTTTGCTAAAATTTCTGCTAAATCAGTTAGCTATGCTGGCCTAAAAGATAGGCATGCAGTGACTGAACAATGGTTTTGTTTACAGATGCCAGGTAAAGAAACGCCTGACTTTTCTATGTGGCAGCTAGAAGGTTGCCGAGTACTTGCAACAACAAGGCAAAAAAGAAAATTGCGTATTGGTTCCTTGAAAGGAAACCAGTTTGAAATAACGCTGCGCAATATTTCGGTGCCTGATGATGTTGAACAACGCCTACAAAAAATCGCCTTATTAGGTGTTCCTAATTATTTTGGCGAACAGCGTTTTGGTCGTGGTGGCCAAAATTTAATTCAAGCACTTCGTTGGGCAAACCAAGAGATTCAGGTTCGCGAACGGAGTAAACGTAGCTTTTATTTATCTGCTGCGCGTAGTGCAATGTTTAATTATATTGCAAGTGAACGTATTGAGAATAATACTGCTCAGCAGGCATTATTAGGCGATGCTTTACAGCTAACAGGGCGAGGAAGTTGGTTTGTTGCAACCGCTGATGAACTACCGGCGCTTCAAGCACGCTTGTTATCATCTGAGCTCAGTGTCACTGCACCACTACCCGGTGACGGCGAGTTGGGTACGCAGGATGATGCCTTAGCATTTGAAACTCAGTGTTTGGAAAATTATCAGCCTTTTCTTGCACTGATGAAAAGTGAGCGTGTATCTCCTGCAAGAAGAGCCATAATCATAAAACCACAAAATTTACAGTGGGAATGGCTGGATGACTCAACGCTGAAATTGCACTTTTTCCTAAATTCAGGCAGTTTTGCAACCAGTTTAGTGCGAGAAATTATCAGTCAGGACAATCAGGACAGTGTCGATGCTAAAGATTTTATTGAGTAATGACGACGGTGTTACTGCACCAGGAATTCAAACATTAGCGGCGGCGCTACGTCAACATTATCATGTTCAGGTGATCGCCCCTGATCGCAATCGTAGCGGTGCATCTAATGCATTGACATTAGATAAACCACTTAAAATTCAAACGTTAAGCAATGGGGATCTTTCTGTTTTAGAAGGAACACCAACAGATTGCGTTTATATTGGTGTGAATAAAGTGGTTCGCCCTCGACCTGACATTGTGGTTTCAGGTATTAACTGTGGCCCTAATTTGGGCGATGATGTTATTTACTCGGGAACGGTGGCAGCGGCAACGGAAGGGCGTCATTTAGGATTGCCTTCTATTGCGGTTTCGTTAGATGGTGAAATTCATTATGAAACTGCCGCTAAAGTCACTTGTGATATTTTAGCCATGTTGCAGAAAAATCCGTTGCGTGCGGGCAATATTCTCAATATTAATGTACCTGATGTGCCTTATGACGAGATTAAGGGCATAAAAGTGACGCATTGTGGTAGTCGCCATGCAGCATCAGAAGTGTATAATCTTGAAGATCCAAAAGGTAACATGCTCTATTGGCTGGGGCCTGTTGGCGAAATTCGAGATGCAGGGCCGGGTACTGACTTTGAAGCGGTACAACAGGGTTATGTTTCAATCACACCACTGCAAGTCGATTTGACGGCATATAAGGCGCATTCGTTAATTGAAGAGTGGCTGGGAAAATCAGGAGTGACGGTAAAATGAAAACAGGGCTCATGAAAGATCTTTTGGCACAACTGCGCCAACAGGGAATTCACGATGAGCGCCTATTAGATGCGATATCACAAGTTCCTCGTGAACGGTTTGTTGATGAAGCTCTATCTCATAAAGCCTATGATAATATTCCATTACCTATTGGTCATGGACAAACTATTTCTCAACCTTATATTGTTGCGAAAATGACGGCATTACTTGCATTAATGCCTAATGATCAAGTGCTTGAAATTGGGACTGGGTCAGGATATCAAACCGCCGTACTTGCGCATTTAGCCCACCATGTATTTTCTGTTGAGCGTGTTAAAAGCTTACAATGGACGGCTAAGCGTCGTTTAAAACAGCTTGATTTGCATAATGTTTCGACTCGTCATGGTGATGGGTGGGAAGGATGGCAATCCAAAGGCCCTTTTGATGCCATTATTGTAACGGCTGCACCGAATGAAATTCCTAAATTATTGCTAAATCAGCTGAAAGACGGTGGTCGTTTAGTTTTACCGGTAGGCGATAAAGAGCAAGCTTTAAAATTGATTACACGTCGCGGAAATGATTATCACAGTAATGTGATTGAAAAAGTACGTTTCGTTCCTCTTATCGCTGGCGATTTAATCTAGCGTATCCTCATTATTTGGGTTTGTCGTATTTTTAGGTTTAACTCGAAAAAAAGTAATCCTAAAAGTTAAACAAACTCACATCAGCAGCAAAACTAGTCTAAATATGCTACTTTAGCTGTCTTAAATTGAACTATTTGGCTAAATTATTGAGTCATAATCTCAAATTGTTATATTTTTGATATATTTAACTTGTTCATTATTTTGTATTTCTGCTTTAATAAGCAAAATATTTTAAGAATCTCTATGCTGCTGACATGAGCTTAAATGTCACATCAGATTTTTCTTCTTGGGAGAAGATGCATGAAAATTGTTAGCCCTATAAGCAGAGCTCGATGGGCAGTGATCTTTTCATTTAGTGGAGTTTTATTAGCTGGGTGTTCAACCCCATATCATACTGCTGCGCCAATTTCGAGTGTGAATGACGGGCAATCTAGCCAACAGACCGCTCAAAGAACGAGCGTTAATACGACGTCGAACACGGGTATGAGTACGGCAATGCCTTCTTCTCGGCCTAATTTGTCGAGCAATACTCAATCAGTTAATAGGGCATCAAGCCAAATCAATACCTCGACTGATGGACGCATTGTCTATAACCGTGATTATGGCAGTATTCCTAAAGGAAGTTATAACGGTAATAGCTATACCGTTCAGCGCGGTGATACTTTATTTTACATCGCTTATATAACTGGTAATGATTTCCGAGAGTTAGCATCTAAAAACGGTATTGCAGAGCCTTATAGTTTGAATGTCGGGCAAGTTATCAATATTGGTAACACAAATGTGAACTCGAACACTCAAATCGCCTCAAATTCATCAAATAGTCATCAGCAAGCGGTTGATCTTCGAACAACTAATGAGTATCCTGAAAATAGTGGTGGTCAAACTTCAGGTAAAATGTTGCCGAATAATAAGAAACCTGCAACGCAAGTTTCAACGACAACAAATAACACGACGACTACTGCTTCAACAGCAGCAAGTAGCACTAATAATTCGTCAATAAAATGGCGTTGGCCGGCTGATGGGAAAATGATTGAAGGTTTCTCTGATGCACAAGGCGGGAATAAGGGCGTCGATATCGCAGGTTCTCGTGGTCAAGCTGTTCTTGCTTCTGCTCCAGGAAAAGTCGTTTATGCAGGTAATGCACTGCGTGGATATGGAAATCTCATAATAATAAAGCATAACGATGACTACTTAAGTGCTTACGCACATAACGATACGTTGCTGGTGCGCGATCAACAGGATGTTACTGAGGGTCAAAAAATAGCGACGATGGGTAGTACTGGCACAAGCTCAGTCAGATTACATTTTGAAATTCGTTACAAGGGAAAATCAGTAAACCCGTTGCGTTACTTACCGCAACGATAAACTGGGCAGAGTGCTTTGACATTCTGTCCGCATTATCTAGGGTAGGAGTCACTGATGAGCCAAAGTTCACTGAAAGTTAACGAGTTATACAATGACCTCGATGAAAGTAATGCGGATGATGCTTTTGACGAGAGTCAGTTTAAAGAAGAGGATCTGATTTCTGAGCTAGAAGATGAAATGGATTTACACCAGAGCACGACTCTACGTGTTTTGGATGCGACCCAAATTTATCTCAGTGAAATTGGATTCTCTCCGCTCTTGACAGCTGAGGAAGAGGTTTTCTATGCCCGAAGGGCCTTACGCGGTGATATTCCATCACGTCAGCGTATGATAGAAAGTAATCTTCGTTTAGTTGTAAAAATATCTCGTCGTTATAATAACCGAGGACTTGCCTTACTTGATTTGATTGAGGAAGGGAATCTTGGGTTGATACGTGCTGTCGAAAAATTCGATCCAGAAAAGGGATTTCGTTTTTCGACTTATGCAACTTGGTGGATACGTCAAACCATCGAGCGTGCGATCATGAATCAAACCCGAACTATTCGTCTTCCAATTCATATCGTAAAAGAACTTAATATTTACCTTCGAACTGCTCGTGAATTAGCTCAAAAGTTAGATCATGAACCGAGTCCTGAGGAAATCGCACAGCAGCTAGATAAACCTGTTGAAGACGTTAGCCGTATGTTGCGTCTGAATGAACGTATCACCTCGGTTGATACGCCAGTTGCAGGGGATTCAGAAAAGTCGTTGCTTGAGATTTTATCTGATGAAAATGACTCAGGTCCAGAAAATACAATTCAAGACAATGATTTAAAAGATAATATTGTTAAATGGTTATTTGAACTGAATCCAAAACAACGAGAAGTTTTAGCACGTCGTTTTGGGCTTTTAGGTTATGAAGCTGAAACTTTAGAAGAGGTTGGGCGCGAAATTGGGCTCACTCGTGAAAGAGTTCGACAAATTCAGGTTGAAGGTTTAAGGCGTCTGAAAGACATATTGCATAATGAAGAATTAACATTGGAATCATTATTCAATTTGTAGGATGCTTTTTAGAAATTAAAAGTCCCCGTTGTTATATTAACTGCGGGGACTTATTTTTACTTAATTACTTTATCTTACTTATTTTATTGCCTAATTTCCGATATTAATTTCAATAGGCACACCACTGTGAAATTTAAAGTCACTGTCAGGTGCTGAAATTAATTCTGCTTCAATAACCCCGAAATAATGCACTCGCTCAGTAATATCCTGCTTATTAATTAATTGCGCTAATTGTAAATAATCTTGGTAATGGCGCGCTTCTGAACGTAATAACGAAGTGTAAAAATCAGCGAGTTTCTCATCTAAAAATGGGGCTAATTTAGCAAATCGTTCACAGGATCGAGCTTCTATATAGGCACCAATAATTAGTTTATCAACCAATGTACTTGGGTCATGAGGACTAATATGACTAAATAGTCCCTTGGCATAACGTCCAGCGGTTATGCCGTCATAGGGAATATTTCGTTCATGCATAATCTCCAACACTTGGTAAAAGTGATGCAATTCTTCTTTAATTAATAACACCATTTTATCAATCAGATCTTGGCTATAGGCCGACTGCTTTCTTGCGAGTATTTGTTTTGAGATCTGGTTTTTATTTCTTAATGTATTAACGTCACCAATTTTGTCATAAGCAAATGATTCATAAGGTTTGAACCATTCAAGTAATACCGCAGCGCTATCTTTATCTACCGCATATTTTCGAATTAAAAACATCGCACTCTGGGCTGCTTTAAGCTCACATAAAAGATGATCTTTTAAAATAATGGGTAAGTTTTCGGGACGGCTAGCTTTAAACACCCATGAATCAGGCGTTTCACAGTGTAAAAAATGCCTGATTGGCGCTAATAATTCAGCGTACTCATCCATATTACTTATTCATTTCCTTTAAACGATAGAGCCAATCAAGCGCTTGGCGCGGTGTTAGCTTGTCGGGATCAATTTCATCTAAAGTGGTGATTACCGGAGACGGCTCTTCTTCTTTGGTGGTTAAGAAACTTAATTGTGCGCTATCAACATGGCTTGTATTTGCACTACTAGAAATAATTTCGAGTTCTTTGAGTTTTTGTTTTGCGCGTTTTATGACTTCTTTTGGTACACCTGCAAGTGAAGCAACGGCTAAACCATAGCTTTTACTTGCTGCGCCTTCTTGGACATTATGCATAAAGGCAATAGTATCACCGTGCTCAATAGCATCGAGGTGAATATTGACAGCACCTTCCAATTTTTCAGGTAAGGTGGTTAATTCAAAATAGTGAGTAGCAAATAAAGTCATCGCTTTGATACGATTAACTAAATTTTCAGCACAAGCCCAAGCAAGCGATAGGCCATCATAAGTTGATGTTCCTCGACCAATTTCATCCATCAATACCAAACTGTGTTCAGTGGCATTGTGCAAAATATTTGCGGTTTCTGTCATCTCGACCATAAACGTTGAGCGCCCAGAGGCAAGATCGTCAGAAGCACCTACGCGGGTAAATATGCGGTCAATAGGGCCAATAATAGCTTTGCTTGCTGGCACAAAACTACCAATGTAAGCCAATAGCGCAATCAATGCAGTTTGACGCATATAAGTACTTTTACCCCCCATATTTGGTCCTGTAATGATCAAAAGGCGGCGTTGTGGCGATAAAGATAATGGATTAGAAATAAACGGTTCACTAAGGACTTGTTCAACCACCGGATGACGGCCTTCGGTGATTTGAATGCCAGGCTTATCAGTGAGTTGTGGGCAGGCGTAACCGAGCGTTTCAGCTCTTTCGGCAAGATTAACGAGCACGTCAAGTTCAGCAAGTGCTTCGGCGCTGGTTTGTAGTGCGGCTAAATGTGGTAGCAGCATATCAAATAGGGCATCATAAAGCGCTTTTTCAATGGCTAATGCTTTTCCTTTTGAGGTTAATACCTTATCTTCATGTTCTTTTAATTCAGGAATAATATAGCGTTCAGCATTTTTCAATGTTTGACGACGTACATAGTGAATTGGTGTTAAGTGACTTTGTCCTCGGCTGACTTGAATATAGTAGCCATGTATGGCGTTATAGCCGACTTTTAAAGTGTCTATCCCTAAATTTTCTCTTTCACGAATTTCCAGCTTATCAAGATAATCGGTAGCACCATCAGCCAGTGCACGCCACTCATCTAATTCACTGTTGTAGCCCGGCGCAATGACACCGCCGTCTCGAATTAATACCGGTGGCGCATCAATAATTGCGTTTTCAAGTAATGCTTGTAGTTCATCAAATTGACTAATGCGGCTTTGTAATTCTTGTAAGTAGGTGCTGTTAGATTGGCCTAAAATTTGATGGATATCGTGATATTGCTGAAAAGCATGACGCATACGAGTTAGGTCACGAGGACGAGCGGAACGTAGTGCAAGACGTGCGAGAACGCGCTCTAGGTCGCCAATCTGGCGCAAGAAAGGTTGTAATTCAGAACCCTGTTCTTGTAAGGCACCGATAGCTTGTTGGCGGTTATTGAGTATTTGAGTATTACGCAGCGGTGTATGGATCCAGCGCTTTAACATGCGGCTACCCATTGGGGTTACGCACATGTCTAATATTGACGCGAGGGTATTTTCTGTTCCCCCTGCCAAATTTTGGGTTAATTCCAAATTACGACGTGTGGTCGCATCTAGAATGACATTATCATTTTGTTTTTCCATGATAATGCTACGAATATGGGGCAGTGAAGTTCGCTGGGTATCTTTGACGTATTGCAATAGACAACCCGCTGCTCTAAGGGCTCTATTTGCATTTTCTACACCAAAACCAATTAAGTCTTTGGTGCCAAATTGTAAGCCAAGCTGTTGTTTAGCCGTATCGAGCTCATATTCCCATAATGGTCGACGTCTCAACCCTTTGCCGCGCTCTATTAATGGCATACTCGCAAAGTCTTCTGGATAGAGAAGTTCAGCGGGGCGGGTACGCTGCAATTGTGCTTGCAATGCTTCTTCATCGGCAATTTCGCTAATAATGAAACGGCCTGAGGTAATGTCTAAAGTGGCAAATCCATAGCCTTGAGCGTCTTGCCAAATCGCTGCTAATAAGTTGTCTTGTCTTTCATTTAATAAAGCTTCATCTGTAATGGTGCCGGGGGTGACAATACGTACGACTTGGCGTTCAACGGGACCTTTGCTGGTGGCAGGATCTCCAATTTGTTCACAGATAGCAACGGACTCACCTTGTTGGACTAATTTAGCCAGATAATTTTCAGCTGCATGGTAGGGGATCCCCGCCATCGGAATGGGCTGGCCTGCTGATTGACCTCGTTTAGTTAGCGTAATATCAAGTAGCTGTGATGCTTTTTTGGCATCATCAAAAAATAATTCGTAAAAATCACCCATACGATAAAACAGTAGTATGTCTGAATGTTGTGCTTTTAGTTTTAAATACTGCTGCATCATTGGGGTGTGTGATTCTAAGTTCCGGTTGTCTGTCATATGGTTATCTATCTTAACTTATTGAATTTGTTTGATTCTGTGTTTCTTTATTGTCTCATGTAATAACATGATGTCTTATAAAATATCACAGAATCTCATATAAAAGTGTAGGTTGCTGATGATATAATGAGCAAAATGGAACTATCAGCTTACATTTTAACTAAAAATTTTAATTATCTTATGGTTAGCGTTTATTAATCAAAATCTATTCACAAAGCCCTTATCAACGAAAACTATTAACACGATGAAACCTAAAAGCAAAGATAGGTCTGATACGGGCGAAAATACAGGTTTACGTGTATTTTGTGGTGTGACTGGTATTAAGACATTTATTTATCAATATAGTAGCCCAGTTACACATAAACTTGTACAGATAAAAATCGGTAATTTTCCTCAAATATCGTTGAGTGAAGCGAGAGTTAAGCTACAAGAATTAAAACAATTACGTCAATTAGGACGATGTCCAGCTACAGAATTAAAAGAAGAAAAACAGCACCAAAAGCAAGTTCAGTTAGAACCACTAGAAACGAAATTGACAGTTAAAGATCTTATTGAGCTTTACTTAATTGAACGTATTGAAGATCGTAAAGGTAAAGACGGTAAAAACATTGCAGGCGCAAGAAAGAAAAAAGGGCAAATAGAAGTCCGTCGTATGCTTGAAGCTGATGTTATTCGTGTCTTAGGTGAACGAATGGCACATGAAGTTACTCGAAAAGATGTCATTGAACTTGTGCGTGAAATTGATGGTCGAGGCGCTAAGGTTCAAGCGGGTAATGTATTACGCGAGCTATCGGCAGCCTATGAATTTTCAATCGGTCTAGAGTATTTTGATGATAATTTTGCTAATCCTGCATTGTTGGCTAAATCGAGCTTGCAGCAAGCTAAGTTTAAACTAACCAGTAATAAAGGTACTCGCTATTTAGACGATAACGAACTGAAGAAATTTTTAGCGTGGTTGCCAAGTTCTGCTTATACTAATGGTATTGAAGGAACGTGTGATTTATATAGCTATGAGCGTGAATGTAAGGTGTGGTTGCAGAAATGGGCGGAGCATATGGAAAGCTTGGTATGACATATTGAACCGTGATTCTTTAGATATCTCATTGAATTTAATTTAATTTTTTGGAAGGTTGCATGTTGTGCTCATAGGTGTACTCATTTAATTTATTCAATCAAATGGGGTATTACAGTATAGCTAGAATAACCTCGATTTAAGGGCTTCGATCCAACGGATTTATACCTGCTATTTATAAATTACTGTTATTCTTGCGATAAAATAAATAGTTTAGAGCATCGGCTATAAGTTTAGTTAGCCCCTACATTAATATGATAATCAGAATGGGTTAGATAAATTAGCTCAGATTTGACCTGATATATCTATTGCACAGAGCCAAACTTAATCTGACAGGCAGCTCTGTATCAAAAGCGGACATTTTGGCCGGACACATATAATTAAGAGAATCAACTTAACCGGTGTATCAACACGTTAAGCCGTGATTTAGACGCTATCCTATTAAATTATAATGTTTTTATTTCGATATTGATTTTTTTGTACTCAGCGGTGTATTCATTTAGAGCAGGGTGTCTGCTAAATATGGTTTTGGTAATCCAACGTATACTTATGCAAGGTATCTATTACCATAATTATACACTGCAATAGATACCTATGAATAGCAATGATGGATCTTGACTATAAATATCAGCTTATTAGAGTAAATTTTTATATTCAATATTTATCAACTTAGTTGATTTACATAGAATACCTAATAGGCGTTCGGCCTAATTTTAAAGGACTGCAAAATACGATCCCATATTTCAACCATCTGTTCGTCGGTATAATGAACCACCTTACTCGTTGAATGCATCAAAACACTAACCGATGGATGAACGTAACCAATATTTTTTTCATTCGCATAATATTGAAAATAATAAAACTTATCGGACTGATTATCTGAACGAGGGTCGTTTCCTAGTGTGAGCCACTCTTCACCCACCACATTGTTATATCCAATGTTACCTTTACGTAACGTTTTTCCACCATACTGAGATAACACGGATTTAATTTCATCAGCTCTATCCAGCATACTTTCTTTTTCACTTTCTATGGTGTTATCCATCACCGTAGCCCAATAAAATTGAGGGTTTTCAAAAACCATCGAAATTTCTTCTTGGTGCGACTTCCCATCATCGTGAATAAAGCCATTCGGAATACAAATGCCTTTTTCAGTGGGAATTTCATTCTTTGGACGACCTTGTAAGCGAGAAATTAATGATTGCATCGCGGCAAGTTTTTGTGGCTTATTTGTAACTGGTATGTTGTATTTTTGATCTCGTATTTGCATGTTTTTATATTTAGGGTCTGAGATATCTCTTATTTCTGTACTAAGAATAAAAGCGACACCGTTAATATAAACATGCC
>NZ_JBQDNB010000041.1:0-27809 GCF_052096715.1 Providencia sp.
GATCAAAGGTAAACAAGGTCGTTTCCGTCAGAACTTACTTGGTAAGCGTGTTGACTATTCAGGTCGTTCTGTTATCACCGTAGGTCCATACCTACGTCTGCATCAGTGCGGTCTGCCTAAGAAAATGGCTCTTGAGTTATTTAAACCATTTATCTATGGCAAATTAGAATTACGTGGTCTGGCAACAACCATTAAAGCTGCGAAGAAAATGGTTGAGCGCGAAGAAGCGGTTGTTTGGGATATCTTGGATGAAGTTATCCGCGAACACCCAGTTATGCTGAACCGTGCACCAACACTTCACCGTCTGGGTATCCAAGCTTTCGAACCAATTTTGATCGAAGGTAAAGCTATCCAATTGCACCCATTGGTTTGTGCGGCATACAACGCCGACTTCGATGGTGACCAAATGGCGGTACACGTTCCTCTAACTTTGGAAGCTCAGTTAGAAGCACGTGCGTTGATGATGTCAACAAACAATATTCTGTCACCGGCAAGTGGTGAGCCTATCATCGTTCCTTCACAGGACGTTGTATTGGGTCTTTACTACATGACTCGTGACTGCGTAAACGCGAAGGGCGAGGGCATGGTATTAGCCGGTCCTAAAGAAGCTGAGCGTGTTTACCGTTCAGGTCATGCATCATTGCATGCTCGCGTTAAAGTTCGTATTACTGAAGAAGTTAAAGATACAGAAGGTAACATTACGATTAACACTGGTTTAGTTGATACCACAGTTGGTCGTGCGATTTTATGGATGATCGTACCAAAAGGTCTACCTTTTGAGCTGGTTAACCAAGCGCTAGGTAAGAAAGCTATTTCTAAAATGCTAAATACCTGTTACCGCGTACTCGGTATGAAACCGACTGTTATTTTTGCTGACCAAATCATGTATACCGGTTTTGCTTATGCTGCGCGTTCTGGTGCATCAGTTGGTATCGATGACATGGTTATTCCTGAGAAAAAAGCAGGAATTATCGCAGAAGCAGAAGCGGAAGTTGCTGAAATTCAGGAACAATTCCAGTCTGGTTTGGTTACAGCCGGCGAACGTTATAACAAAGTTATCGATATCTGGGCAGCAGCAAACGAACGTGTTGCTAAAGCGATGATGGAAAACTTGTCTACTGAAAGTGTTATCAACCGTGATGGCATTGAAGAACAACAAGTTTCTTTCAACAGTATCTTTATGATGGCCGACTCCGGTGCTCGTGGTTCTGCAGCTCAGATTCGTCAGCTAGCAGGTATGCGTGGTCTGATGGCTAAGCCGGATGGCTCAATCATCGAAACACCAATCACGGCGAACTTCCGTGAAGGTCTGAACGTTCTTCAGTACTTTATCTCTACGCATGGTGCTCGTAAAGGTCTTGCGGATACAGCATTGAAAACAGCAAACTCCGGTTACTTGACACGTCGTTTAGTTGACGTTGCACAAGACTTGGTAGTTACTGAAGACGACTGTGGTACTCACGAAGGTATCCTGATGACTCCGGTTATCGAGGGTGGCGACGTTAAAGAACCATTGCGTGAACGTGTACTTGGTCGTGTAACTGCAGAAGATATCCTGAATCCAGGTACTGCAGATATCTTAGTACCTCGTAATACACTACTTCATGAAAAACTGTGTGACCTGTTAGAAGCTAATTCGGTTGACAGCGTTAAAGTACGTTCTGTTGTAAGTTGTGAAACTGACTTTGGTGTGTGTGCTCACTGTTATGGTCGTGACCTTGCTCGTGGTCATATCATTAATAAAGGTGAAGCTATCGGTGTTATCGCCGCGCAGTCAATCGGTGAACCAGGTACACAGCTGACGATGCGTACGTTCCATATCGGTGGTGCGGCATCTCGTGCGGCAGCAGAATCTAGCATTCAAGTCCGTAATAGCGGTACTCTGAAGTTATTTAATGCGAAATATGTAACAAACTCTGAAGGTAAACTGGTTATTACTTCTCGTAATACAGAATTGCGTCTGATTGATGAATTCGGTCGTACTAAAGAGAGTTACAAAGTGCCTTATGGTGCGCACCTTACTAAAGGTGATGGCGCGTCAGTTGCTGGCGGCGAGACCGTTGCTAACTGGGATCCGCATACAATGCCAGTTGTCAGTGAAGTTACCGGTATTATCCGTTTCTCTGACATGCTTGATGGCCAGTCAATGACTCGCCAGACTGATGAATTAACAGGTCTGTCGTCAATCGTTGTTCTGGATAGCGCTGAGCGTACAGCAAGTGGTAAGGATTTACGTCCTGCATTGCGTGTTATCGATGCAAATGGTAATGATGTTCTTATTCCTAACACAGACATGCCTACTCAGTACTTCTTACCGGGTAAAGCAATTGTTCAGTTAGATGATGGCATCGCTATCAAAGCGGGTGATACTTTAGCGCGTATTCCACAGGAATCTGTGGGTACTAAAGATATCACGGGTGGTCTACCACGTGTTGCTGACTTGTTTGAAGCTCGTCGTCCGAAAGAGCCTGCTATCCTTGCTGAAATCAGCGGGATAATCTCGTTCGGTAAAGAGACCAAAGGTAAGCGTCGTCTGGTTATCACTCCATTAGATGGTTCTGAGCCGTACGAAGAGATGATCCCTAAATGGCGTCAGCTCAACGTGTTTGAAGGTGAGATCGTTGAACGCGGTGACGTAGTTTCCGATGGTCCAGAGTCTCCGCATGATATTCTACGTCTACGTGGTGTTCATGCTGTTACTCGTTACATCACTAACGAAGTTCAGGAAGTTTACCGCTTACAAGGCGTTAAGATAAACGATAAACACATTGAAGTTATCGTGCGTCAGATGCTGCGTAAAGTCACTATCGCGGATGCAGGAAGTTCTGAATTCCTCGAAGGTGAGCAGATTGAGTACTCACGTGTGAAAGTTGCGAACCGTAAACTTGAGCTCGATGGTAAAATCACAGCAAATTATGCTCGTGACTTGTTGGGTATTACTAAAGCATCTCTGGCAACAGAATCCTTTATCTCAGCAGCATCGTTCCAAGAAACAACTCGCGTACTGACAGAAGCTGCGGTAGCAGGTAAACGTGATGAACTGCGCGGTCTGAAAGAGAACGTTATTGTTGGACGTCTGATTCCAGCTGGTACAGGTTTTGCTTACCATCAGGAACGTATTCGTCGTCGTCATCTGAATGATGTAGTGGAAGCTCCACAAGTCAGCGCAGATGAAGCAACAGCGAACTTGGCTGAACTGTTAAATGCAGGCTTTTCAAGTGGTAATCAGAAGTAATTACTGATTTCACTATAGTAGCTTGATAAAAACTGGCGTCCGAAAGGCGCCAGTTTTTTTATAATTATTTTATTGAATGACTAGAAATAGTAATTAGTTATTTATTTCCCATCTCTTTTATTTCTTTCAGTTTTCTCATAAAACTACATTTTTTTATATTATTCAAATAATAAACTGATTAATTATTTCAAATTTTTATTTAATTTCTAACCTAATAAAAAAGATAAGTTCTTTCTATTAATTAAGGAGGCTTGTAAGTGAGAAATGAAGTAATAATAATGACTCCAGTATTAATCACAGGCTGGTTAAATAATATATTTAAATTTAATTTTATATATCTATAGATATTAGGAATGATAAAATATAAAGGGAAATAATGATGACTGAAAATAATTTTGAATTTGATAATAATAAAGATGGTTTCGCTTCCTCAGATATAACTTCTACCTTGATGAATGTGAGTAATCTATCTCAGATAGTGACAGGTAGCGGTCCAATAGCACTTGATATTGTTATTATTATTGATACTAGTGGTTCAATGTCGGATGAATCGACAGATCTTAGCCAACAAATCGATATCGCTATTGAGAAGGCCTCAGCTAGCTGCCCTTCACAACTTAGAGCAACATTTTTGGGAATACAAGGAACGTGGGACAATACAAAGTTTGATCAAACGGTAAGCAATTACCTTACTGGACTTGGTATTAGTCAAAGTAGCTTACAAGCGAGATTGCCATTTAAAGAGATTGATGGAATTGACCATGCTGGTAATAAAGAAGATTTATGTCGTGCAGTTATTGATGTGAGTCACTACTTTGATTGGCGTGATGATGCACGTAGAGCTATTTTTGTCCTTGGTGATGAAGGAATGGAGGGTGGTGGTGGAATATTAACGAATGCAGCAGTACTAAAAAATAATGAAGCTATTTTTGCTGCTCAAAATGCACATGCTAAAGTATATACCTATCAGGGGACGCCAAATGATGATCCGTCAAATATTGATCGTTTCCCAACATTAGCTGAGAGAGATAAAATTACAAAAGAATATGAGCGGCTCGCATTGGAAACGGGTGGCCGTTCTTATATTTATACAACAGGGATTGCAAATTTTGCACTCGTTTTACAAGAGATACTTTGTGATAGTTTGAATCCACCTACTGATTTAAATGCAGAAGTATCAAATTGTACAAGTGTGTGTGAGTATCTTCCTACTATTTTATTAACAGTTAATACATTGGCAGAAATAATTAATAAAACAATTGATTCTTGTTGTCCAAAAGATATCAATAAACACCATGAAACTTCAAAACTATGTGAATGTAAACATTGAGAAGAATAGTTATTATATAATAAAGTAATCTTTAATTAAAAAGAGAGGAATATTTCCCCTCTTTTTAATTACATGATTATTTGAATATTAAGTGATTAAATACGTTAATAGAATATCCCGATAATCGCACAGTGAGCCACGAAACCGACCATGAGTGGTACAGCCGTTCGCTTAACAACATCAAACGGTTGTAACTTAGCTCCACTTGATACCGCAATGATAACCCCTGCGACGGGTGACATTCCTCGACCCATATGTGATGCTTGTTGCATAGGTAGAATCATTGAGATTGGATTTACACCCATACTGTGAGCTATTTGTGGGATCAACTCGACAAATGCTAGGAATGGCGCATTACCCGATCCCATGATAATAGCAGCAGCGAGTGTTACAACAGCAAAGACTAAAGCCATAGCAAATGGTGGTAAGCCAACAGATTCAGCCATGATAATTAATTGGTCAATGGCGCCACTGACTTTAATACCATGAGCGAAGACACCCGCAGCAACCAATAATCCTACAACGTTACTAAAGGCGTGACCCATACCATTTAAAAAGGTTTGGAAGCCATTACAAACGATTTTGAAATTACGTACTCTCACTGTTTCAATGACCATACAAATTGTCATTGCGATTAGAACAATCGTAACTACGTCTAAGTGAATGCCTTCAAAGAACAGATTTGAGGTTCCGACAGCCATGATAATCGGTAACATAGGAAGTAGTGCATAATATCCCGGCACTGATTTGGTGCTGTCATTTTTTTCGTGAGACGAAACGGCTTTACCTATTTCAGGTATAAACCCTTGCTTACGGTCACAATGACGTTGCCAAAAAATATGTGTAATACCGACAACAAGGACAGTTGCTAATGCCGCAGGTCCTTGGTAGTAAAGTACATATTCAACCACTGACATATCGACTGCTTTTGCACCACGAATGGCATCAATTGCCGTTGGCGTATAAGCCACACCAAGTGAGGTCGCGATAACCCCAGCCGCAGAAGCTGGCGATAAACCAAGACCAATCATGATAGGGAACATGGTGCCCATCAATAAGACGGCGAGGCCAGTTGCTGATGGAATCGCAAGTTGTAAAACACTGGCTAGTAGGAATGAGAAAAATAGCAGTACATAAGGTGAACGCATATTTTTCAATGGTTTTGTTGCAACGCGGACAACGGCTTCATTAGCGCCGATATGATCCATATATTGAGCAAATCCCATCAGCGCCATGATCATTAAACCAAGATCAGCGGCACGGCTACTGAACAAATCGCGCATAACTTCAAAAGGATCGAGCCAAGTGATCCCCGTGGTTGCAACATTTTTAGGAAGAATAGGACCCCAACCGAGGGCAAGGGTACAGATCATCAATGCCAAACCCGCAATTAATAATACGGGTTCAGCTTTGTATCCTTTTAGAATAAAACGTGCAACCAAAACAACGATGATAAGAACCGTTAGAATTGGGATCATGCTTTAGCTCCTGGTTTGAAGCGTTCAGCGGTGATTTGTACTACTTGCTTCAATACATCACTGGCTGCATATAAAGATTTCACTGGTAGGTATTCATAGATTGAATGGAAATTGTGAGCACCGGTAAAGATATTCGGGCAAGGTAAACCATTTTGTGATAGAGCTGCGCCATCATAGCCACCACGCATAGGAATAACTTTAGGAGTGATACCACAAGCTTGATAAGCATCAATTGCAATATCAATAGGATAGCGATTTTCACCTTGTAAACTGTTATAGACGTTTGAATAGCGGTCTGCGAGGATACAGGTGACGCTTTCTGCTCCCCACAAATCTTCACAGTGATCTGCTAATTTTTTCAAAAACGCCATGCGAGTACGGTAGCCATCTTCAGTAAAATCGCGGACATCCAATTTTAAGACCGTGCGTGCACTATTGCCAGACATCTGCTTAACCCAGTAATAGCCTTCGCGACCATCTGTATATTCAGGAGCTTCACCGCCGGGTAACATTGCGATAAATTTTTGTGCCATTAGAAGGGAATTTTTTAGTTTTCCTTTTGCTGACATAGGATGAGCCGACTTACCGGTAAAAATAACTTCTACATCACCTGCATTCCAGTTCTCATAAACCAGCTCACCGATACCACAACAGTCTAATGTATAAGCGAAATCCGCACCAAATTCTTTAACATCAAATACTTTTGCACCGCGAAGCCCTTGCTCTTCATCAGGAACAAAGCCAATTTTAATTGTACCGTGTTTGATTTCTGGGTTTTGTTTGAAATATTGCAGCATATCCATAATCGATGCGATAGCGGCTTTATCATCTGCGCCGAGTAAGCTCGTACCATCAGTGACGATGATATCGTCACCTAAATAGTCAGCAAGTTCAGGGAATTCGCTTTTACGCAGGTAGATATTTAGCGCTTTATTCATGCAAATATCTTCACCGTTATAAGGTAGAATTTGCGCTTTAGTGTCATTAGTTTGTTCCGCACTGGTGTCTAAGTGGCCAAAGAAAGCCACCGTTGGCACATCATAATCCAGGTTAGAGGGCAATGTTGCCGTGACAATCGCAGTATCACGTAACTTAATATCTTCAATGCCTAATGCTTCGAGTTCTTTAACTAATTTTTGTGCAAGTACGCGCTGGCCTTCTGATGATGGCATGATGCCTGCTGCGCCTTTTTCCCGATCGGTGGTGGTGTTAACTTTGGTGTAAGAAATAAAACGGTCAACGATATTCATTCTTTCTATTCTCCGGCATCGCAATGATGAATATTTTATACTTTTGTTTTGTTTATGAATGTAATCTCATTTCAACAGTATTCTTTTATCATGGATAATAATAAGACGAGTATCAGATATTTTGATTTTTTTTAAGAAATGCTACCGAGTGTATAAAATGAATAATTAATAGTGGTTTTAATTACTTAATGAACTAAAATATTTGACCTTAGCTATATATTGATTTTTGTTGTTAATTAATTGATATTAAACAGTTAGTTATGTTTATCTTATCCTATATTTATGTAACATTCCCTATTATCCCTTCTTATCTTAAATTCTATTGTTAATACACTTATTTTGTGTTTTGGCATTTTTATTTATAATTCCAACTCGATTTGCAGCAGAGTCTAAAATACTAAAGTCATATTTTATTATATCTGTTTATATATGCGTAATTACCTATTAAAAAATAAAGTTTATTTTTAGCTATTAATACATTTTATTGTTCATTTAATGAAAAAAGATACTCAGGACTTAACAAGTCATCGTCACAAGTAGTAATAAATCAGGGGCTAATCTTTTTTTAAATTAGCCCCTAATATTAGCGCCCTAAGTAGCCATCCCAATCTTTCCAAACGGGTTGTAGCCCTGATTTTACCAAGGCTTGGGCAACTTGCGCAGCACTACGATTATCATGAGGTGTGAATTGTTCTAATTCTTCCGTTGAGTCTGCATAGCCTCCTGGCTGTGTTTTTGAACCAGCACTGACATTATTAATCGCTAAAGGTATTACATGGTCACGAAAATAAGGTGATTCTCGTGTAGATAATGACAGTTCAACATTTGGTGCTAATAAGCGAAAAGCACAAATCAGTTGCACCAGTTCTGTGTCATTCATTAAAGAGGCAGGTTCAATGCCACCAGCACAAGGTCGCAGGCGAGGAAATGAAATAGAGTAACGCGTTTGCCAATAATGTTGCTGTAGATAAAGCAGATGTTCGGCAACCATATAACAGTCAGTTCGCCAGCTATTTGATAACCCAATGAGTGCACCTAAACCAATTTTATCAATACCTGCTTGACCTAAACGTTCGGGGGTTGCTAATCGCCAATGAAAATCTTGTTTTTTGCCTTTAAGATGATGAAGCTGATAGGTGGGTTCATGATAAGTTTCTTGGTAAACCATTACCCCATCAAGACCTAGCGATTTTAATTCTCGATATTCGTCTGTGCTTAATGGCTGCACTTCCATCATTAACGAACTAAAATATTGGCGAATAATCGGCAGATAGCGCCGAAAATAATCTATTCCCACTTTGCTTTGATGTTCGCCAGTCACGAGCAATAAACTGTCAAATCCTATCTTGCGTATGGTTTCGCATTCATTAATGATTTCAGTCTCATTAAGTGTTTTACGTTTAATTCGATTGCTCATTGAAAAACCACAATAAGTACAATCGTTTGCGCATAAATTTGACAGATATAATGGAACATAAAAACCAACAGCATGGCCAAATCGTTGCCTTGTGAGCTTTTGTGCTTTTTGTGCCATTTGTTCGATGAAAGGGCGAGCGGCAGGGGAAAGTAACGCCATAAAATCGTCGAGTGTTAACGTATCACTTGCTAAGGCATCCATGACATTTTTTGAGGTTTTACTATGAATACTTAAGGTTATATCGTCCCAATTGAGCGCCTGTAAGCGTTCACTGAAGCTGGCGTTCATTGCAGCTCCCCTAAGAAACTCGTTAAAGGGCTTGATGCTTGAGCTTGTTGTTTTGATGCTGCAAGACCACCTTGATAGGCAAGTTCGGCCGCTTCAACTGCCATTTTGAAAGCTTTAGCCATCAATATGGGTTGTTTAGCAACAGCAATCGCGGTATTAACAAGGACAGCATCTGCGCCCATTTCTATTGCTTCGACTGCATGGCTTGGTGCGCCAATACCAGCATCAACGATAACGGGAATACGTGCTTGCTCGATAATAATTCGTAGCATTTCTTTGGTGACTAAGCCTTTATTTGTGCCAATTGGTGCACCCAGAGGCATAACTGCGGCGCAACCGACTTCTTCTAAGCGTCGACATAAAACTGGATCAGCACTGCAATAGGGAAGTACCACAAAACCTTCTTTGACGAGTTGTTCTGCTGCTAATAATGTTTCAATCGGATCCGGCAATAAGTATTGCATATCGGGATGAATTTCCAGCTTAACCCAATGAGTACCTAGTGCTTCACGAGCAAGACGTGCGGCAAATATGGCTTCTTGCGCGTTCTTTGCCCCAGAGGTATTTGGCAATAATTTTATACCGAGCTCTTGCAATGGCAGCAAAATACCATCGTCTTGTCCTCGTAAATCAATTCGTTTCATGGCCATAGTGACTAATTGACTGCCTGATGCTTTGATAGATTCTTGCATCACGCTAGCGCTAGCAAATTTACCTGTGCCCGTAAATAAACGCGATTGAAATGTGAAATCTGCAATTTTTAACATGATTAGCCTCCTGCAATAGCTTGAAATAGCAAGATATTATCTTTTTCATTAATAAGATGACTATCCCACTGGCTCTTAGGAATGACGATTTGGTTTATTGCTAGTGCTGAGCCTGATGTTTGGCGACCAAGTGTGATAAACAATTGAGTGACCGTCATTGGCGATGCAAACTGCATCGGTTGGTCATTAATTATGATATGCATGTTTCCTCTCGACAGATAGAGCACTGCATAGATGGGGTGAGCTGCAATGTATTCCAATGTTGTTGTTTTCCATCGAATAAACGCAATTTACCACTAAGAGAAGAAGGCAGACCGACTAGCAACTTAATCGCTTCGAGTGCTTGTAATGTGCCAATGATGCCGACGACAGGACCTAAAACACCCGCGGTACGGCAGTTGCGTTGTGGCTCCTCATTTTCAGGATAAAGACAGGCATAACAGCCTGAGCTAAATGGCGGCTCAAACACCATGAGCTGCCCGCCAAAACCGACAGCACTGCCGCTGATTAAGATTTTATTCGTTTTAACACAAGCCATGTTGACAGCATGGCGAGTTGCCATATTGTCACAGCAATCAAGGACTAAATCGACTTGTGCGACTAACGGAATTAATGTATCGATATCCAATTTTTTCTGTAAAACGTGTGTTTTTATCAGCGGGTTTAATTGGTTAAGTCGATGGGCGGCTAATTGTGCTTTAGATTTTGAAATATCATCAGTGTTGTAGAGCATTTGCCGTTGTAGATTTGAAACATGCAATTCATCGTGATCGGCAAGCCATATCTCACCAACACCCGCCCCCGCTAAATAGAGACTAGCGGGTGAGCCTAATCCTCCTAGACCCACAATGAGTACTTTGCTATTTTTGAGTTTCTGTTGTCCTACAGGGCTGACATCTTCCAGTAATAGCTGGCGGCTGTAACGCATAAATTCTTGGTCACTTAACATGATAAGTTCCTTCGAATAATCATAATGAGCCATATTTATATTTTTCATAATTATCAATAAAATTAATAAATTATGGATTTCATTATGATTACCAATTAATTAATGTGAATTATCGCTTTCAACTAAATCCAACAGTACCTTTGTCGCCTTTTGCCAATCTTCAGCTTTGGTGATCGCACTGACGAGAGCGACACTGCCGACACCGGTTGCAAGCACCGCAGAAACTCTATCTATTGAAATACCGCCAATGGCGACAGTGGGGTATTCAGGGGTGGCTGCCACCATTTTTTTGAGTGTCTCAAGTCCTTGAGGTGATGATGGCATCTCTTTGGTTTCTGTCGGAAAAATATGCCCCATTGCAATATAAGAAGGGCGCACCGATTTGGCGATGGCAAGCTCACGTTCATCGTGGGTCGAAACACCTAGGCGCAGACCTGCTTGATGAATGGCAAGTAAGTCAGTAGTTTCCAAATCTTCTTGCCCAAGGTGAACGCCATAAGCACCAAATTCGACTGCTAGACGCCAATAGTCATTGATAAATATGCGTGCGTTGTATTGTTTGCCAAGCGTGATGGCTTTTTGGATATCATCACGAACTTCGCTATCGGTCTTGTCTTTAATTCGCAGTTGGAGAGTGGAAACTCCCGCATTAAGCAGGCGTTCAATCCATTCTACGGAGTCGACAACAGGGTACAGACCAAGACAGTGTTCAGTCTCCGGAAATGGAGTATCCGGTAAATTAAGCAATTTTTTCATCACTGACGACCTCTGCGCTATGGTATAACTCGCTACCGTGAGCTCGAAAAGCTTCTGACATTTGCGTCATTCCGTTCTCTTTTTCAATCGCTTCTTTTGCTGCTATTTCTTTTTGTGCAGCATAGTCTCTGACTTCTTGTGAGATTTTCATTGAGCAGAACTTAGGACCGCACATAGAACAGAAATGAGCAACTTTCCCTGAGGCTTGAGGCAAAGTTTCATCGTGGTATTTGCGTGCCGTTTCTGGGTCTAATGCTAAGTTGAACTGATCTTCCCAACGGAATTCAAAACGTGCCTTAGACATTGCATTATCACGAATTTGAGCACCGGGGTGCCCTTTAGCAAGATCCGCAGCGTGAGCAGCAATTTTATAAGTGATAAGGCCTTGTTTCACATCTTCTTTATTTGGTAAGCCTAAATGCTCTTTGGGGGTGACGTAACACAACATCGCGCAACCAAACCAACCAATCATCGCAGCACCAATACCGGAAGTGAAATGGTCATAGCCCGGAGCGATATCGGTAGTTAAAGGGCCTAATGTATAAAATGGCGCTTCGTGGCAATGTTCTAATTCTTCCGTCATATTGCGACGTATCATCTGCATTGGCACATGTCCTGGACCTTCAATCATCACTTGAACGTCATATTCCCATGCGATTTTAGTCAATTCACCTAGGGTATGTAATTCTGCAAATTGCGCTGCATCATTAGCATCTTGAATTGAACCTGGACGCAGACCATCTCCTAGCGACAGTGATACATCGTAGGCAGCGCAGAGTTCGCAAATTTCACGAAAATGTTCATATAGAAAGTTTTCTTGATGATGTGAAAGGCACCATTTTGTCATGATAGAGCCACCACGAGAGACAATACCCGTAAGGCGTTTTGCGGTCATGGGGACGTAGCGTAATAAAACCCCTGCGTGAATGGTGAAGTAGTCAACACCTTGTTCAGCTTGTTCAAGTAAGGTATCACGGAACATTTCCCACGTGAGATTTTCAGCCACACCGTTTACTTTTTCTAGTGCTTGGTAAATGGGTACCGTGCCGATTGGCACTGGGCTATTACGTAAAATCCATTCACGAGTTTCATGGATATAACGACCAGTGGATAAATCCATGACGGTATCCGCACCCCAACGGGTTGACCAAATCAATTTCTCAACTTCTTCTTCGATGGATGACGTGACTGATGAGTTACCGATATTGGCATTCACTTTAACTAAGAAGTTACGGCCAATAATCATCGGTTCAGATTCAGGATGGTTTATATTTGCAGGAATGATCGCACGGCCTGCGGCGATTTCTTGGCGAACAAATTCAGGGGTAATATTGTCTGGTAAATTAGCGCCAAAGCCTTGTCCTGGATGCTGTTGCAGAAGCACTTCACCACGAATACGTTCGCGACCCATATTTTCACGAATGGCAATAAATTCCATTTCAGGGGTTATGATCCCTTTACGTGCATAGTGCAATTGAGTGACGCACTTTGTATTTTTCGCTTTTAATGGATGCGGGCGATTATTAAAACGTAGGTGGTCGAGTCCTGCATCTGCTAAACGTTGCTGGGTGAAATCAGAGCTGAGGTTTTTAACGGGTTCAATATCTGCGCGTGCTTGTATCCAAGGTGCCCGAATTTTTTGCAATCCTGCATGCACATTTAGCTCGCAAGCGGGGTCACCATAAGGCCCTGACGTATCATAGATAGGAATGGGTTCATTCTCTTCGAATTGAGGATTCTCATTATCGCCCCCAATCAGCGTGGGAGAGAGCTGAATTTCACGCATTGGAATTTGAATATCATCCCTTGAACCTTGTAAATAAATGCGTTTTGAATTGGGAAATGACACACCAGAAACGGTATTAATGAAGTCTTCAGCGGCATCCCTTTGTGCTTTTCGAGTGCGAGCAGGGGCGGGTTTTGCAGAAATATTTGTGGTCGGTATAGCATTAGTTAAATTTGTATTATTAGACATAGCAATTTCCTGACATCGTCACGGGCTATAACGCATTTATAAGTTGTGCGTATTAGCAGGTTTATCGTAAGAAAGTTGCTTGTCAGGAGTTCGGAGGAGTAATAATAAGACGTTGCGTATTGTGTTGTAATTCACCATATCGTTTGTTTTTCAATCACCGGTTTTAGGTGAGATTAAGTCAAAAATGATGGTTAATACGCTGAGTGATTACTCTTGTTCCCTTCGCGGGTATTAACCCGATCAGGTTCCGCGGATCCCGAATTAACGGTCTCAGCCCGATGCAAATGCATACTAGGCACTCCGACAAGATGTTTTAGTATAGGTTTCTTTCTGATTATAACAAGTATTTTCCTCGTCATTCTTCAAGCGATAAGTGCGTTGGCCGCTCTCAGCTACCCAAGTCACATACTTATGTATGCTCCTTGGGATATCCTCGCTTGCCGCCTTCTTCTCGCTTGAATAATTTAGAGGAACCTTGGAAAAGATTGGCTCGTTTTCCGCCTGCTTCTCACTTGAATAATTTAGAGGAACCTTTGGAAGGGCTAGTTAGTTAAAACCAAGATCAAAACTAAGACCGAAATTACAAGTTTGGGCCTACAAACTCCAAGTATATTGCGGCCAGTTATTTTCATTGGCGGCTTGTTGTAAGCGTGGGTCGCCGTTGATAATAAATACTTCATCGGCAAAGTAGCACATGGGAAGGTCGTTGGCAGAGTCGGTGTAAAAGTAGATATAGGCATCGGTGATGGGTTGGTGGCTTACCCAATGCATTAGACGCTTAACTTTACCTTCTTTGAAAGTGGGAATACCTTCTATTTCAGTAGTGTAGCAACCACTTTGTTGCTTGATATCAATGCCCATGGCGACGTCAGCATTAAGTTTGTTTGCTACCTTTTTAACAATAAATGAAACGGTTGCGGAGATCACAATAATCGGGATCTTTTGAGATCGATAAAAGGCGATCGTGCTTAATCCTTCGGGATAAATTCGCGGAATAATAATGGTGTCGATAAAATCATCGAGCCACAGATCGACTTGCTCTGTTTTTATATTGGCAAGAGATTGCAAATTAAATCGCAAATATGTTGCCATATCTAAAGATCCTGCATTGTATTGCGCCATCATTGTTTTATCAGCCTCGACAAAACGGGGGTCTTTGATGATTTTTTTATCCCATAAATATTGCGTCCACAGTACGCTGCTATCTCCTTGAATTAAGGTGTCATCCAAATCAAAAATGGCTAATTTGTTCCGCATTTTTATTTTTCCATGATTAAATTAGCTTAAGGCGCGAATTTCATTTTTATTAAACATCAGTTCAAGACGTGTTCCGGGCTCAAAAAGTCGTTCTGAAGAGCGGTTAAGTAGGTCAACTGTCATATTTCCTGCTGGCGTATTGACTGAATAACGAATGATATTGCCCAGTAATTGATGGTCGACAATAATAGCATCAACAGGATGCGAAATATGGTCTGCATATTGACGTCCCGCTTCTTTTACATAAATAGATTCGGGACGGATCGCGAGGGTGCCTTGTAGATTTAGTCCCAGCATGGCATTGGCTTTCTCTGCGGTAACGAGATTATAGTTACCCATAAAACGTGCTACAAACTCATTAGCCGGTTGAGTATAGATATTTTCTGCTGTATCGCTTTGAACAATCGAGCCTTTATTCATTAAAAAAATTCTATCTGACATGATCATTGCTTCATCTTGATCATGAGTGACAAAAATAGTTGTCAGTTTTAGTTCACGCTGAATATGACGAATTTGTTGACGTAAATGTTTACGAATACGAGCATCAAGGGCTGATAAAGGCTCATCGAGCAATAATATTTGCGGCTTCATCACCAAAGCGCGAGCCAGTGCCACTCGTTGACGCTGACCACCAGACAATTGATGCGGATATTGCTGCTCTTTCCCTTGCAGTTCAACCATTTCAATCACATCGGTGACTGCTTTTTCCCTTTCTTTACTATCAACTTTGCGCATCTTCAGGCCAAAGGCAATATTTTCGGTCACCGTCATATTAGGGAACAATGCATAACTTTGAAATACCATACCTACGCCACGCTGCTGAGCAGCTTGATGGGTAATATTTTCACGACCAATATAGAGCTCACCACTATTTAGTTGCTCAAGACCTGCAATACAGCGTAAAAGCGTTGATTTTCCACAACCGCTAGGACCTAGCAAAGTAATAAATTCGCCTTTTTCAATCGTAAACTGGATATCAGAAAACACCTGATTTTGACCAAAGGACTTACTTAAATTTTCGGCAATGACATAGCTCATCATTAATCTCCAGAACGATTCAATCGAGTTGCTAACCAAGTCAGCAGCAACGTAAAGAGGAAATAAGACATTACCAGCGCTGAGGTAAAGTGACCGCTAGTTTGACGCATATTGAAGAGATAAATTTGCAGTGTTTCATAACGGGTTCCTACCAATATATTGGCGAAAACAAATTCACCCATTAGAAATGAAAATGAAATTAATAATGAGACAAGAAAACCTTTACGAATATTGGGTAGCACAATCAATATAAAAGCTTTAAATGTGCTAGCACCTAATAGGTGAGCAGCATCCATCAAGTCATGCAAATTAATACCTTGGAAACTATTCGCCAAAGCACGATACATAAAGGGTAAGGTGATGGTGAAATAGGTGCCAATTAAAATCCACGGCGTGCCGACTAATATAAATGGTTCATCAGAAAATATTTGTAATAAACCGACGGAAGAGACTACGGGCGGGATGGCAAAAGGTAAAATAATCAATAAGTCCATTACACTTTTTAGTTTGGGAAAACGATAAAATACCGCAAAGGTCATGGGGAGAATAATCAACGTACTGACGAGTAGGGTACCAAAACAGATAATCAATGAACGCCCAAAAGCCATTAAAAAACGTGGATCTTGCCATAATTGCAAATACCATTTTATTGATAAAGAGTCTGGCAGAACCGTTGCCCCCCATTGGCTGGCAATAGAATAAAGAAAAGTGGCGATAATGGGTAAAGCTAGTAGGCTTGCAACACTAATTAGAATTAATTTGTGCAGCCACAGGCTAGGAGCTTGACTAGATTTAGTTATCATTGGGCTGATTGCATTATTACTTTGCATGGTAGCTCCGTTTTAATAACCAATGGTGAATAGCGGTAATAAAACCAAGAATAGCAATTAACAAGACAGATAGCGCCGCCGCCATATTCGGTTCTAAGAATAGATCGCCAGAAACTAAGCTGGCAATTCGGATAGTAACCAGATTGTAATTACCGCTAGTCAAGGCGTAGGTACTTGCGTATGCCCCAACCGCATTGGCGATTAAGATAATAAAAGTACCGAGTAATGCAGGGGAGATGACAGGAATAGCGACCTTAAACCAATATGTTAGTTTACTAGCACCCATCGTTTTTGCAGCTTCTTCCCACTCTGGTTTTAGGGCATCAAATGCAGGGTAAAGTAATAAAACTCCTAACGGTATTTGGAAATAGATATACAGCAGCATCAACCCATTGGCGCTATAAATATTAAAGTCTTCAATAATCCCCCATGCTTTAAGTTGCAAGGTAATCGCACCGTTAAAGCCTAAAATAATAATAAAAGCAAAGGCGAGAGGAACACCACTGAAGTTACTGGTCATTGTGGTGAAAGAAATCATTATTCGGCGGACTTTACCTTGCATTTTATAAATAGAAAATGCCGTCACGCTAGAGATCAATAATCCAATCACGCTACAGAAAATTGAAAGCCATAATGTATTTTCAAATGCTTGTAGATAAAAATCATTGGTGAAGACTTCAAGATAATTGGCAACTGACCACGCTTCTTCGTAAATGAAACTATTAATCAATACCCAAATCATTGGCGCAATTTGAAATAGGCAAAACAGCGTGATGAAAGGCAGCATTAATAAAGCCGCCTGCCAATGAAAGCGAGCCAAATGTTTTTTTAACATGGCTATTTTGCCTTGTTGTTGAGCTGTCTGTTCGCAAGGAGCGGTAATGTCGGCCATTAATTGCCTCCTACCAGTAACTCATGACAAACGGATTTATCGGGATAGTTCACACCGAGTAAAGCACACAGGGTTCCGCAAATTGCGGTCTGTTCCATCTCGCATTGGGGATCATGTGAAAACTGTGTTCCGATAACGAACAGCGGAACAGTGCATTCTTCTGGTAAAATGCCACCATGGCTGCGATCATTATTCATGCCGTGATCACTGGTGATAATCACTTGATAACCTTGCTCAATCCATGTCGGAATATAGTTCGACAAAATAATATCTGCTTTACGAGCGGTATTACGATATTGCGCTGAATCAAAACCAAACTTATGTCCTGCATCATCAATATTCATAGGATGAATGAGTAAAAAGTCAGGAGAATATTGAGTGCGTAAATATTCTGCATCAATAAATAAATGGTCATCAGGATAGCTATCAGCTTGATAAAAACAGCCATATTGAATAGCGAGTTGTTCATCATGAGTAAAGCGGTCACGAATCGCCACAAAAGGCGCTCGGTTATAGAGTTCGCTCACCCAGTAATAAGCCGCCGCTGCGGTGATTTTTCCGGCTTTACGTGCTAAGGAAAAAACACTGTCGAAATGGGATAACCGAACCACTTCATTGTTTACAATGCCGCTTTTAACGGGTGAAATACCTGTCAGTATGCACTCATATAAAGGGCGAGACATTGAGGGGAGTTCACACTCCATTTTATAAAGTGTTGCACTATCAGCCTTGATTAAGCCATTGAGATAGCCCATACAATGATGGGCCACTGAATAACTTAAACCGTCTAGAACAACAAGTATGACCTTTTCTGACATTATCAATCCTAATTACTGCTGGTGGATTAAAACTTGCTGTTGCCACATTTTCGGCAAAGTACGAGATGACTTTTCCCAACCCTCTGCATCTTTAATGGGATGAGCATTTTTATATTGTGCTTCAGGGAGTAATTTAGATTTAATTGAATCTGGTAATGTCAGATATTGTGCACGAATAGGGCGAGCATAACCTTCCGCCAGATTTAACTGTCCTTTATCACTGAAAATATATTCGCGAGCTAATTTAGCTGCATTTGGGTTTTTGGCATATTTGTTGATAATCGTGGTATAACCTGAAATAACCGAACCATCTGATGGAATAACAACGGTGAAACGATCGCGGTTGATCTGATCGCGATAATTCAGTGCGTTAAAGTCCCATAAAATACCGACTTCAACTTCACCTTTTTCGATATTGGCGACAGTAGGATCGTTTACTGATAAGCGCTTTTGTTTAGCGAGTTCAGCAAAAAATTCAATGGCCGGCGTGAGGTTGTTTTCATCACCACCACGAGCAAAAGCAGCGGCAAGGACAGCGTTGTTAGCTTGTGCTGCTATACCCACGTCACCGACGGTGACTTTATATTTACCTTTGAGTAAATCGTCCCAACTTTTTGGTGCGTCTTTGACTAACTCATTGTTAATCATAAAAGCAATTGACCCAGTATAAGCTAGCGCCCAATGCCCATCTTTATCTTTTGCCCAATTAGGAATTTGTTCCCAAGTTGTCGGTTTATAAGGTTGAGTCACCCCTTTTTGCACAGCGACGGGACCAAAAGAGGCACCAACATCACCAATATCTGCCGTTGCATTTTTTTTCTCAGCTGCAAATTTTGCGATTTCTTGGGCCGAACTCATATCGGTATCTTGGTGTTTTAATCCATATTGGTTTTCTAAATCCTGCCAAGTTCCTTTCCAGTTAGCCCATGAATCTGGCATTCCCACACTGTATACTTGCCCTTCTTTTTTTGCCGCATCAATTAATTTAGTTAAATTAGCATCTGCTGCTAATGTAAGGCTTGATGTTGTTAGAGATATTAAAATTGCAGGAACGATAACTTTCATCTTTTCTCTCACTATTGAGGAGCCGTATTGGTTAATTAGCATGCTAAGTTGATAAGATGACAATCAGTTGAAAGATTTATGACGCTTTTTGTATAATTTGTACTTAAAGCTGTATCATTTTGTTTATGAAAATGAACAAAAACTGTCAAATAAAGCATTGAAATATAACCCGTTAATCTTTTGAATTATTGTGTGTAAAAAGACTATCTTGGGTATAAAGGTAATTATTTTATGCAGATAAAAGATATGGAAAATGACTAAATTAACATTAGCAGGAACAGAAAGTGGTTGGTGGTTCATTTGTTTTGCGGGTCGGTTGTGGCTACCTCAGGGGGATGTTCCGAGAGGAACAGCTAAAGAGTTGTCTCTTATTGGTAAAACAGCGACCCCAATCGGGGAATGGCAAGGCGAGATAGTTTGGCTTATTGCTGAAAAAATGCCTTCAGATATGGCTTCCCCTCGTTTAGTCGCGGCACAAGATGAAGGACTTTTTCGACTTGCAGGTCGAGGAGTTCAACTCGCTGAATTTTATCGTTCACATCGTTATTGTGGTTATTGTGGAACGTCAATGCGTCATAGTAAAACGGAGTGGGCTTGTCTTTGTGACCATTGCCATGAACGTTATTATCCGCAAATTGCTCCTTGCATAATTGTGGGTATACGGCGAGATGATCATATCTTATTGGCTCAACATCGTCGCCATTCACAAAATCCATTATTTACAGTATTAGCGGGATTTGTGGAAGTTGGTGAGACATTAGAAGAAGCGGTTGCTCGTGAAGTGATGGAAGAAAGTAATATTAAAATTCGTAATATTCGCTATGTTTCATCACAGCCATGGCCATTTCCACATTCTTTGATGATGGGCTTTCTTGCCGATTATGACAGCGGGGAAATTAAAGTTGATCCAAACGAATTAATTAGTGCCCAGTGGTATCACTACAATGAGCTGCCTTTAATTCCGCCAGGAGATACTATAGCAAGGCGTTTAATTGAAGATACTGTTGTGCTTTGTCGTGATAGCGAAGATGAAGCAAGCCAATAGGCGCGCTGATATTGTTGTCTTTAACATGCTACAATACTAGCCCTTAGCCATTTACGGCGGCCACTGATTATAATGGAGTAAATAATGACTGAGTTAAAAAATGACCGCTATCTACGCGCGTTGCTACGTCAACCTGTAGATGTGACCCCGGTATGGATGATGCGTCAAGCAGGCCGCTATTTGCCTGAATACAAAGCAACACGGGCACAAGCCGGTGATTTTATTTCTCTGTGTAAAAATACGGAGTTGGCGTGTGAGGTGACTTTACAACCATTACGTCGCTTTCCATTAGATGCCGCTATTTTATTTTCTGATATCTTAACCATTCCTGATGCAATGGGACTTGGTCTCTATTTTGAAACAGGGGAAGGCCCGCGCTTTCAAAAGCCAATAAGCAGCCTTGCGGATGTCAAAAATATTCCAATTCCTGATCCAGAAATGGAATTAGGTTACGTAATGGATGCTGTGAGGGCTATTCGTAAAGCGCTAAATGGTGATGTGCCGTTGATTGGTTTTTCAGGTAGCCCATGGACATTAGCGACTTATATGGTTGAAGGTGGCAGCAGCAAAGCCTTCACTAAAATCAAAAAAATGATGTATGAAGACCCTGCTGCACTGCATTTATTACTCGATAAACTGGCTGATAGCGTTATTTTATATTTGAATGCACAAATTCGTGCTGGTGCACAATCCCTGATGATTTTCGATACTTGGGGCGGTGTGTTAACTAAGCGTGATTATTTACAGTTTTCATTGAATTATATGCAGAAAATCATTGATGGGCTGATCCGTGAAAACGAGGGTCGCCGCGTACCCGTAACCTTATTTACTAAAGGTGGCGGTCAGTGGTTAGAAGAAATGGCTGCGACGGGCTGCGATGCATTAGGTTTAGATTGGACGACTGAAATTGCAGATGCACGTCGTCGCGTTGGTGATAAAGTTGCATTACAAGGTAATATGGATCCATCGATGTTATATGCGCCGCCAGCTCGTATTGAAGAAGAAGTACAAAATATTCTTGCTGGTTTCGGTAGCGGAGATGGCCATGTATTTAACTTAGGACATGGCATTCATCAGGATGTTGCTCCTGAGCATGCAGGTGTATTTATCGATGCCGTTCACCGTTTCTCCCGACAGTATCATCAATAGCCGGCAGGTTTAACTCATGGTGTATTTACCGTAGCTTGTAAGTGCACTATTATCATCTATCATTAGTAATAATTAAGTATCTTAAGTATTGGTACATTATGGTTTTAGATACTCACTTGTTACGGCAAGAACAAATTCATCAAGCCGAACAAGTTATTTTAGCTGATGAATACCAACAGCCTCGCTTTATTGGCGGGGCTGATGTGGGTTTTGAACAACAAGGTAGCATTACTCGAGCTGCTATTGTCGTGTTGTCATGGCCACAATTGGAATTAGTTGAATACCAGATAGCACGAGTCCCGACTCAATTACCTTATATTCCTGGGTTACTTTCCTTTCGAGAAGTGCCTGGGTTAATGGCGGCGTGGACACAAATAAAACAAAAGCCTGATTTGGTTCTTGTGGATGGTCAAGGTATTGCTCACCCAAGGCGCTTTGGTGTTGCTTGTCATTTTGGATTACAAGCGAATGTTCCAACGATTGGCGTCGCAAAAAGTCGTTTATGTGGTGATGACGTTGTGCTCGCCGAAGAACAAGGTAGCTATCTACCTCTAATGCAAAATGGAAATCAATTAGGCTGGGTACTGCGTAGCAAAAAACGCTGTAACCCTTTGTTTATTTCTCCGGGACATAAAGTCAGTTTATTGTCGTCGCTAGAGTGGGTAACGCGGTGCTTGCAAGGGTATCGGCTACCTGAACCTACCCGTTTTGCTGACGGAATTGCATCTAATCGCATATTTTTTAAGCGAATGAATAAGAAAATTGGCTAATTATCAGCAAAATATGTGGCATTGGCGGATTTTCAGGTAAACTGCGAAGTATTGAGATTGATGAGTCAGAAATTATGTTAAAAAATCCCATTCATTTGAGGTTGGAAAAATTAGAAAGCTGGCAGCATGTCACTTTTATGGCTTGCCTGTGTGAAAGAATGTATCCCAATTTTCAAATGTTTTGCCAGCAAACTGAATTTGCGCATGAAAAAGTTTACCGCTCTATACTCGATTTAGTTTGGGAAACCTTGATCATAAAAGATAGCAAAGTCAATTTTGACAGTCAGTTAGAAAAATTAGAAGAAATTATTCCTGTCGCGGATGATTTCGATATATATGGCGTGTACCCTGCCATTGATGCATGTGTTGCTTTAGGCGAAGTTATTCACTCAAAATTGAGTGGTGAAACATTAGAGCATGCAATAGCGGTTAGCGAAACATCCATCCGTACAGTGGCTATGCTTGAAATGACTCAAGCTGGGCGAGAAATGACTGAGCAAGAGCTCAAAGAATTATCTTCTGTTGAAGAGGAATGGGATATCCAATGGGATATTTTCCGTTTACTGGCAGCTTGTGAAGAACGAGACTTAGAGTTAATTAAAGGATTAAAATCTGACCTTCGCGAAGCGGGGGTTAGCAATATAGGCATTACATTAAGCTGATTTTTATACTTTCGTTAACGAAAGCGTGACTTGACGCAGTAATGCTGAGTACTAAGGCTTCACATATGCCCCTAATCTAGTCTACATTTAGGGGCGAGAAGAAGTGGCTATCGGGGGCGTGTATCAGGGCTGTCAATTTGGCATATCCGACGCACTCGATGCTTTGCAAACGATAAACACACTGTGTAAGGATAATTTATGAATAAGACTGAATTAGTTGATGCTATCGCAGAATCAGCAGACCTGACCAAAGTTCAGGCAAAAGCAGCATTAGAATCTACTCTGAGTGCTATTTCTGACACGCTGAAAAAAGGCGAGCAAGTACAACTGGTCGGTTTCGGTACTTTCAAAGTCAGCCATCGTGCAGAACGTACTGGTCGTAACCCTCAGACTCGTGAAGAAATCACAATTCCAGCTACAACTGTACCTGCTTTCTCTGCCGGTAAAGCATTGAAAGAAGCAGTAAAATAAGTACGTTGTATACAAGAGTTATCAGAGGGGGTACAAAACTACCCCTTTTGTTTATTCGAAAAGGGTTGCTGGTATTGGGAGCTATCTCAATGCTAAGCGCCTGCTCCTCTAATTCGCCTAAACTCCCGGAGTTCAGTGCAAGCGGATTTATTGCCGATGATGGCGTAATTCGTATGTGGCGACTCAACAATGATAAAAGCGAACCCCTCGTCTTAATGGTTGTTTATAGCCCTTATAAAGGCACAGATACTTCTGTTAATTTTTTCGAATACCGAATGGGAAAACTTTGGCAAATTCGTAGCCAAATCATGAGTCAAGGTGACGGAAATATTATGGAGCAGCTACGTTTCAATAAAAATAATGACATTATTTTTATGCAGCGCGAGCAAGCAAATAATAAAATTCCACTGACAGAAGATGAAATTACTCGCTGGCGTTTTGAGGCTGAGCGTATTCTTGAGACAAATACTGCATTAATTGTGGGTAAAGTTGAACTTTATCAAGGACGTTGGCAGCAAGGTAAAGTCACAACTTGCCAAGGCGATGTACGCGAGGTGAAATTTGAGTCTTATGCAGAGGATTGGTTACAGAGCCGATCAAAAGTTTGGCATAACCAGTTGAATATCGCCTGGCTGGAGTCTCCAGAGGGAAACCAGTTGTTGATGGTCGCTGATACCGATTTTTGTCGCTGGGAACCTTCTAAAGAGAGTTTATAACCTCACCGCTCGTCGCCTTCCAAACTACAACATTATTGGTTTCAGTAACTTACCTTAGATATAAGCAATTTTTCCGTCTAGTTGTAATTCAAAATACTTAGAAGCGCTGACTCTGAGTAGAGGCAAAAATCAAACACAAGTATTGAGAATAAAAAAGCTGATAACGATGTATCAGCTTTCGGTGTCATGATAATTAAAGGCTATTTAATACGAGAAATTGCGCGATAACCGATGTCATTGCGATAAAAGCTATTATCCCAATGAATAGTTTTGGCGGCTTCATAAGCTTTAGCTTGTGCTTTTGCGATATCGGCGCCGAGCGCGGTAACACAAAGGACACGTCCACCGGCAGTGACAACCTCATTATCTTTCATCGTTGTACCTGCATGGAAAACTTTACTATCAGTAAATTCTTCAGTAGGTAATCCTGAAATGATATCACCATTATGATAATCGCCGGGGTAGCCGCCTGCGGCAATAACAACACCAAGTGCAGGACGCTCATCCCAAAGTGAATCTTTTCCTGCAAGTTCGCCTTTAGCACCGGCAAGGCATAATGCGACTAAATCAGATTGTAAGCGCATCATAATTGGCTGTGTTTCAGGATCACCAAAGCGGCAGTTAAACTCGATAACTTTAGGATTACCTAATTTATCAATCATTAAACCTGCATATAGAAAACCTTGATAGCGATTTCCTTCTTTATCCATTCCTTTAACCGTTGGATAAATTACTTGTTGCATTACTTTCTGATGAACTTCATCTGTAACAACAGGAGCAGGTGAATATGCACCCATACCACCGGTATTAAGGCCTGTATCACCATCACCAACACGTTTATGATCTTGGCTGGTTGCCATTGGAATGACATTTTCACCATCAACCATGACAATGAAACTAGCTTCTTCACCGTCAAGAAATTCCTCGATTACAATGCGATGTCCTGCATCACCAAAAGCATTACCTGCAAGCATATCATGCACGGCATTTTTAGCTTCTTGCAATGTCATGGCGACAATCACGCCTTTACCGGCCGCAAGTCCATCGGCTTTGATAACAATTGGTGCACCAACTTTATCTAAATAAGCGAGCGCTGGCTCAATCTCAGTAAAATTTTGATAGTCAGCCGTTGGAATGTTATGGCGCTCTAGGAAGTCTTTAGTAAATGCTTTTGAGCCTTCAAGCTGAGCAGCACCTTGAGTCGGGCCAAAAATGGTTAGCCCTGCATTTTGGAATTGATTAACAATACCAATGACTAATGGTGCTTCAGGACCAACAATCGTTAAATCAATTTGTTTGTCTTTTGCGAATTGAAGTAATGCATCGATATCTGTTGCTGCAATATCCACATTTTCTAATGTCGGCTCGAGTGCCGTTCCTGCATTACCTGGCGCGACATAGACTTTATCTGCAAGTGGTGATTGTGCGGCTTTCCACGCTAGTGCGTGTTCACGACCACCGCCACCAATAATTAATATATTCATCAATACACCTTTAATAATTAATGACGGAAGTGACGCATATTGGTAAAGATCATCGCGATGCCATGTTCATTTGCCGCATCGATAACTTCATTATCTCGAATAGAGCCGCCAGGTTGGATAACACAAGTCACGCCAACAGCTGCTGCCGCATCGATACCATCACGGAAAGGGAAGAATGCATCTGATGCCATTGCACAGCCGGCAACTTCTAAACCTTCATCTGCGGCTTTAATACCTGCAATTTTTGCGGAATAGACACGGCTCATTTGCCCTGCCCCGATACCGATAGTCATATCATTTTTCGAATATACGATGGCATTTGATTTAACAAATTTAGCAACCTTCCAGCAAAAAAGAGCATCTTTCATTTCGCGCTCAGTAGGCTGGCGTTTAGTGACAACGCGTAACTCATCTTTTTTTACCATGCCTAAATCACGATCTTGAACCAGTAAACCGCCATTCACACGTTTAAAATCTAAGCCTGCGATAGGTTTTTCCCATTTACCGCAAATAAGAACTCGAACGTTTTGCTTAGTTTCCAGTATAGGTAATGCATCTTGATCAACTGAAGGGGCAATAATGACTTCAACGAATTGGCGGTCAACTATTGCTTGGGCTGTATTTTTATCTAGTGGACGGTTAAAGGCAATAATTCCACCAAATGCAGATGTCGGGTCAGTTTTAAATGCTCGGTCATAAGCAGTAAAAATATTATTGCCAATAGCGACACCACAAGGGTTAGCGTGCTTAACGATCACGCAAGCTGCTTCATCAAATGATTTTACACATTCAAGAGCAGCATCAGTATCTGCAATATTATTGTAGGATAATGCTTTGCCTTGAATTTGAGTTGCCGTTGCGATGGACGCTTCTTTTGGATTTTCTTCTATATAGAAAGCGGCATCTTGATGACTATTCTCGCCATAACGCATATCTTGTTTTTTAATAAAGTTTAAATTCAAGGTTCGAGGGAAGCGACCAGAAGGTTGAGTGGTGTCACCATAATAAGGGGCAACAAGTTCACCAAAGTAGTTCGCAATCATACTGTCATAAGCGGCAGTATGTTCAAAAGCTTTAATCGCTAAGTCAAAGCGAGTTGACCAATTCAGCGAGTTATCATGGTTATCCATTTCATCAATGACAATTTGGTAGTCATTACTGTTAACCACAATTGCTACATCTTTATGGTTTTTTGCTGCGGAGCGCACCATTGTTGGGCCACCAATATCGATATTTTCGACAGCATCTTCTAATGTACAATTGGGTTTCGCGACAGTTTGTGCAAAAGGATATAAATTGACGACAACCATATCGATGGGTTCAATATTATGTTCTTGCATGATGGCATCATCAGTCCCACGACGACCTAAGATCCCACCATGAATTTTCGGATGCAGTGTTTTAACACGTCCATCCATCATTTCAGGAAAACCCGTGTAATCCGAAACCTCTGTAACCTTCAGGCCTGATTCTGCTAATAGTTTTGCAGTTCCACCAGTAGAGAGAAGCTCAACTCCTCGGTGAGAAAGCGCCTTAGCGAATTCAACAACCCCTGTTTTATCAGACACACTAAGCAGGGCACGGCGAATTGGACGAAGCAGTTGCATGAAATAGATCCCTTGGATAAGAAAGAATTAGAGCGTATCAAATGAGTTAAAGAGCCTATGGCTCTTCTTATATCGCTATCTATAAAAGCTGAATATTGAGACTTCTTCAATAGCTATATATAAGTCACTAACAATTTCAGAACATAAACATAAAATTAATGCTGATTTTTCGCGCTAATTGTAGCGCAAACGTTTGCGTAATGCGCGCTAAATTTTGAATATTTTTCTATCTGTGGATAAGTTTGTGGATAAAAAAGTATAAGTAGGGGTTTTGCTGTGGATTGCAGCAGTTGAACTAAAAAATGCAAAAAAACTATTGCGCGAATTTTCTGACTCCCTATAATGCGCATCCACTGACACGGCAAACCGCTTCGGTGGTGAGGTTTGAAAAATAACCCCGATGACAGTAAGAGGTGAAAAAAGAAAGATAAAGTTGAAAATAACTACTTGACTTTCTGAAAGAAAAACGTAATATACACACCTCGCAACAACGACCTGATTCATTGAATTTAGTGTCGACATCGAAAGATGAGTTGCAACGCTCTTTAACAATTTATCAG
>NZ_JBQDNB010000042.1:0-27421 GCF_052096715.1 Providencia sp.
ATATGTTTTTAATTTTCATCTATAATTTACCCCAAGATTAAAATATAAATTAATAGCCCTAAGCTAAAACAGTTAAAAACTTGCAGCAATATATGATATTTAAAAATATGATTTCACTTACAGTGAACCCACTATTTTAATCAGCAACCTACTAAAAATAAGGAGGAAATGTTAAAAAAACTCACCTAAAAAAAGCAAAACTAACGTTTAAAAACGTAAAAATAACGATAATACATTCATTATTTAACCAAGCGTGATCTATCCATCGTAATGACTACGCAAATAGCAGCTAAAATTCCCTTCTGTCAAAAAATTCCTTATCATATAGGTAATATAAATCGGTAAATATTTTAACGATTTTGCATCAATATTTACTGTACATATTTTCTATTTGGCTTAGGATCTAACCTGACTGTTGTTAATTAATCGTCCGAAGAGTGATATTTCATGGAACATGAACACGAAACAAAACGCCCTCTCTATATTCCCTACGCTGGTCCAATTTTGCTAGAATTTCCTTTACTTAACAAAGGAAGTGCTTTTACTGAAGAAGAACGTGCCAATTTCAACTTACATGGTTTGTTGCCAGAGCAAGTTGAAACTATCGAAGAACAAGTAGAACGCGCACATCGTCAGTTAGTTGATTTTAAAACTGATATTGATAAACATATTTATTTACGAAACATTCAAGACACCAATGAAACCTTATTTTATCGTTTAATTGATGCCCACCTAACCGATGTAATGCCTGTCATCTATACGCCAACAGTAGGTGAAGCTTGCGAACATTTTTCTGATATTTATCGCCGTGCTCGAGGTTTGTTTATCTCTTACCCAAACCGTGCACATATCGATGATATGTTACAAAATGCCACTAAACAAAATGTAAAAGTTATTGTGGTCACAGATGGTGAACGTATTTTAGGTCTCGGTGACCAAGGTATCGGCGGGATGGGCATTCCTATTGGTAAGCTTTCCCTTTATACCGCTTGTGGTGGTATCAGCCCAGCCTATACATTACCTGTTGTTATTGATGTGGGAACTAACAATCCACAACGCCTTAATGACCCGCTTTATATGGGATGGCGCCATCCGCGTATTACCGGTGAAGAATATAACGAATTTCTTGATGAATTTGTTCAGGCCGTTAAACGCCGCTGGCCAAATGTATTACTGCAATTTGAAGATTTTGCACAAAATAATGCCATGCCATTGCTAACACGTTACCGTGATGAACTTTGCTGCTTTAATGATGATATTCAAGGCACTGCATCCGTCGCCCTTGGTAGCTTAATTGCAGCTAGCAATGCCGCTGGAAGTAAGCTTAGCGATCAACGCGTCACCTTCTTAGGTGCAGGTTCCGCTGGCTGCGGTATTGCAGAGCAAATTGTCTCGCAAATGAAATCTGAAGGTTTGAGTGATGAGCAAGCTCGCTCGCGCATCTATATGGTTGACCGCTTTGGTCTACTCACCGATAAACTGCCTAATTTACTCGATTTCCAAAGTAAACTAACTCAAAGCAGTGAAAATATTAGTGGCTGGGACGTCAATAGCGATTCAATTTCTCTGCTCGATGTTGTGCGTAATGCAAAACCAACGATTTTAATTGGTGTTTCGGGACAAGCAGGTCTGTTCACTGAAGAAATTATTAAAGAAATGCATAAACACTGCGCTAGACCGATTGTGATGCCGCTTTCAAATCCAACTTCACGTGTCGAAGCTCGCCCAGAAGACATTATTAATTGGACAGAAGGCCAAGCACTTGTTGCAACTGGTAGTCCATTTAGCCCTGTTTCATATAAAGATAAAGTATTCCCAATTGCTCAATGCAATAACTCATATATCTTCCCAGGCATTGGTTTAGGTGTTATTGCTTCTGGGGCAAAACGTGTTACTGAAGCAATGTTAATGGCCGCCAGCCGTGCACTGGCAGGCTGTTCGCCATTAGCGAAAGATGGAGAAGGCCCGTTATTACCTCTTCTGTCTGATATCCAAGAAGTTTCACGTATTATAGCGAAACAAGTGGCTAAAGAGGCGCAAGTTCAAGGCGTTGCAACTGTGACTTCTGACGATGCATTAAATGAAGCTATTGAACGGAATTTCTGGAAACCTGAATATCGTACTTATAAAAGAACTTCATTTTAAAATATTTTTAATATGAATGGATAAGGAGTGCCGTAAGGCGCTCCTTTTTTATTTAATTCTGAGTTGTGATTTTTAAAAAGAAAATAGATTTAATGTCATCATAATTGCACTGCAAGCAATTAATAATAGCGTGATATATTGAAAAGCGCGTTCGGATAAATGGATCAGTAAATATTTAGCCAGTGGCATAACGATTAATGCGCCAACACATAGGATTAACGCTAATTTAAAATCTGTATAGCCATCTTGTGCATAAGCAAATGCAGATGAACCCGATAGTATCGTCGTCACCAGTATTGATGTGCCAATAGCCTGCTTAATATTAAGTTGCATATAACGTAATAACATCGGTAATACCACAACGCCACCACCTACCCCCGTTGCACCTAACACAATTCCAGCGAGAATTGCAGGTATTGCCATTGCACGCAATTGGTTCGTTTTGACTAGTTGTTTTTTAATTGGTGAAGAAAAAAACATTCGCTGAATAAATAAGTAAAGTGAGAAAATAATAGCCGTCGCAACCAGCAAATTAATCCCCCACTCAACCTGTTTTTCATATTCAGGTAAACTTCCCAGCCAAGTCACCAAGAGGCTAGAAAGAAAAGTACTTGGAAGCATAATCGCAAGTACAATCATTGCCCCTTTAAGCGGAATATTCCCTAATCGAAAATGCATATATGAAGAAGAAACCTTCATTAGCATTGATAGAAAGTTGGCGGTTGCAACCGCAGCAAGGGCATTCAGCCCAAAAAAATACGTTAATATCGGTAAAACAATAACCCCGCCACCAACACCGGTTGTACTAATTATCAGCCCAATCACAGCACCGATCGCCAACTCAGTCAAAATCATTAGCTCTTGCCTTGTATCAGAGCGCGTCGGCCTTTTTGCAACGCAATATCAGCGTCACTGTCTGCTAACGTGAGATATTTAAAAAATAAAGTATCAAAAGCTACCATCTGTAAAACTTGCGGTGTAATGACACCCAACTGTGAGTGCTGCTCATCATAGAAATAAGGTAGTGTGAAATCGGCTATTTTAGTTGCATCGTCTTGCCCAAAACGCGTTAAAGCAACTGTCGTGCAACCCGTTTCTTTGGCTGAACGTAACATGTTGTTTACTTCTTGCGTATTACCTCGAGCAGTGACTGCAATAGCGAAATCATCAGGACTTAAATTTGCCGAATAACTGAGCTGAACATGTAAGTCATAACTGAACAGAGTATGCTTATTAACGCGAATTAATTTATGAAAAATATCACTAGCAACAATAGCTGATGAACCAATACCAAATAATACAATACGTTTTGCACTGACCATTTTTTGGGCTATTTCATCAACAATTGAAGGTTCAAGTAATTCTAGTGATTTCTCGATGGCAGAAATAAACATTTGCCCCGTTTTCGCAATTATCTGAGCCGTATCATCACTACGACTCAAATTGCCATATAAACTCTCAGCTCTATGCTGTTTTTCATCCGATAAATAATCAACTTTAAACTCGGGATAGCCACGGTAACCCATCTGGCGAGAAAAGCGGATAACCGAAGCACTACTGACACCTGCGGCTTGCGCAAGCTCAGCAGCATTCATCGCAATCAGACTATCTCGATGCTCCAGCAAAAAACTAGCGATGCGCTGCTCAGTTCCTTTACCTCTTGTCAGTAAGCTTTCCAATTTTACCGTCAGTGTCGACATGGCTATTCCTTTTCGTTATTTTTCTGGGTCAGTGAAGCCTAGTATCATACTGGCAATGAAACCGACAATCCATGCACCGACAACTGCAATGAGAAAATCCAGTATTTGACCGTCACCGACTAATGGAATTAAAGACAAACCAGCCGTACCAAATGGAATAATGATACCAACATGGAAGAAGGCCATCAGTGCACCACCTGCCGCGCCACCAATACAACCGGCAATAAATGGTTTTCCCAAAGGCAATGACACACCGAATAATAACGGTTCACCGACACCAAAGATACCCACAGGCAACGCACCCACTAAGGTTTTTTTCAAACGTTGATTTTTGGTTTTTAAGAATACCCAGAAGCATGATCCTACTTGCCCCATTCCACCCATTGCCAATATTGGGAATAGATAATTAAGGCCAAATGTTTGCAAAATTTCTGCATGGATCGGGATAAGCCCTTGATGCAAGCCAGTCAATAATAGGAATAAAAAACTGCCCCCTAAAATACCGCCCGTCGCCACCGCGCCACCGCCGCTATCTAATAAAGCGACTGAAACACCTTGTGCCAAGATTTGATTTAAATAATGACCTGCGGGTTGGAAGATGATAATCGCCACCATAGCGGAAACGAGAATCGTCACAAAGGGTGTAATAATCAGGTCTAAACTTTCTTTGATAATGCTTCTAAACCACACTTCAAATTTGGAAGAGAAAACAACCACCATCAACACAGCAAAAATACCCCCGCTGTTAGGTTGAAGTTTATCGCCAAATAACGTGATATCGGCCAAGCCCGGCATTGACAGTAAGCCTGCCATTACCGCACCTATTGAAGTTGAAGCACCAAGCTCTTTTGCCGTATTTACCCCAATCATGATAGATAAATAAACAAAAACGGAGCTACCAATTAATTTCAATAGTTTGAATAATTCAGGAAACTGGTCAACAACACCCGGCGCGACCAAACGAATAATATTGATTAGCCCCATAATAAGACCGCAACCAATTAATGCCGGAATGGTTGGAACAAAAATTGCAGCTAACGTATTCAATGTGCGACGAATTGAAAAGCCTTTTTTTGCAGCTACAGGCGTTGCATTGTCAGTATTCACCGATGCACTTCCCTGCATCCGCTTATTCATCACCGAAAATACTTTTGCTGCTGTGCCCATGCCGACGATAACTTGTTGTTGTTCACCATTAAAGATAACCCCTTTGACACCTTCAATTTTTTTAAGCGCTTCTGCGTCAAATTTGTCATTATCTTTTAAAACTAAACGGATGCGGGTCATACAGTGAGTTAATGTTGCAATGTTCTCAAAGCCGCCCGCATATTTTTCTATTTCTCTGGCGAGTACTTCCAGATGTTCTATTTTATTAGCCATATCATTCCCCTGGTGTTGACGATATCAAGACTGTTTAGTTTTCAACATATCATCCAATGCTGTGTGTGGATGCTGTGACACAATATCCGTCGCTTGCTGTGCATTAATATTAAGTTCATGCATTAGAATTGCGCGTCGCGGATGGTAATCGACTTGTTTTAATAAGTTGGCGGCAGTTTGAGTATCAATCATGCAGACTTCGCCAACGATACGTTCTGCTCGACGTAATAGTTTGATATTACTGGCAACCACATCCACCATTAAATTGGTATGAATTCGGCCTAAACGCCCCATTACGCAAGTGCTGAGCATGCCGAGGATCATTTTTTGTGCGGTGCCACTTTTCATTCGCGTTGAGCCAGATAACACCTCAGGCCCCACATCTGGTGCAATCACAAATCTTGCAACTTCACTAATTAGGCCTCGTCCTCGCGTCGTAATAGCAACCGTTAAAGCCCCTAATTGGTTCGCATAGTCAATCGCGGCGAGGGTAAATGGTGTACGACCACTAGCTGCAATACCGACAACGACATCTTTTTCACACAAACCACGTTTGATTAATTCATCAATGGCAGCCTGTGTTGAATCTTCAATATTTTCAACTGCTTTTAACATCGCATCTTGGCCACCCGCAATGATGGACTGTACCATTTCAGGAGCAGTACCAAATGTTGGAGGGCATTCAGCGCTATCGAGTACAGCAAGTCTGCCACTGGTTCCTGCGCCTGCATAAAATAGGCGACCACCCTGCTTTAAACGTTCCGCAATGGCATCAACTGCTTCAGCAATCGCAGGTAAAACAGTTTGAATTGCACCCGCTACCGTGCCATCAGCTTGATTAATTGCGCTGACCATGGCGAGTGTCTCCAAACGCGAAAACTGTAATGTTTCCTGATTGAATTCATTTTGTAGGCAATCACTCAGTGTATTTTCGGCTAGAGACATAAAACACCTCAAATCATTTGAAATTATATTTCATTAAAAACTACATTAGATGAATTTAAATTTCAATTTATATTACCAGAAATCCTTCAGCAGCATTGGCTAACGTGATGCTGTTCACAACTATCGTGTAAATCATTAACTATTTAAGATAAATTGAACCAATAGAAAGAGTATAACCGGCAGTAACTCACTGCCGGTAAACGTATTATTTAACCAACTTACAGCTACCAAATGCAGAAGGGATATGGAAATCAGGTTTTACTGAATCAGGATGGATCCAACTTATCCATTTACGAACTTGTTTTGGCTCACCCGCACTAAATTCACCACGTAAAATGGCACACATTAGCGTTTTTTTGTCTGCATCTTGCCATAAGTTAAGACGAGTAAATTCATCGAGGTCAATTTTACCCGTTAACACATAGCCTTCAGGCGTGATTTCACCGACAGTTTGCAATGTTTCCCAATTCCAACTTGGATCAACTTCACGATAAAAATTAGCTTTCGCATCAAAAGTACGACCTTTAGGGTCCATTTCTGCCGTATAATAAGGTTTTAATTCGGGGCTAGTCGCAAAAAATAATTCAACGCGATCCGAATCTAATACCGCCTGATCTTTATCAGGATCATTGCCGAGTTGGATATCTTTATCATCGGCGATAAAACGGAAATATAAGGTATTATCACTCCATAATGCACGGAAATCTGTTTTTGGTGGTGTCTCTTTTTCCCATGGATAACTAAAATCAGTTAATACCTCAGCTTGCTCCCATACCGCGACATTTTTCGCATCACTCAGCGATTTTATCTGAGCCGTATGATTAATTTGATACTCTTTTGCAGCAACACTCGCCGTTACTAACATAGCTGCCGCGGCTAACAAGGTTTTTAATTTCATAGTTTCGTTCCTCACGTATCGAATTACAGTCTCTATTCTTATTGAATATGTTTTTCATGTACTATTTTTGCTGTTTCAACTTATCACTAAATAGCTTTATAACTGAGTTATGTGCATTGACGAAGAAATAAAATTTCATAACTTATAATCAATATAGAATTAAAATTTCAAAACAAATAGGCTTGTTAAATAAAAACTACTTCTTTGTGAAGCGGCTCACTATTCAATAACGGATATAATCTATTCACCCACAAGGATATAGGCTATTTTTCATACGAAAAATTGAGATTCTATTATTAGAAATTATTCATTTGATTGGATGATAATGAGGAATTATTCGCAATTATAAAGAAAATATCAGCCCTGCCCCTTAGTCAACTTGAATATTGTTCATTATATTGACATGACTTTACGTTACGCGACTTGCGTCACTAATTTAACTCAAGTAGCCTAATCGCTATGACTATTTATTTTCAAGGCTAGGACATGAGGAAGCGTCTGCTTTATGGTCTGTTACTTTTCGTAGGGATAGCTTTTGCCACCGTTATTTTACTTGATCGTTGGATTGGCTGGGACACTGCGCCCTATATCTATGAAGATATAGAAAAATTACCTGCGCGGGATGTCGGGATGGTACTTGGCACATCTAAATATTATGCCTCTGGAGTCACAAATCTATATTACACCTATCGAATCAAAGGTGCCGCAGATGCTTATCACAGTGGAAAAGTGAAATATTTGCTACTGAGTGGTGATAATGGTGCTCATAATTACAATGAACCCATTAATATGCGCAAAGACCTGATAAAAGCGGGAGTACCTGCATCTAAAATCGTACTTGATTTTGCGGGTTTCAGAACCCTTGATTCCGTTGTTCGCACCAAAAAAGTATTTGATACAGATAATTTCACTATTATCACACAGCGCTTTCACTGTGAAAGAGCGGTATTTATTGCCAAACATAAAGGGATTGATGCCCAATGTTTAGCCGTACCAACACCGCAAGGCATGTACAAAGTCCGTGTTCGTGAGGTTTTTGCACGCCTTGGTGCCCTTGCTGACTTATATATTCTCAAACGCGAACCCAAATTTTTAGGGGAACAAGAATCAATTCCTGCCCCCATAAAAATGCCTGATGGAATTAAAGGTTACCCTGCGGTTTCACCTGAAGAAGCAAGTAAGTTAAGCTAACAACGACACCAATTGATATTAAAAAAACATAGAAGTTAAAGCGCCTTATACTACTGAGTTTTATCAACCGATAAATGATACAGTTTTTCAGTCAATTTACGCCAACTCCATTCAATGGGGCCTTGTTTGAAAAACTGTAACCAATAATAAGAGAAAGCTAAATTCACTCCCCAAATAGGGACAATAAAAACTAATAATTCAACACGAGTAAAAGAACCAAAATAGCCTAAATGATAAAATATTGTCGTACAAATTAGCGTTTGCAGTAAATAGTTACTTAATGCCATCCGTCCAATATTTTGTAGTAATCTTGCAATAACGCTTTGTTGAAAACTCCGCCAAAATCCATAAATTAACGCAATATACCCTAATGATTGCAAAGGTATCATTAGCTCATTAATGATATACCCGACAATAGAAGTAGCAAAAAAACTCCAACCAAATAAGCTTTGAATATACAGTGAAAGTATTTGTACAAGTAAAGCCGGAGGGATCAAAATCAGCGCCATCAAGCGATAATGTGATTGGCTAAACTGTCCACGAAGCCAACCATTTTGCATCAATAAAGCCCCCACAGTCATCAGTGCTAATAATTGCCATCCATATTGCACCAATAACATTTCTATCATAGTTAACATACAATCAGCACGATGCAGTAAACTTTCCATTCCACCGATAGTTTTTTGAGATGCTTCAAAAAAAACCTGAGCATCAGTGACTTGCCAAAAATAGGAGGGGTCAACACCGCTTCCCAAAACCCATAAAATCACTAATCCAATTAGGTAAATTGCAATTGCAATCTTCAATAATGTTATTTTACTGCCGTGATTTAACATATAGAGTGCGACAAACCCAGTTAGCGAATAAGCCAATAAGATATCGCCATCCCAAAAACCGACACCATGAATTAAACCAAAAATAGCTAGAACTATTAACCGACACTGATTCCATCGATATGAGCGTTGATGTAGCAGAGCCAAAGTTGCACCAAATAATAAGGTGAAAATAGCAAGAACTTTACCTTGAAAAAATAGATTGAAAATCCCCCAAACAATCGCTTCAGATGGCTGCACCGTTGGGCTATAAAAAGGATTTAGATAAGCAGTTTGCGGCAAAGCAAAAGCAAAAATATTCATCAGCAGAATGCCTAAGATTGCTATGCCACGCACGGTATCGAGTTGCTCAATTCGCCCTTTTGGGGCGATTGAATATTCGGTTGTTGTCATTGATTAATTATGGCGAACTGCACGTAGAAATTCTTGGCGGGTATTTTGGCTCGATTTAAACAAGCCACCTAACGATGTTGTGGTTGTTGCACTGGTAGCATCTCGAATACCCCGGGCTTTTACGCAATAATGCACAGCATCAATCGATACTGCGACATTATTAGTTCCAAGCAGGGTTTGTAAAGCAACGAGAATTTGTTGCGTCAAACGCTCTTGCACTTGCGGACGCTGAGAGAAGAACTGAACAATTCGATTAATTTTAGACAAACCAATGACTTTATCTTTTGGAATATAAGCCACGATTGCTTTACCATCGATAGTCACAAAATGATGTTCGCAAGTACTTGTCAGCGTAATGTCGCGGACAGTCACCATTTCATCAACTTTCATTTTATTTTCAATTAAAGTGATTTTCGGAAAATTAGCGTAATCGAGCCCCGAAAAAATTTCATCAACATACATTTTTGCTATACGACGCGGGGTATCCGCTAAGCTGTCATCCGTTAAATCTAAATTCAATAGCTTCATGACCTCAGCCATGTGCCCTTCAATCAGTTGCTTACGTTCTTCACCTAATTTTGGTTGAATACGTAATGGGGTCTCAAGCCCTCTAGCTTCCAAAGCTGCATGTACTAATTCGGCCTCTTTACTCAGCGATGACATGTGATCCTCCACAGATAGTTTAATTATTTTTATTTAAATACAGGCGTGTGCGGTACTCTAAAACAGCAGGTGTAGATAATCCAGCACAACCTCCGAGATCGGGATGAAATATTTGCATATCCCGCCATACACTTATTCACCATAACTATTGGACTTTTAAATAGATATATCATTATTTAAAAGTGTGTAATAGAACGCAGTAAACTATTTTGAGTAAAAATCATTTCTTGTTGAATAGTTTATTCTTATATTTGTTAACATCAATACAACAACACAATTTTCTCTCTATTATGACTTTTATTGCCTATTGACCTATCGGTTCAACGTAAAAATTCATTCAAAAGCTATCCGTAATCAATTTCTATTCATTCACCCATACAGTGATATCTGACATAATAACAACCATAGATATATTTTAAGCCTCGACGGCGAATAACAATAATAGGGGTAACGACCTTGAACCAGAACCATACTAACGATTTGATTTCTCTCGAGCTTGCACTCGAAAAACTACTGTCTCAAACACAAATAATGACCCAAACAGAAATCATTCCATTAACCGATTCTGCTCAACGCGTGATCGCAGCCGATCTAATTTCACCCATTAATGTTCCCCCATTTGATAATTCTGCAATGGATGGCTATGGACTGAATTTTGCACACTGGGATGGAAAAACACCCATGCCAGTCGCTGGAAAGTCATTCGCAGGCAGCCCAATGCAAGGAAAAATAACCGCAGGCAGCTGTGTACGCATCATGACTGGTGCCCCAATTCCTGAAGGTGTAGACACCGTCGTCATGCAGGAATCAACTAAGCAAACAGAACAGGGTATTATCTTCACTGAATCATTTAAAAAAGGCAGTAATGTACGTAAAGCTGGTGAAGATATCTCACAAGGTAATCCAGTTTTCCCTGCCGGTACCTTACTTTCTACCGCTCAATTACCCCTGATCGCCTCGCTGGGTATTTCTGATATCACTGTATACCGCCGCTTAAAAGTAGCTGTGTTTTCAACTGGTGACGAATTACAAGCGGTCGGCCAACCACTGGCTGACGGACAAATTTATGATACCAACCGTTTTGCAGTCAGTTTGATGCTAGAAAAACTCAATTGTGAAGTGTTAGATTTTGGTGTGATCCCTGATTCACCTGAAAAACTCAAACAAACTTTTATTGAGGCAGATAGCCAAGCAGATTTAGTCATTAGTAGTGGTGGCGTTTCCGTTGGTGAAGCCGACTATACAAAACAAATTCTCGACGAGTTAGGTCAAATCGGTTTTTGGAAATTAGCAATTAAACCGGGTAAACCTTTCGCATTTGGTAAATTAAGCTCAGCATGGTTTTGTGGACTGCCGGGCAACCCAGTATCCGCGGCACTCACTTTCTATCAATTAGTACAACCGCTGATAGCTCGCCTTAATGGCCATAGTCAATGGCACGCTCCTATTCGATTTAAAGTTCCCACAATTACCCCATTAAAAAAATCGATTGGACGACTGGATTTTCAGCGTGGTGTATTAAGCACCAATGAACAAGGCCAACTACAAGTTGCCACGACCGGACACCAAGGTTCCCATATATTCAGCTCGTTTAGCCAAGCTAACTGTTTTATTGTTCTTGAAAGAGAGCGTGGCCATGTTGCTGCGGGTGAAATGGTGGAAGTTGAAATGTTTAATTACTTACTGAAAAGTGAATAACAACAGTGCAAGAACTTAGCGATGAAGAAATGCTGCGTTATAACCGTCAAATTATTTTACGTGGATTTGATTTTGACGGGCAGGAAAAATTAAAAGCCAGCAAAGTGCTGGTTATTGGTCTTGGTGGTCTTGGCTGCGCAGCAACCCAATACCTTGCCGCCGCAGGGGTTGGCTATTTAACTTTGGTGGATTTTGATACTGTTTCTTTATCGAATTTGCAAAGACAAACGCTACATCGCGATGCAACCATCGGCGCACCCAAAGTTGATTCTGCAAAATCGCAATTAACGGCAATCAATCCACACATTCATATTGAAGCGATAAATGCACAACTTGATGATAATCAGCTCGATGCATTGATAAAAACACATCAAGTTATACTTGATTGCACAGACAATGTTGCAATACGCGAACAGCTAAATCGATTATGTCTTTCGCATAAAAAACCGTTAGTTTCCGGCGCGGCAATTCGTATGGAAGGTCAACTGTCTGTTTTTACATATGAAGATAATACACCTTGCTATCATTGCTTAAGCCGTCTATTTGGTGAAAACAGTTTAACTTGTGTGGAAGCTGGGGTAATGGCGCCGCTTGTCGGTACAATCGGTACCTTAGAAGCCATGGAAACAATTAAATTACTAACGCAATATGGCAAAGTGAATGTCGGTAAAGTCCTGCTATTCGATGCAATGAGTATGGATTTTCGTCAATTTAAACTGGCAAAAGATCCTCATTGTGAAGTCTGTTCTCAGACCGCTTCGTCATAATAACCTCGTTTATGGTGAGTGAACGCTCGCCATTTTTTTGCACCATTTATTAAGAATAATCCGAAAAAATGTTTTAATTAGTCTTTAACCTTATACTATGCCTCTTTCGTGGTGATAGTGAATAAGACTATAACCACTTTTCATTTTTTGATAAGTCACTGAGAGTACTAATATGCAATTCCCTCCTTGCCCTAAATGTCAGTCTGAATACACCTATACTGATAACGAAATGTATGTCTGCCCTGAGTGTGCACATGAATGGAATGATGCCGAACCTACAGCAGATCTTGACGAATTAGTCGTTAAAGATGCCAATGGTAACTTGTTAGCAGATGGCGATACAATCACTGTAATCAAAGATCTTAAAGTGAAAGGCAGCTCATCAATGCTAAAAATTGGAACACGTGTGAAAGGAATTCGTCTCGTTGAAGGCGATCACAACATCGATTGCAAAATTGATGGTTTCGGCCAAATGAAATTAAAATCTGAATTTGTGAAGAAAAACTAAATTAGTTTTCCTTATCTTCATCAATAAAATAGCCCCTTCATCTTCACAGAAAAAGGGGCTATTTATTTTTTATTTTTTGTTAAATTAAAATTTTATAAAACAACACCTTGACTCGTTAGATACTCATCATAAGTACCTTTAAAATCAATGATTTTATTATCTTTAATTTCTAAAATACGGCTAGCGAGTGAGCCAACAAATTCACGGTCATGGGAAACAAAAATCAGCGTTCCTTCATACATCTCAAGAGCCATATTAATTGACTCAATAGATTCCATATCCAAGTGGTTAGTTGGTTCATCCATAATAAGAATATTTGGTTGCTGCATCATCAGCTTACCAAATAACATACGGCCTTGCTCACCACCAGATAACACTGATACTTTTTTCTTAATGTCATCTTGGGAGAACAGTAAGCGACCTAAAATACTGCGAACCGCTTGCTCGTCATCCCCTTCACTTTTCCATTGACTCATCCAATCAAAAACATTGAGATCGGTGTCGAAATCTTCAGCATGATCCTGTGCATAATAGCCAATACTGCTATTTTCAGACCATTTAACGCTACCACTGGTCGGTGGTTTTTCGCCAACGAGTGTTTTCAAAAATGTTGTTTTACCGATACCATTCGCACCAATAACAGCAACTTTTTCACCCACTTCAAGCAGTAAATTCAAGTTTTTAAACAAGGGTTCTTGACCGTAACCATTCGCCACACCTTCTAACTCAAGGGCATTACGGAACAATTTTTTATCTTGCTCAAAACGGATAAATGGATTTTGACGGCTAGAGGCCTTAACTTCATCTAACTGAATTTTATCAATTTGACGCGCTCGTGACGTTGCTTGCTTTGATTTAGATGCGTTAGCACTAAAACGGCTGACAAATGATTGAAGTTCAGCAATCTGTGCTTTTTTCTTCGCATTATCAGAAACTAAGCGATCTCTTACTTGTGTCGCGGCAATCATATATTCGTCATAGTTACCTGGGAACAAACGTAGTTCACCATAATCTAGATCGGCCATATGCGTACACACAGTATTCAAAAAATGCCTATCATGGGAAATAATAACCATGGTGCAATCACGTTCACTCAGCACTTGCTCTAACCAACGAATAGTATCGATATCAAGGTTATTCGTCGGCTCATCAAGTAACAAAATTTCTGGGTTTGAAAATAGTGCCTGTGCTAGAAGCACACGCAATTTCCAACCTGGGGCGACTTCGCTCATTGGGCCGTAATGTTGCTCTACGGGAATACCAACACCAAGTAATAATTCACCTGCACGCGATTCTGCGCTGTAGCCATCCATCTCACCATAAGCAACTTCAAGATCAGCGACGCGATAGCCATCTTCTTCGCTCATTTCAGGTGACGCATAAATACGATCGCGCTCTTGTTTCACATCCCACAGTTCACCATGCCCCATGATGACGGTATCAAGAACGGTAAATTCTTCAAATGCAAATTGATCTTGGCGTAATTTACCAATACGTTCATTCGGATCAGTAATGCTCACGTTACCAGCAGAAGGTGTTAAATCATCACCTAATATCTTCATAAACGTTGATTTACCCGCACCATTAGCGCCGATTAAACCGTAACGATTTCCTGTTCCAAATTTAACTGAAATATTTTCAAACAGTGGCTTGCTGCCAAACTGCATAGTGATATTGTTTGTCGTTAACACTTCTAGGCCTTAAATTAATCATATGTAGAGTTGCCCCACCACTATACTTTAAATAAATCGAGTAGCATGAAGGCCGCGAGCGTTACTATCCCACCCTGTGAGTATAGATGAACGATGTGATCCGGCTAGCCTAGCGAAGTTAACGCACATGCGACTTGAAGTATGATAGGTACAAATAGCGGCGCATTATGCCACAATTAGACGCTTAGATCTTGTGCTGTTTTAATTAACCTTATAACTTTGAAACATGTTCTTTGAAAATAGTGAATATTTTCAATATGCTCCATCATTCAAAATCATAGAACAGCACATAATTTGCTGATAAGACAAGCTATTTTGTATTGCATGATACTGAAATAGAAATATCTGTTATATCATTTTATATTTGTGCTTATATTTACCTTAATGACTTTATTTAGCCAATTAACATGACAACTAAAGTAATATTAAAGATGAAATGAGAAAATTGACCTATGACAGGCCGATTAAATATTTTATAGTTTAATTCCCATTGTACGAGTTATCTCGGTTAGGCCTTCTCTTTCATAAAATTTAATCGCTTGATGATTTTGTGAAAAAATAGAAAGCTCCAAATGACTTAACTTATTTTCTTTTGCCCAACCTTTCATTTCATTAAGTAATTGATGGCCTATTTTTTCACCCCGAGAATCAGGCGCAACCACGAAATCAAAAACATAAGCAAAATCTCTGGGAACCATACAATTATAAGCGGGAGCTGATTGCTTCTGAGCAATACAGAACCCTTTAATTTTATTTTCGATAGCAGCAACTAAAAAATGAAACTTAGGATTTTCGATGGCATCGTGAATAAACTCAGATGATTGTTCAACCGGTTTCATCCTCTCAGGATCAAGCGCTGCCATTTCAAAAAATAGCAGTTGGTATAAAACAAAAATCTCATCAAGGTCATTTTTTGCTGCTTTTCTTATCATCCTAACCTCACAACTAACGTCATCAACGGCTTTATTATTAACGAATTTGTTATCAATCGTAAGTTTTCACGGGTGGCGCAATATAAGTTTCAAATTTATCTAATATTGCCGTTGGCGTAGTTTCTACAATCGCCATATGACGATATTTTTCATGTAAAAAACCTTCATCCGCCATTTTGTTGGTCATATCAATCAACGGTTGCCAGTAATTATTAATATTAAATAATGCACAAGGCTTTGTATGTAAACCAATTTGGCTCCAAGTAAACACTTCACTGTACTCTTCAAGAGTACCGTATCCACCTGGTAAAGCGACAAAAGCATCGGCCAGCTCAATCATTTTACTTTTGCGCTGATGCATAGTTTCAACTTTATATAATTCAGTCAGATTTTTATGCGATATTTCTCGCTCTTCAAGTAACGATGGGATAACACCAATAGCTTTACCGCCAAGAGATAATATTGTGTCCGCAATTGTGCCCATAATTCCAACACTTGCGCCACCATAAACTAAAGTAATATCACGCTTAACCATTTCTTTTGCAAATTCAATTGCTTGTTGCTGATAAATCTCATTTGAGCCCATACTAGAACCACAATATACTGCTACACTTTTAATTTTTCTCATTACTTACTTATACCTTAATTTTCTGTCATTTTTTAAACGATAACTATTTTTAAGCCATAACTATAGGGTACCTGAAGAAAAGCTCAACATACAAACCACATAATTAATAGCGCCCCGATTCTGGTTACAGCCAATACCTGCTAAACCGCCATATTTCAGTAGTCTATATCATTGAGCTTTCATCTTGATAAACCATATTAACTAAACCTATTCTATGACATAATTCTGATAAATATTTTCACATCGAGTGAATATCACTTTAGATGTCATCATATTGTTCTATTTTCTATTGCGAAATATTATTTTTTAGAACTGTTTGCTTACACAAAACGTTCATTTATAAAACAACCAATTGCTTTAAATTAAGTAAGTTTTCGCCTGATTAATAACGTATTTTCTGAGGTTTAATTATTCATGTCTGCCGATATTAAAAAGAGTGTTTTGCCACTATTACCTATAGGGTTGCTATTATTAGCAATGGCTTCTATTCAAAGTGGCGCATCTTTGGCTAAAACATTATTTCCCGTTATCGGCGCTCCTGGTGTAACAGGCTTACGTCTATTACTTGCAACAATCATTTTATGCGCTATTTTCAAGCCTTGGCGATTAAATTTTAGAAAGAATTCGATAATCCCCCTACTAACTTATGGTATTTCACTCGGCACAATGAACTACCTATTTTATCTCGCTCTTGAACGAATTCCTTTAGGTATTGCCGTGGCATTAGAATTCACGGGTCCGTTGGCTGTTGCCATGTTTTCCTCACGCCGACCAATTGATTTTCTCTGGATAGGACTCGTTATCGCCGGTCTACTCTTTTTGCTACCCATTGGCGATAACATTAACTCATTAGATCCCGTTGGGGTGCTGTATGCTCTAGGTGCTGGTGTCTGTTGGGGAATTTATATTATCTTTGGTAAACGTGCTGGCGCCGGATATGGTGCAGCAACGGTGGCTATTGGATCATTTATTTCAGCACTAATTTTCTTTCCTATAGGCTTAATGCAAACGGGAGTCGAGGTGATGTTTGATCCCGCTATTTTGCCTCTGGCATTAGCCGTCGCCATACTGTCTACCGCATTTCCTTATACCTTAGAAATGATTGCATTAACCCGTCTTCCCGCTCGTACTTTTGGGACATTAATGAGCCTTGAACCCTGTATGGGCGCATTCTTAGGAATTATCTTCCTACAAGAACATCTAACCAACACACAATGGCTTGCACTGCTCTGCATCGTTTGCGCTTCAATAGGGTCGACATCAACCGCAACGCCTAAACCTAAAATAGAGAAAGTCGCCTAGCAAATAAGTTGAATAATAAAGTATTTTAACATGCTAATAAGGCTAATAAATTCATACATTCATATTTATTAGCCTTTTTTCTTGTAAAAATTTCTTCATAAATTTGAAATATTAGTTAATTTCCTTTACCTTAATATAACAGTTACATGTGCTTAAAATTAAAATAGCCCTTAATGAAAAAAATCGGTGACACTATATTGGATTTACCTATTAGATCAATCGATTATTACTCTATGACAAATTACAATTTATGTTTTATATTTATTAACAGATAAAGTTACTAAATAAATTAATATTAAAAAGAGGATGAATCATGAGTACAGCTAAATTATTTAAAACATCTTCAAAAGAACTGTTATATACCCGTAATGATTTAGAAGATAGTGTAAAATTAGAAACCATTGATATACTTAATATCATGGTCATCCATTTTACTGATCTATCTTTAATGACTAAACAAGCACATTGGAATATGCGTGGACGTAATTTTATTGCCGTGCATGAAATGCTTGATGGCTTTAGAACCACAATTGTTGAACATCTAGATGAATTCGCAGAGCGTGCAGTTCAGCTTGGTGGTGTGGCTATCGGTACAACCCAAGAAGTAAATAGATTAACATCTTTAGAAGCTTATCCAACCAATATTCACACGGTGCAAGATCACTTAAAAGCATTAGCTGATCGCTATGCTGTTGTCGCAAATGATCTCCGTAAAGCGATTAATGAAGTTGAAGACGAAGATACTGCTGATATGTTTACCGCAGCATCACGTGATCTAGACAAGTTTCTCTGGTTCATTGAAGCCAATATTGAATAAAACTGTATTTTAAATTAAGCAGTCCCAAGTACAAAAGCAATGTCGTTAAACAGAGTCAATTTAAATTGACCAAGAGGCCACTAAATGTGGCCTCTCTTTTTAGGTATTAATTATGTGGCACTAATTAAACTACCTAAAAAACGCACAAAATCCACATCAAATAATAAATAGCACATTATTCATTATTAAAAAACATATTAGCTGTTTCTCTTTAGTCCACAATAAACAATTTAGCGCCCATTGGCGTTGAGGAGCGATGTGCTTCAGCGTTATCCGCTACTTGGTAACTAATCCCAGGCGTTAAAATAAACGTTCGACCATCATCAAGCTCAGAATGTAATTCACCTTCTAAACACAACAAAATATGCCCTTTTAAACACCAATGATCCGCAATATATCCCGCAGAGTATTCAACCATCCTTACACGGATGTCACCATATTTTGCAGTACGCCATAATGCATAACCCTGTTCACCTTGATGAGTTTCTGGCTCAATTTCGGCCCAATTAGTTAGGCCAAATGGAATATTATTCATTTGCATCAGCTATTTCTCGCTATCAGGCATTTCAGGTCGCTCTATTGGGAAAATAGGCAACGCATTTAATAAACGCTTCCCATAATTTTTAGTGATCAAACGTTTATCATAGATAATTATTTCACCGTAACATTCATGGCTCCGAATAAGCCGCCCTGATTGTTGGATCAAGTTAAATGACGCACTAGGTAAACTTTGAACCTCAAAAGGATAGCGTTTCAATGATTTTAGCCAGTCTCCCTCAGTGATAATGACAGGATTTGTGACAGGTGGAAATGCAATTTTATGGATGTGTACCTGAGTCAGATATTCGCCTTTTAAATCTAATCCTTCAGCGAAAGATTGTAACCCCATTAGCGCACTTTTTTGCCCTTGATCAATTCTTTCGCAATGTGTTTCAACTAAACGATAACGAGGTTGATCCCCTTGAACAAGTAGCTGTAATCGTAAATCTTTTACATGCTCTAAAAATCCATCCATCGCTCTTTGGCTACTAAATAAAACCAATACACCACGATGGGTTTCTTTAATGAATTCACTACGAAAGAAAGTCGCCATTTCAGCTAAATGGTTCGCTTCATTATCCATAGTGGGTTCATATTTCATTTGTGGAATGATCAATTTTCCTTGCTCTGTATGATTAAATGGCGAGGAAAGGGTCACAAAGCGGTCATCGTTTTTTTCAGACAAACCACTTAGCTCCATAAATCTTGAATAACTATTGAGTGATCTAAGCGTTGCAGAAGTAATCACAATATGAGGGATATTACGCCATAGTAAGTGCTGAAGCTGCTCACTGACTCTAATACCCGCACAATGCATAAAAAAGCGAGATTGATTTTTCTCATAACGGCGACTTAGCCATTTAGAAACTGGCGCACCTGAGCTTTGATCAAGGGCAGCTAACCGCCATAACTTAGCCATATTTTCAAAATAACCCATTGCTCTGCTAGTTGTCAGTATAGAACGATGCAAACGCACGATATCTTGTTTGGCGGTTTGCTCTGTTAAATCACTGAGTATTGCTTCTGCAAGCCCTTTAAAACCATCTGTTAACTTAAAGAGTTCCTGACAACTTAATTGCATAGATTCAGGCAATACACCTAAAGGAAATAAATATTCTGTATCTTTTGATGTTTCAGGTAATAACGCATTTGCTAACACGGAAAAATCACGAAATGTTTCTCGTAGTTTTTCTGCATGCTTTTGTAATTTCTCTGGGTTTGCTAACTTTGGAGGTTTTGCTGGACGAAACTGGGCAACATACTGCGTAACATGTTGAATAAAGCTATCAATTTGTGCAGTTAATTGAACTAAAGTAATTTCACCTTCAACTTCAAGGGCATCTCTCGCAACATCAGGAACATGATGACCTTCATCCAGTACAAGTAATAATTTTTTAGGATCGGGCAATACGGACTCAGTTTCCATTGCCGCCATGACGAGTGCGTGATTTGCAACGACAACGTCCGCATCATCAATTTCACGTCGAGCAATAAAAAATGGACAACGTTGATAAAACTGACAATTTCGCCCTAAACAATTCATTTTATCTGTACTAACTTTACGCCATAAGCTATGGCTAAAAGCGCGTTTATGGTGATCTCTTAACCCATCCCAAGCAAAACTATGAAAATCATTACGTAATTGCTGGCAAATCGCACGTTCTTCACTATTGGCGATTTCGGTTTTATCCTCAACCAACAACATTAAATCAATTTGATCTCCTTCTGCGGCACAAATTGCTTCTAGATTTCGCGGACAAACATAACGTGCACGGCCGAATGCGCCAGTAAATTTAAGATCTGGAATAATTTTGCTTAGTAGTGGCAAGTCTTTACTAAAAATTTGGTCTTGCAGCGCGACATTGGCAGTACTCACAACCAGGGTTTTACCTTCTTCACGCGCTACCGCAATCCCCGGAATTAGGTAAGACAGTGTTTTACCAACCCCAGTAGGAGCCTCTATCACTAAATGGCGTCCATCGGCATCAGCCAAGTTTTTAGCTACCTCAGCAATCATTTGACGTTGAGGCTCACGGGAAACAAACCCGTCAATTTGTAGTGATAAGCCTTTATACCACTCCGTTATTTGTTCTTTTATTTTATTAGACAGGGACATAAATTACGCGATAACCAAATTTGAAATGTACGATAACCTAGTAGATAAATAGCACAAAAGTAAAAAGATTACTTTTGCCAACCGCTTCGCAAAACTACTGTATTAAAACCCATTATACATTAAAATTGGGAAGCGATTTGCAAAAGCGCATAAAATGTCGCTTTTAACTTGTTTGCAACAACCATCCAGTTATACTTTGTGTTCTAAAATTTAACGCAGGCTATAAAATATGAAAAAATTAGCAATCGCTATATGCGCCTTATTTGCTTTTGGTTCAGTAGGCGGCATTGTTTTAGCAGGTATGAATATTTATACTCGCTCAACAACACCTTTAGAACAGGGACAACCTCAGGCTCAATCCCTAATCCCTGCCCCTAACCAAATGCAGCAACCAAACTAAAATAATGTATTAGCTCAGGATGGAGATAGTTTATGTACAACGATTTTTTTGTTACACCGCAATGGTTAAACGCGCATCTGTTTGATGCAAATATTATTGTACTCGACGCTTCATCTCCTCCACCAACAGCCCCCTATGATTGTCGCCAACGTTATTTACAAGAACATATTCCTAATGCGCAATTTTTTCATCAAGATGAAATTGCTGATAAAACCTGCGATCTGCCCCATATGCTACCGAGTGCAGAAACCTTCAGCCAAGCAGTAGGTGCTATGGGTATTGATAATAATACTCAGGTTATTATTTACGCCCAAAATAATTTATTTTCATCCCCTCGTGCTTGGTGGACATTCACGACAATGGGCTGCAAAAACGTCAAAATATTGGCAGGTGGAATTGATGCTTGGAAAACAGCTGGATTTGAAACTCAAACAGGTGAAGTTATTCCACCAGCAATCAAAGAATTTAAAGCAACTCGAAAAGAAACGAATGCTTTGAATCAAAAACAAGTATTAGATATCGTTAACGAAGGTAAAATTCAAATTATCGATGCTCGTGCAGCGCCGCGTTTTCTAGCACAAGCACCCGAACCACGTCCGGGTCTACGTATGGGACACATTCCGGGAAGTAAAAATGTTCCTTGGGATCTACTCGTTGAAAATGGAGAGTTCAAGTCCCCTGAACAGCTAAAAGCCATTTTTGCTCAGCAAGGCGTCGATATCCACGCTCCCTCAGTCACTTCTTGTGGCTCAGGAATGACCGCTGCCGTTGTGCTAATGGCGTTAACCCTACTTGGCAACACAGATGTACGTTTATATGACGGTTCGTGGGCAGAGTGGGGACAGGATAATGGTTTGCCGATTGAACCTTAGGTTTCAACTCGCAAAAATAAAGGCTGCTAATATTTAAATTGCAGCCTTTATTAAATTCTTGAGATCTTGACTAAAATAGTCAGTATCTCGTTATTGTGACGTATATTTAAGCAAAACTATTTGGCAAATATACCCGCCAAGAAGAGCACTGCAATTGCACCGATAACGGCGACCACAAAGCTACCAAAATTGAAACCATCGACTTTACCTTTGCCAAAGAAAGTACTGATATACCCCCCGACAACAGCACCGACAATCCCTAAAACTGTGGTCATAATAAAACCCATCTGATACGTTCCAGGCATGAGCCATTTTGCTAGAACACCCGCAATCAGACCAAAAATAATCCAAGCAATAACGCCCATATTACGCCTCCAAAAGACTAGGTTGTATTAAGTAATAATATCTCAACAATAATAGTGATTAACTTAACTTAATGACTATCATACTTACTAAGTAAAGACCCAATAAGTTATTTTCGCAAATAAAAATTCTTTTTTTAAGACTTTTTATCAATATTTACATCTACAATATGCGAAATAACATCAGAAATTTGCTGTGCATTTTTCAAAGATCGCACTTGTTGAAACAGTTCATCCGCAGATTGATATTCTTTACGTAAATAGCTCAACCATTGCTTAATACGAGCGGCATGATAGTGACCAGTATCACCAAGTTTTTCCAGTTCAGTATATTTTAATAATATCTGATTAACCTGTTCCCAAGGCATTTGCCGATGGTTATTTTTAATCACTCGGCTTAGATTCGGTGTATTTAATGCACCCCGCCCAATCATAATGGCATCGCATCCCGTTATTTCAATACAGCGTTTAGCACTTTCATAGTCCCAAATTTCACCATTTGCGATAACAGGTATTGATAACCGCTTACGAATGTCACCGATAGCTTGCCAATTAATACGCTCAGCCTTATAACCATCTTCTTTAGTGCGTCCATGAACGGTTAATTCAGTGGCTCCCCCCTGCTCTGCTGCATCAGCAATTTCGTGGGTAAATTCACCGCTATCCCAACCTAGTCTAACTTTCACAGAAACAGGTAATGATTTAGGAACAGCATCACGCATGGCTTTAACAGCACGGTAAATGAGATCGGGTTGCTTCAACAGCGTAGCACCACCACCATGGCCATTTACCGTTTTTGATGGGCATCCACAATTCAGATCGACGCCCCAAGAGCCTAATTCAACGGCTCTATCTGCATTTTCTGCTAACCATTCGGGGTGCTGCCCTAACAACTGCACCCTAACTAAAGTTCCTGATGGCGTACGACTTTGATTACGTAATTCGGGGCACAAACGATAAAAGGTTTTAGCTGGAAGTAACGTATCTACTACACGAACAAATTCAGTAATGCAGAGGTCATAGTCATTTACTTCACTTAAAAGTTCTCTGACTAAAGAATCAAGAACACCTTCCATTGGAGCTAGTAATACACGCATAGATCTCTCATAACACACTGCATATTTAAAATTTTAATTATTCGGTAAAATTATATTTTCTTAACATCAAATAGTTCAAATTAGCACACCAAATTACTGGTTTACTACTTGTGGCAAACCTTCATAAATACCATCTTTGATGATAATTCTTGGTCTGAAGAATATAATTTACCTGAACGAACTAACTTATATAACACATCTTTCAAATATTATATGAGCAAGAAAACTTAGTCCACCGCCATTTTTACTTGTTGGCTCGTACGTTGCTAACCAGTAGTAATATGTTCTTCCAGACTTCAGAATTCACTTCATTAAGCCAGCACATGCAAAGCGATATGTACAGTAATGCAGTATTTTTCGCCCAGAGCTACTCCTTAGTTTTTCTGCAATGTTATAGTTTATTTATACTCAGCTACAACTATGAAATAGCTTCAGAATATTCCAATGAACCAGAAAATAGTTGACCGCCTTTTTCCGTATCTGAGTGACAAGATCATACTGAAAATAAGAGCAAATTCCCTAGTTCACATAGCACTCTATATGGGGCTTAGACTATCAAAAAGCATTCGGTTTATAACGTAAAGAACCAACAATTCGATCCCAAATTTCAACCATCTCAGCTTCACTGTATGTTGAAAATTTATTGATGTTATTTATAACAATCTCTACCTTTGGAATGGTTAATGTTCCCTTAGTTTCATTGGCAAAGAACAAAAAATTATAATACGGTAAATGGGGTATTCTTTTGTTTTCTACTTCAGAATAGACCTCTTGTTCGCCTTTTACTAACCATTCTTGTGAAGGAATATTATTAGGCGATAAATTTCCCTTTTTGATCGTTTCTCGATTCTGTTTACGTATAACCGTATTTATCTCAGCGCTTCGGCTTAATAAGGTATCATTAGAGCCAGCAAAACGATTATCGGATTCAACGGAAAGCAATAATTCATCATTTTCGTAAATAAATGAAATTTGCTGCTTAGGCTTTTCATTATTATCCAAAATAAAGCCATTCGGGATACAAGCCCCTTTTTCCATCGGAATTTCGTGATCTAAACGACCTTGTAATCGAGAGATTAATGATTGCATTGCGGTTAGTTTAGCCAGTCTAGTATTTGTTTGCGCTTCCATAAATCCTGAGACCTCGATATAAGATTTCTTTTCTTTCTCATATTTAGGAGCAGACAAATCCAAGATGTTCGTTGTAATGATAAATGCGATATGATTCACATACACATGAGCTTCTAATATTCGATACGCATCATTTGATGTTGGTTTGTTTCTATCAAAAATAACACCTTTACCATCTGGTAATTGAATAACCTCTTTCAGCATCGGAGCATTTTCTGCACTAGTTTTCCATTCCCGTAATTCTGCTTCACGTAACGTAATACGTTGTTTAAACGCAGGCGGATAGATAAACTTGCTTTCAATTTTAAAATCATCAATATACACACTATCGCGTAGCCGATTATTGAATGAGTCTGGGACATCAATAACATAACGCCCAATGCATTGAGGCTTAGTTTTATCAAATAACGTCTCTATCATCACTTTTTCCTTGTCAGTCAGACCTGTATGAATCGTTTTTTCGGTAAAAACAATTATTACTATAAGGGAAATTACCCCTACTAATGTTATTACCCACCAAAACAGGGCTTTAGTTAGCCGCACGGATATCCACCTCTTGCACCATTTTCACGATCGCTCTTAGTGTAAACTGAATAGCTTTTCGCTTTCCGATGTCACTAAGACTATCAACGGCATAGGCATTTTGATGGTCGACATTTGTCGCTAAGCTGCTTTGGATTGACGAACTTTTCATAATATCAACCAGCGATTCGACAGGAACCGTACCATCACCAGCCCCTTTAGATGATTCCAATATGAACTGCTTATAGGATATTCCGCTTTCATCCCCCATGTTTAATACTTTATTTGAATCCATCTCGCCGTAAACTTCCACATGTCGATTATTTTCTTGAGGTTTTGGAATATAAGGATGACCGGAATACGGGTTCATGTATGCTTTTCCTTCAACTTCTTTCTTCCATGTAAGAGAATTATCTGATTCAATCTTTGTACCATAAAAAATATAAGTATTTGGATGGTATTGCCCTTTTTCTTGATGCTCCATAAATTTTTTAACGTCATCTCTCATCGATATGGAGTAATTCTCCCAATTGTTATTTATTGTTGTTATATCCTTATCAAGAATGTCTGGCTCGTATAACTGCCACCACACATCCTTTCGCAAATAAATTTCGTTAAAGGGATCGAATTTTCCTGTAGCAGCATCCACAATGGAAGGATAACTGCCACCACCCTCGATAATAAGCCATGAGGATTTATATTTAGGATAAGGAAGAAGTTGTAGTGGCGCAGGGGCAAACGCAAGGACGGACATAAGTTCCTCTGCGGTAGATCCTAATACCGCACCGGGAATACCTTCTTGCGCCGCACCAACCTTCATTCTCCGATAAGCAGCAGGTGAGCCTAAATCTGGAATAACTCCATGTACAACACCTAACACTTTATCTTGGCATCCTTGAAATGCACCTTCTGGCGGATTCATTGCATAGCGGGCAACAAGCCCCCCCATAGAGTGAGTTAAAATAATCACTTTCTCTACTGCCAAGCCATAACCGTGGTCGTTTTTGTAAGTATTTAAGACTTTATCAATATATGCCACAAGGTTAGCGGCTGAGATAGCATTATCTTGTAGCCAGTTATAACCAAATACATGAACAGAAAATAAAAAACGTTTAAAATGAATTAGTTCTTCTTCTGTCAGCAACGTTTCATTCGTTCCGCCAATAGGACTTTGAACGAGTTGGCTCAACACACCTTTAGACTCAAAGTGATTTTGCATTTTTTTAGCATCATCACTGGCTGCCATATTTAACAAATCTTTTTGCCAATCATCGACTAAAGAAGACTGCAATACTTCAAGAAAAGAACCGTAACTCAAATAGAGAGCTTCTCCCCAATGTCGTTTTTCTCTTTTTGGCAACATATTTCCATCATCACTAAAAGGTGAATATGTACTTGGCATATATTGCCCACTGTCATCAACAAAAGTGGATTTAATATTTAAAAGTTGTCGTCTTTTTGCCCATCCAGTGCAGTCAAATATAATGTATCAGCCCCCATGAAAGCATCCGCACGCCAAACGGGATCACCTTTTTTATCCTTAAGGTTCGTCCCCATAATCCCAGGAATAAAAATAACAGGGATCACTTTGGTGGGAGGTACAATACATTTAGCTTGGGCATTAAGAGATTTGTGTTGAAGCTGGAGGTCATTCCAACTGCATTTTCCTTTTTCATTCCATTTAGGAATATGATACGAAACGTGTTGGCATTCACCAATTTCTGGAGAGTCTTTATCTGACATTACGCGGATCCTTTTCACTTCACCTTAAGGTAAATATGATAACGTAATTTTGCTTAAGTTTCTTGTTAGAATTGTAGTGGCATAGTTAATTTGGTCACCAAGTCAGAGGTGATATCATCACCTCAT
>NZ_JBQDNB010000043.1:0-22239 GCF_052096715.1 Providencia sp.
ACTCGCGACCCCGACCTTGGCAAGGTCGTGCTCTACCAACTGAGCTATTCCCGCAAACAATTTTTTGTTTTATCGCCCCAACAAAGTAATAAAAACTTCATTGGTACGGGGTGCGCATTATACGAAATATTAAGATACTAGCAAGCCCCACAGCGCAAATTTTTCATTTTTTTGTTTGTTTGCTGACAAATTAAACATAATGATGATTTTATCATCGCTGATTGTAATCTTTTGATTTCAATCAATTAACATTGTTTACTTTTATGAACTCAATAAAAATTAGGGCCTAAAAATACACTTAAAGTAAATAATCGCTATTTTTCTTGAACCCAATCTTCAATTCTTAACCCCTCAACACGTTCAAACTCTCGAGTATTATTAGTCACAACAATAAGTCCTTTACTCCTTGCATGAGCTGCAATGTGTAAATCATTTTCCCCAATTCTTTTCCCTTGTTTCTCGAGGCTTGCTCTTATGTCACCATAATGGAAAGCAGCCAGCTCATCGTAAGGCAAGACCGTCAATCTAGAAACAAAATCATTAACAGTGGCAAGATTCTTCGTTGGATTCATGCTTTTCTCTGCCCCAAAAACTAATTCTGCAAGTGTAATAGCTGAAATAGCTAATTGACTAGCATGCTGATTAAATTTAGGGAGCAGTGACGAAGGACGACGTTTTATTGTAAAAATAATGATGTTTGTATCAAGTAAAAACTTAATCATCAAAAGATTCTCTGTGAGTTGGAACCTGCTCAACCCGTGATGATAAAAAATCATCGGTTATATCGGATTCAAATAAAAAGAAGCTATCCCAAGTATTTTGAACGGGAGTAATAATTCGCTCTTTACCCTTAGCCCTCACGATGACCTCTTTCACATCATCAGGAAAGCGTAATTCCGCAGGCAAGCGAACATTTTGAGTACGATTATTCATAAAAACTTTACTATGTAGAATCATCATATCTCTCCTAAACCAATGCTATATAGCTTAAGTATATAGCATCTATTTTATTGTTTCAACATTGTACAAATCGATTAATTATTCGCCATACTAATAACCAGTTTTATCCAAACAAAATTGGCTACCCGACGGCAGCCAATATTATTGTCATTCTGTGATTTAATGATGACTTAACACCCTAATAACCAGGCATTTTAAGTGAAAAACAGATCACTTATTTGATGAAGGTCTCACGGTAATAAGCCAACTCCGCAACCGACTCACGAATATCATCCAGCGCTTGATGCGTATTCTTTTTGGAAAATCCCGCTAAGATTTCGGGCTTCCAGCGACGTGCTAGCTCTTTCAATGTACTGACATCAAGGTATCGATAGTGGAAATAACTTTCTAACTCCGGCATGTAGTTGAACAGGAAACGACGATCTTGCCCTACACTGTTACCACAAATCGGTGATGCACCTTTAGGTACCCATTTTTCGAGAAATTCAATCGTCGCCAGTTCTGCTTCACGGTCGTGGATAATACTCTTACGAACACGCTCAACTAAGCCGCTCCCCGTATGGGTATTCACATTCCATTCATCCATTAAAGCTAGCTGTTCATCGGTTTGATGAACTGCAATCACAGGGCCTTCAGCTAAGATATTAAGTTGGCTATCGGTGACTATAGTGGCAATTTCAATAATACGATCGCGGATAGGATCAAGGCCGGTCATTTCTAAATCGATCCAAATTAAATTATTCTCATTCTTTTGCATGATATACCCTAACTGCATTCTATGAAGTTAAGGTATGATACCACCGTTCACACTTCGAGTTACAGATGTGTTGCCTTCTCGTTATTCACCGAATTTTAGCGGGCAACCTATTAATATGTGCTGAATTACAAGTGTGTTACCTTAGTTTAAGGCGCCAGATTTAATTTAACGCGTCAAATTATTTACCCGATATATTCAAATCAGCGAACCACAGCCAAGAGTACAAGAGAGGTCAGGTGGCTAAACAAAAACTTTCGAAAGGCCAGCAACGCCGCGTTCAAGAAAATCATCAAAAAAGACTCAGAAAACCAAAAACGATTGAAATTGATGATAACCAACTCGGTGAAGCTCAAGAAGGCTTAGTGATTAGCCGTTTTGGGCAACATGCGGACATCGAAGCCAGTGATGGCACAATTCAACGCTGTAACTTGCGTAGAACTATTTCATCGCTAGTGACTGGTGATAAAGTCGTTTGGCGCCCAGCGCTAAACACACAAAGTGATATTAAAGTTAATGGTGTTGTGGAAGCTGTTCACGAACGGCATTCAGTACTAACTCGCCCTGATTATTATGATGGTTTGAAACCTATTGCAGCAAATATTGACCATATTGTCGTTGTTTCGGCGATTTTACCTGAACTTTCACTAAACATTATCGACCGTTATCTTGTCGCTTGTGAAACCACCGGTATCAAAGCCATTATTGTGCTCAATAAAATAGACTTATTAGATGAAGAGAATCGCGGATGGGTGAGTGATCTCATGACGATTTATAGCGATATTGGCTATCAAGTTATCGAGGTATCCAGTCACACCAATGAAGGAATGGAAGTACTTACTAACGCCTTAGAAGGCAAAGTTTCAGTATTTGTGGGTCAATCCGGGGTAGGGAAATCTAGTTTGCTCAATACGTTGTTGCCTCATAATGAAACCATACTCGTCAATGACGTTTCCGGCAATTCAGGACTGGGACAGCATACAACAACCGCCTCGAGACTGTATCATTTCCCACAAGGTGGCGATGTGATTGACTCACCCGGTGTACGTGAATTCGGCCTATGGCACCTAACAACGGAACAAGTGACCAAAGGATTTGTCGAATTTAAAGACTATCTTGGTGGCTGTAAATTCCGTGACTGTAAGCATTTGGATGACCCAGGCTGCTTATTACGTCAAGCCACCGATGAAGGTAAAATTGCTGAATCACGCTTTGAAAACTACCATCGCATATTAGAAAGCATGGAACAGGTTAAGCCACGTGGCAATTTCACGGGTAAAGAGAAATAACCCAAGTCAGCCTTACTTTAAGTTAGTGTGCACTTACATTCATTTATCAATTGATAAATAAAAAAACACTCTAAATCATCTGAGTGATTAAAATAAACAGCTCTTAATAGTTTGAATTATAAATAAGTAAGCAAATGTCCTAAATAATTCGAATTATAGGTAGCCGGCAAACGAAGATATCCTGAGGAGCATACATTAGTATGTGACTCAGGGAGCTGAGCGTAGCCAACACCCCTATAATTCGAAGTATGACGGACATGATGTATGTGACTCAGGGAGCTGAGCATAGCCAACACCCCTATAATTTGAAGTATGACGGACATGAAAAAAGTAAAGATTCTTCAGGTTATTGAAACAAACTACATCAAAGGTACAATAGCCGCTTTTCGCTAACTTGCCTTTAAAAATCAGAGGTTAACGTGCTAGATAATATTAAAATCCGTTTGCAATATATACTTCCTAAACAAGGACTTACTAAATTCGCAGGCTGGTTTGCTGATAAAAATGCCGGTTTTGTTACTCAGTGGGCAATCAAACTGTTTGCTAAAGCCTATAAAGTTAACATGAACGAAGCACAAAAAAGTGAGTTAACCGCTTATGCCACTTTTAATGATTTTTTTGTACGCGCTTTAAGAGATGATGCTCGTCCTATTGTGGCGCTAGACAATCAACTCGCACAGCCTGCTGATGGTGCTGTTAGCCAATTAGGTCCAATTAATGATGACCTAATTTTTCAAGCAAAAGGCCATAATTACACTATTGAAGCTTTATTAGCAGGTCAGTATCAATTAGCGGAAAAATTCCGTGGTGGCGACTTTATCACAACTTATCTTTCACCGAGTGACTATCACCGCGTACATATGCCTTGTGATGGTTTATTAACAGAGATGATTTATGTGCCTGGGGATTTATTTTCTGTTAACCCATTAACTGCCGCCAATGTTCCTAACTTATTTGCCCGTAACGAACGCCTCATCTGTGTGTTTGAAACACCAATAGGTTCAATGATTCAAATATTAGTCGGTGCGACTATTGTAGGCAGTATTGAGACTGTTTGGAGCGGCTGTGTTAATACGCAACGCGAAGGCGTAATCAAACGTTGGACATATCCAACCGCGCATTCAGAAGGTGCAGTTTTTCTGAAAAAAGGTGACGAAATGGGACGCTTTAAATTAGGCTCAACCGTTATTAACTTATTTGAACCTAATACCATCAGTTTCAATTCATCACTGATCCCAGGCTATGCAACCCGAATGGGTGAGTTACTTGCAGTGTCTGTGAATGATGAAAAACAAACTGACGAGTCCACCGGATCATAATCATTTATTCTGTTACTTGAAGGAGCTCCTCACTGTGCGTTTGATTTTCAGTTTTTTTCTTAGTCTGTTAATCGTATTCTCATCCGTTGCGGCGCCAATTGCCTCGCAGGATGAGACACAGATAAAGCAGGAGCTCAAACAGCTTGAATCAAGTAAAAATCCAAAAGATGCAGAAATTGCACAAGCATTACAAGGTGCGCTAAATTGGATTGGTGAAGCTAATGAGGCTGATGCTAAAGCTAAATCCTATCAGGATGCGATTGATAATTTCCCTAAAATTATTAAAACGCTCAGACAAAATTTGCTCAACGAAAGTGATGTACCCGCCTCTATTCCTGCCGGTATTACGCTAAGTGAGCTCGAACAACGTATTATACAGCTTAGTAGCCAGCTTCTTGACCAAGGACGCCTCACTCAACAAGAGCAGGATAAAGGGCGAGAAATCAGTGAATCACTCAATTTGTTGCCACAGCAGCTTTCAGAGTCGAGGCGCCAATTAACAGATGCAACAACGCGTTTTCAATCCCTCAATACTCCCTCGACTCCGCTAGCAGAGGCACAGTATACTTTAGCTCAAGCCGAAGTAAGTGCTCGCAAATCCATCGTCAATGAATTAGAAATGGCGCAGTTATCAGCCAATAATCGTCAAGAAATTTCACGAATGACGTTGGAGCTGTATAAAAAGCGTTATCAGCGACTTGAGCTTGAATTACAAAATTTACGTGACTATCAGAATTCACAGCGTCAACAAAAAGCGGTATTAGCCTTAGAACATACCGAAATGCTCGCTGAGCAAGGCGAATTAACGCCGTATTTAAAAGAACAAATCGACATTAACCGTAAAATGTCGCAAGAATTGACTGATCAAGCGCAGCGCATGAGCGCCATCACCACCAGCCAATCTGAAATATCCAATAGCATCCGAGATGCACGCCAAGCACTCACCACTATCCGAGAACAAGCTCAGTGGATAAGTAGCTCAAGTACCTTGGGTGAAGCCTTGCGCTCACAGCTTTCCCGTTTACCTGATATGCCAAAAAGTCAGCAGCTTGACCGTGAGATGGCGGATTTACGGGTGCAGCGTTTAAATTATGAAGATATGCTTGAGCGCTTAACTAAGTTGGATGTCTCTGCGCTAGAAAGTGAAAACGCGCTTAGTCAGGCACAGATTCAGGTCTTTAAATCACTCATAAAAACACGCAAAGAATTATTGTCATCACTTATCTCAGGCTTTGATACTGAGATGCTTGAACTAACTAAACTCAATGTCGCAACGGGTCAATTAACCGATGCATTAAAAGAAGTTAAAGATGCGTCAAATCGCTATCTTTTCTGGGTAGCTGATGTCCCACCGGTTAGTATTCAATACCCTGTATTATTAGTCACAGATATTACCCAACTACTTTCATTAGACACTTTGTCTCAGTTAGTTGGTGCACTTAAAGTCATGGTAACAACCCAAGATTCGTTTCTATATCTGTTAGGGTCGATTATTTTAGTGATTTTTAGTGTCAGTACCCGTAAACATTATCAAGCGTTTCTAGACCGTTCTAGCCTACGTATTGGTAAAGTCACGCAAGATCGTTTTTATCTCACAATCCGCACCATTTTTTGGTCAATCATAGTGGCATTGCCGTTACCGATGATGTGGTCTGCCATCGGTTATGGGCTACAAAGTGCTTGGCAATTCCCTATGGCAGCCGCGATTGGTTATGGTGTTAGTGCCACCACTCCAGTATTGTGGCTATTTATGATCAGTGAGACTTTCTCTCGCCCGACAGGTTTATTTATTGCTCACTTTGGTTGGGACAAAGACGCGGTCAAACGCGCTATGCGTCACTACCGTTTAGCTATTTTTGTTATCGTCCCATTAGTGATGGCACTGATTACCTTTGAACACTATAGCGAAAGAGAATTTGCCGCAACAATTGGCCGCTTCTGCTTTTTACTACTGTGTGTCGCGTTAAGCTTAATCACCAACAATCTACGACGCTCACAAATTCCGCTTTACCTTGATAGGCACGGATCAGGGGAAAATATCGTTAATAAAGCGCTATGGTTAATGATATTTCTTGCGCCAGTCGTAGCTGCATTTTTCTCAGTATTGGGCTATTTCTCAACCTCTCAAGCCCTGCTTGCTCGACTAGAAACCTCTGTCGCTATCTGGTTTGTAATACTGATTATTTATCATACTATTCGTCGCTGGATGTCAATGCAGCGCCGTAAACTTGCTTTCGAGCGTGCAAAACAGCGTCGTGCCGAAATGTTAGCCCAACGAGCAAAAGGGGAAGATGACAGCCAACACCCTAATGCTAGTAACGAAAGTAATATTGATATCGAAGAACAACTCATTGACCTTGATGCGATTAGCACTCAGTCAGTAGGTCTAGTTCGCTCAATTTTGACGATGATTGCATTGGTTTCGCTGATTTGGCTGTGGTCTGAACTGCATACCGCATTCTCATTCCTTGAAAACATTCGTCTGTGGGATGTAACCTCCACAATCAATGGTGTAGACACCATCCAAGCAATCACCATGGGATCAATTTTCATTGCCATATTGGCGATTATCGTAACAGCTCAACTGGTACGAAATCTCCCTGCGCTACTTGAGCTCGCGGTGTTACAACATTTAGATTTAACGCCAGGTACGGGCTACGCCATCAGTACCTTGACCAAATATACTATTACCATCATTGGTACTATTGTTGGCTTTTCAATGCTCGGGATTGATTGGTCAAAATTACAATGGTTAGTCGCCGCAATGGGGGTTGGGTTAGGTTTCGGGTTACAAGAAATCTTTGCCAATATTATCTCAGGTTTAATGATTTTGTTTGAAAAGCCTATTCGTATTGGCGACACCGTTACCATTCGTAATTTAACCGGTAATATCACTAAGATTAATACTCGTGCGACAACGCTAACAGACTGGGATAGAAAAGAAATTATCGTTCCAAATAAAGCATTTATTACTGAGCAGTTTATTAACTGGTCACTATCAGACACTATCACTCGTATCGTCATGACAATACCGGCACCTGCCGACACCAATAGTGAGCTCGTCACCAATACTATATTAAGAGCCGCAGAGCGCTCGACAATGATTTTAGAAACACCAAACCCTGAGGTTTATCTTGTTGATTTACAACAAGGTATTCAGATTTTCGAATTACGTATCTATGCCGCTGAAATGGGACATCGTATGCCTGCACGTCATGAAGTGCACCAAAATATCTTGGCAGCCTTCGCAGAACAAGGCATCCCGTTACCATTCCCACCGTTCCAAGCTCGAGTGGATGTCCGCGATAATACGCTACAAAGTGCGACTGGACGTAACCCAGCACGTAAATCTGGAGAACTCTAATACTTGTAGGGACTAAGTACCTTTAGTCCCTCGTTTTTCTTTCAAGGCCATGGCATGACCCAAACTTCAAGTTCGCAAGATGAGTCAATTAAGCTTAAAGTAGCGCAAATAGAGTGCATTGGCTCCATTCTCTTTTTTTTGATCCCATTAGTTATCTTATTAATTGTTGGAAAAACATTTGCGTTTAATACCTTGTATCTATGGCAAGGTTTTAGCTTATTGTATCTTGTCGTGTATCGCTTATTGTTGAGAAAGCTTTCGTCTAAAGAAATGCAGTTAAAGGTACGCCGAGGATGGGGATATAATCGTTTCTACCGATTTTGCTGGGGCTATTTGGTGTTATCAATCATTATTATGGTGGGATACCAAGCGATATCCCACTAACGAGTTACTTAGCTTTGTGTGAAACCATAGGTTTTAATATAATTATCCGCTAATTGCTTCGCTTGCTGTAATTCTTCTTCATCGAGCTGTGCGGCGATTTTGTCTTGCAGCTTATGACTTTCTTTATTACCACTATAAACCGCCGTCGCGAGCCATGCATACGCCTGGCGAAGGCTTTTACTCACACCTTTACCTTCTGAATACATAACACCAAGCCGGTCTTGTGATTTAGCATCACGCTGCTTGGCGGCTTTTCTAAACCAAAATACCGCTTTTTCGTGGTCAACATCCACGCCGCTACCCACAGAATACATTTGTCCAATGTTAAACTGAGCGATAACATTTCCACCTTGAGCCGCTTTTCTGAACCAAAAAGCCGCTTTTTTTACATCTTGAGCCACACCCAGACCTTGGGCATACATCATCGCCATATTAGTTTCTGCGCGAGTATCCCCCTTTTGGGCCGCTTGTTCATACCACAGCATGGCTTTATCATAATCACGGCGCACACCGAAACCATTCACATACATTGTACCTAACCTGAACTGAGCATCTGAATTCCCCTGATCCCCAGCTTTAATAAACCATTGTGCTGCCATACTAGAGTCTTGAGAAACACCACTACCTTTAAAATAAAGTTCACCAAGCAAGAATTGCGCTGCAGAATCACCATTTTCGGCTGACTGCTTAATTTGTTCTATTGTCGGCTGTTTCGCTGATCCAGAGGTTGCTGGTATTGCGGCAGGTGTAGCAAGTAATACAGAACTAAAACAAACAGATCCCAACAAAAGCGCTAACGCAATTTTCTTCATCCTAAAAAACCCTCAACAGTACAATATACCCACGAACAACTCCCTAATATTCAGTATTATCGGCCAATCCTGAATATCATCTAGCTTAAACTTGCTTTGCAATATAAAGAATAGGAAAAATGACTTTATTACTGTTAATTGCACTTTATTTGCATAAACTGAATTTTATTTTCATTAACCAGACTTTCATTGCCGACATTGATTTGTTGAACCAATAAAAAAGCCAGATAGTTATTTAAATCCTATCTGGCTCTAATCAGAAAAGCATTCAAATAACGACTATGACTTGATCAAATATTCATTTCTTAAATAACGAGCTACCGCATCATCCTCATTTGAACCAATAATTTCCATCTGAGGTAACGAATCTTTTAGTAATTGATGCGCATTTTGCATAATGCAGCCTTTACCTGCCATTGCTAGCATCTCTTTATCATTCATGCCATCACCAAAAGCGATGCAATCATTGGTCATATAACCATGAAGCTCAGCAACTTGTTTTAAGGCTTCACCTTTAGAAACCGCCCCCGCCATCACTTCAAGACAATTACGTAAAGAGAAAGTCACATTGACTTTATCTTGCCAACGTTTCTGGATACGTTGCTGCAAATCAACCAGCATCTCATGATCTTCACTGGTGTAGTAAACTTTGCACACTTCAGCGGTTGGAAAGTTATGTCTATCAAATAACTGATAATTAAACACTGACTCTTTAAAAAACTCTTTTTGTTCAGGGCTTTCTCGATTGATAAACCAAACATCCCCATGATAGTAATTGGTAATAAGCTCAGGATTATCAAACTCCATCAAGCAAAGTTCATGGGCAATTTGTGGCTCAACATTATGTTCAAAAACTAAATTTCCGTTGGCATCATGAATTCGAGCACCATTCGAGGTGATCATGTAAGCATCTATGCCTAATCCGTCTCGGATCTGGCCAACATCAATATGATGACGTCCAGTCGCAAACACAAAACGGACACCTTGAGTTGTCACTAATTGTTTTAGCGTTTCTTTCGTATAAGGCGTTAAATCGTGATTGGGGGATAAAAGGGTACCGTCCAAATCGGAAGCAACAACAGGATATTTCATACTTTTTCCTAGCTAATACTGTTCAAAAAAATCACAAATTGCATTCAAAGCCATCGCTCTCAATGCATCGACTTCAAACAGGATTTCATGGTGAGCCCCTTCAATTATGAGGGGTAATTTTTCTTCTCTTCCTGTTTGCGCTTTTTGCCGACTTTGACAAAAAGCCTGTAGCTCTCGATTACTAACCACTTTTTCTTCACTGGCTTCTAACACCATCAGTGGTACATCTATCTCTCCCGCTTTCGCAATAAGCTCATCGCTAATCACAAAACTTTCTCGTAACCAGTGGTATGTAGGGCCACCGAGACGTAATTCGGGGTAATCTGCATAATAACGCAGGTAACGACGATAACGCTCTTGACTATGTGTAAGCACGTTAATCAAATAGGGTAAAGGCTGCCATTTACCTGTCGAAGCCGCATAGTCATTGCGTACACTTTGGCGAGACTCTGCTCTATCAACGATAAAACTCGCTAACCAACGTGGCATTGGTAAATTAATGCCGATCATCGGCGCACACAGTGCTGCCGCATCAAAAGTCACGCTATCACGCAATAAATATCCAGCAAGGATCGCGCTGCCCATGGAATGGCCAAGGGCATAACATTTAGGATAATGCCTACATTTTACTTCTAATTCAATAAACTGAGCAAAGTCATCAATATAATCGGTAAATTTTTCAACATGACCTTTTTGAGGATCTGAAAGCATACGCCCTGAGCGCCCTTGACCACGGTGGTCGAGGATAAAAACATCGAAACCCAAATGGTAAAAATCATAGGCTATTTCAGGATATTTCACATAACTTTCACTACGGCCGGGAGAAATTACAATTGCTTTATTGTGTTTAGAACGAATAAAACGAACATAGTGAATAGGGATATCATCGACACCGAGGAATGTCGCTTCTTCACGAAGCTGCCAAAAATCTAAAAGCGGGCCGTTGGTAAAGGCAGAAAATTGAGATTCTCGGTTTAACCAACTTGCTTTTAGGCTTTTTGGGGTCATCAAGTCTATCCTTTATTTATTCATCATAGCCTTCAAGATGATCTCGGATAAGAGCCATAAAAGCCTCACCGAAACGCTCTAATTTTCGTTCACCCACCCCATTAATTAGTAACAATTCAACGGATGTTGTTGGGCAATGCTCAGACATCTCAATTAATGTTGCATCATTAAAAACAACAAATGGCGGCATATTACTTTCATCAGCAATCGATTTACGCAATTTACGTAGCTTAGCAAAAAGTTTCTTATCATAATTGCCACGGTAAACTTTGCTCTGCTGATTACGACTTTTCGTCACAAGCACACGAGGAACAGCAAGTTGCAACGGTAGCTCGCCTCGTAATATTGGCCTTGCCGCTTCCGTAAGCTGTAAGGCAGAAAAATGGGTAATATTTTGGGAAATCATTCCCATATGGATAAGCTGGCGGATCACACTCACCCAATGCTCATTACTTTGCTCTTTCCCAATACCATAGACAGGGAGCTTATCGTGAGCGAAATCACGGATACGCTGATTATTTGCGCCTCGTAAGATTTCGACAATATAACCAATACCAAAGCGCTGGCCGACACGATAAATACAAGAAAGTGCCTTTTGAGCATCAACTAACCCATCATACTGTTTCGGTGGGTCTAAACAAATATCGCAGTTACCACATGGTTTCTGTCGATTTTCACCAAAATAATTCAGTAATACCAGACGGCGGCAAGTTTGTGCTTCCGCAAATGCGGCGATAGCATTGAGTTTATGACGTTCAATATCTTGCTGCATTCCAGCAGGTTTTTCTTCTAAACAGCGACGAAGCCATGCCATATCCGCAGGGTCATAGAACAAAATAGCTTCTGCTTCCACACCATCACGCCCTGCTCGCCCCGTTTCTTGATAATACGCTTCGATATTACGAGGAATATCAAAATGCGCCACAAAACGTACATTAGACTTGTTAATGCCCATACCAAAAGCAACAGTTGCGACGACAATTTGCAGATTATCTTTTAAAAAAGCATCTTGTACCCACTCGCGCTGCTGACTATCTAATCCTGCATGATAAGCCCCAACACTTAAACCGCGTTTTTGTAGTCGCTCTGCGGTTTCTTCAACCTTGCTCCGGCTATTGCAATAAACAATACCAGATTTACCTTTCTGGGCTTTAATAAAAAACCACAATTGGTCTAATGGCTTATATTTCTCAACGAGAGTGTAACGAATATTTGGCCGATCAAAACTACTGACGTGCACTAACGGGTCTTGCAATGCTAATAGACGAATAATATCGGCACGAGTGGTTTCATCTGCTGTCGCGGTTAGCGCCATCACAGGTACGTTAGGTAAAGATTGTCGCAATTGACCTAATGAACGATATTCAGGACGAAAATCATGTCCCCACTGAGAGATGCAGTGCGCCTCATCAACCGCCAATAAAGTGATATTCCAATTAGCTAACTGACTTAAAAAATAGTCCGTCAATAATCGTTCAGGGGCAACATACAGAAGCTTTATCTCCCCTTGCCCACACAACTCCATAATTTGGCGCTGTTCTTGTGAAGTTTGCGAGGAATTCAAACACGCAGCATTCACACCATGCAATCGTAATTGATCGACTTGGTCTTTCATTAATGAAATAAGTGGCGAAACAACTAAAGTTACACCATCTTTGACCAACGCAGGCACTTGGTAACAGAGGGATTTTCCTCCACCGGTTGGCATTAAAACCAAGCAATCACGGTTATCAATAATCGCTCCAATGACAGCATCTTGTCCTGGACGAAACGACTGGTAGCCGAAAGTACTATTAAGCACATTTTCAGCCAATGATAATTGGTCAATGATACAAGCGGTGGACACAAGCTTCCTTAATATCTAAAACAAATAGCTGCCTATTTAGAGCAGCTAAGTCTTGGCTAGCAAACCTTACAACCTATCAAGATACTATCTTGAAACGCAGGAGATGTCTGCTAGCAAATAAAATTTGCGGCGGGTTACAGCATGTCGTTTAACATGACTCCAATACCGAAACGTGTCTGACGGTAGTTATAGTCTATCATCGACTCGCCATATCCACTAAATAGCTGAGTATATAATCTGACGTGTTGACTAATTGGATAGCTCCAGCCTAATTCAGCGCCACCATAACCACTATTCCAATTATAACGTCCGGTAGCAGTTACCACACTGTCACCCAGTGCATAACCCACTTTTAAACGGTAATACCCCATATACTTGGTGATATCGCGATTATCATCACTACCTTCACTTTCATGAATCCGATACCAAGGTTTAAGGTCGACTTGCCAATTACCATTTTGCGCCATAGCGCGTGCATACACACGGTTCCAACTGCGTGACGTTGGATCAGAGCGTCCGTTCGATTCATGGTTAAAACCTGTTTCAAATTCACGCACTGTCCAGCCACCTAACTGATAGTCAGTTAGCCAGCCAACAAAAACCTGTGGCTCATAGTTGGTTTCACGAAAAGGTGAAGACTCTTTCTTATTACTGAGTTGCCACCAAGAGCGTTGAGTATAAGATACCGCTAAAATAGAATCATCCCCTGCAATCCCAGCCCAAAGCGGGAAAGCAAGACTTAATTGAAATTTCACTTCATCATTTAGCGCGTCATGAGCCCAGTCATAGCTTGAGATAGCCTTTTTATTCATTGAAGAAGTGTAGGTATAAATAATGTAATTTGACTCATAAGGATATAGCACAAAAGGATTATCATAATTTTGAAGTAGCCCAGAAATGATACTACCTCGAATCGGCGAATTATCCGTTACATCCTGTTTTGGTTGCACATCCGTATTTTCAGTAGCAAATAGTGATACAGACCAAAAACTGAGCACAGCACTCAATAACATCGGTAAAGCACGCATCAGTCATTCCTATATTTAACAATGTCAAAAAAACTTTGTCTTATTTTACACACAAAACTCAATAGCTGTTGAAAGATTATTCATTTGTTTGTTAGAGACACCGATCAAACATAATGATAACTTATAATTCACATATTTTTAAAAGGATGAAGATGATGAATGATCGTACTTACACTTTTGAAGAAGCCAGTGAGCTCATGAGTAATGCTTTTATCTATAAAATGCCTTTCAATCAATTATTAGGGATAAAACTGGCTAATATGAGTGACGATTTTGTGCAATTAACCGTTGAAAATCGCCCTGAATTAATCGGTAATTTTACTCAAAATATTCTTCATGGTGGTGTCATTGCCTCAATACTTGATGTCGCCGGTGGCATGGTATGCATCAACCGTATGCTTCAACGTATTAACCCATTAGTTCATCAAGAAATTGTCGATAAAATGTCTCGTATGGGCACCATTGACCTACGTGTTGATTACTTACGCCCCGGGCGCGGTGAAATATTTACCGCCAGTGCCAGCCTTTTGCGTGATGGCAATAAAATCGCCGTAACCCGATGTGAATTACATAACGAGCGCAACCAACACATTGCAACTGCCACCGCGACCTACCTTATTGGATAATATATTTCTGTAAAAAATTAGTTACCTAGTAAACTAATAACTTGTAAAAAAACCTGAGCAATGTCACATTAGAGCAAGTCCAGATCGAGCCAATAAATGAGTCGGCTCGATATCTAAAATTCGATTTTCCTTAGTCATTAATTCAATTTCAGAGCCAACAATGAGCCAGCAAAATACTACCAAAGGCGTATTATGTGCCTTGGGCGCCTATTTTATTTGGGGTGTCGCGCCTATTTATTTTAAAACGATTAAAGAAGTCCCCGCAGAAGAGATCCTGACTCACCGTATTATCTGGTCATTTTTCTTTATGCTCATTCTATTAACTGCAACTCGGCATTGGAGCTATATGCGCCAAGTGCTAAAACACCCTAAAAAAATATTAATATTAGGCGTAACGGCGGTCACGATTGCATCAAATTGGCTCATTTATATTTGGGCCGTTAATAACGGCCATATGCTACAAGCCAGTCTTGGTTATTTTATTAACCCGCTCATTAACGTATTATTCGGTATGCTATTTTTGCAAGAACGCTTTCGCCGAATGCAATGGATAGCGGTTGGACTTGCATTGACAGGCGTTTTAATCCAATTATGGCAGTTTGGCTCAGTGCCTGTCATTGGTTTAAGCCTTGCGGTTACCTTCGCAACTTATGGTCTCTTACGTAAAAAATTAGGTGTTGATGCACAAATAGGGATGACATTTGAAACCCTATGGTTGTTGCCTGTTGGTGTTATTTTCTTACTCTTTTTTGCTGATAGCCCGACAAGTAATATGGCCATGAATGATTGGCATCTAAATGTACTCCTTATTGCGGCCGGTGTTATCACCACCATTCCTTTATTACTATTTACTGAAGCTGCAAACCATTTACGCTTATCCACGCTTGGCTTTTTCCAGTATATGGGCCCCAGTATTATGTTCTTACTTGCGGTCTTTATGTATGATGAAGTCATGACACCAGAACTACTTATCACCTTTGGTTTTATTTGGGTTGCATTAATTTTATTTACATTAGATGCATTATATACTCAACAAAAACTTAGAAAAAAAACAAATACTATCGCTTAATATCAGAATTAACACCTGATTAAATGGCTTTAACCAAAACACTGATTATTATTGCCAATTGACAATATAGTCAGTGTTCCATTTTATGAGACCAAATTAATAAATTTATTTTATATAAATAATATAAATGACTTAATATTTAATTTCTGTTTAGTTTTATTTAAACAAAACTCATCAAGAAAATAGCTTAATTAAATTGAATATTTCTTACTATATTCACTAACAACTTATTTCACCATTCACCTCAAACAAAAAAATCGTTTAAAATACAATAAAATCAATATTTTACATTAAATTAAAACACTTGATTTTCTTTGTAAAATCATTATGATTAAACTTATCTTAAATCCTCATCAATTATCTCACACCTGTATAAATCAACTCTTTGAAATAAAAGAGGATATTTATTTTCTTTAATTAATGATTGCTTAATCGGGAGTTGATAACTATATTGTACGCCGCTTGTATTCACCCCAGCGGATAGTGATGGTCCGATTCATTACTGACGTTTCATTAAAGTGCGCACGATGACATTTTTATTATGTCCTGGTGCGAGGTTTTCTGAAATTGAATATAACGCGTTAAGTTTTAAATAAAAAAATAGTGTAGTGCTATAGCTGAAGTTATAAAAACACAGTTATACGGCTGCATTTTAGGTTCATTTTTTCTGTATCTTCAGAAAGAGTGACGTTGTGAAGGGCTTTTGGGAAGGGCTTCAAAATGCAACAGAATACCGTTCATATGAAACGTGTACTGACCACACCTGCGTTAGTATTTTTCGGGCTCGCTTATATGGTGCCGCTCGGAATTTTTACCACCTATGGCCAAGTCACAGTATTAAGTGAAGGGCACCTGCCTATCGCTTATTTAATTACACTTGCTGCCGTCTTTTTTACTGCCATGAGCTATTGCCGCATGACCAGCGCACTCCCTCTTTCAGGGTCTGCTTACTCATATGTGCAAAAAACATTTGGCGGCACACTCGGATTTTTAGTGGGTTGGGCACAACTGCTCGATTACTTATTCCTGCCTATTATCAACTACATCGCTATCGGAATCTTCGTTCACGAAGCCTTTCCTGATATTCCCATGTATGTGATTATTTGCAGCACCATTACACTTGTCAGCATTATGAATATTTTGGGTATTAAATTAGTATCCTCAATGAATATGTTGATCATAATGATGCAATTTGTGTTTATTGCTGTCTTTTTATATCTGAGCTTTAAAACCTCATTTGTATTAGACACCCAGGCGCTACTCGCCCCAGTTACCGTGATGGCAGACCAAGTACCCGGCTTATTTGCTGGTGCTGCTGTATTATGTTTAGCTTTCTTAGGCTTTGATGCCATTTCAACCATGGCCGAAGAAACTAAAGATGCACGCCGTGCTCTGCCAAAAGCAATTTTATATACTGTCTTTATTGCTGGAACTTTGTTTGTGACCATTTCTTATGGCGCACACCTCATTTATCCAGTGTGGCAAGATTTCATTCCAAATACAGATGTAGCCAGCCTTGCCGTAATGAAGCAAGTTGGTGGCGCGATGATGGCATCTAGCTTTATTACCGCCTATGTAATTGGTGTATTTGCCTCTGCCATGACATCACAAGCTAGTATTGTACGTATTTTCTATGCAATGGGCCGCGAAGGTGTATTACCACGTTCAGTGTTTGCATATTTGCATCCGAAATTAAATACCCCTGTGTATTCAATCATTTTTGTAGCAATTGCTTCACTACTTTCGCTCGTTTTATCTCTGAGCATGGTGGCATCAATGATAAGTTTCGGGGCGCTCATTGCGTTCACCTTTGTGAACTTATCAGTAATTAAACATTTTTATATTGATCGTAAAGCACCTCTCGATAATACAAAAATTTTCACCTGTCTTATCATGCCATCCATTGGTGTTGTTTTAACCCTTTGGCTGTGGACAAGCCTTGATGCAGAAGCCTTCAAAGTTGGATTATGGTGGCTAGCAGCAGGTGCAGTTTATCTCACACTGTTAACCCATGGCTTTACTCGTCGTCCTCCTGCTATTTCTGACGATGAAACCGATATGATTATTAATTAATTATATCGACACTGAATGCTATAGATAATTACCTACAACGAACAATTACCTATAACGCCTAACAATGGGGAAGCTTAGCCTTCCCCGTTGCTTTTTTCGCATAGGCTCCTCCCAAAGAGCCCCTGATACAGACGGTTTACCATGAATAACAAAATTGCTGATGTCATTTATTTCAACGGTTATATCTATACCGCAGACAATCAAAATAGCGTTGTTGACGCAATCGCCTTGCAAGATGGCTATATCCTTGCAACAGGGACTTCTGGTGAATTACACCAATATGTAGGACCAGAAACAGAAAGTATCGATTTAGATGGCAAAATGATGATGCCTGGCATTATTGATGGCCACATGCACCCATTTTGGGGCGGCGTTCAACTATTCGGTTGTCATCTAAATTATGAGTCATTATCGATTGAACAAATCCTACAACGTGTGCAAGATCACCTCGATAAAGACCCTCGTACCAGCGAAAATGATTGGTTAAAAGTTACCGCATGGTTACGTCAAGGCATGTTACCTGCGGGTATTGATATGTATCGTGAAGACATGGATACCTTGAAAACCAATCGCCCTGTAGTTCTCTTTTCAAATGACTGCCACACTTTATTAGCTAATAGCCGCGCATTAGCACTTTTAGGTATCACTAAAGAAACACCTGAACCGCCCGATGGTAAAATAGGTAAATACGAAAATGGCGAGCTTAACGGTATTTTAGAAGATGCACCTGCGATGCGTGCTGCTGATAGTATTGCAACTATTCGTGATGATCAAACTGTTGAAGTCGCAGAGTTAGTTCAAAAGGTATTAAACCAACAAGGTGTCACTATGGTGATGGATGCTCGAGTTTCTGAGCAGCAACTTGATGCGTTTGCACAGCTACAGCAGCGTGGAGACCTCACTATCCGTTTCCAAGCTGCCCGAGAAATTACCCCCGATGAAACACCCGATGTCGCCTCAGTTGCAGCAGCTGTCGATAACGCCGTTGCTTTCGCTAAAAAATGGCATCAAGCAGACTGGACACCGGAACCTGGCATTGGCTTGCGTAATATCAAAATGTTTGTCGATGGCGTGATGCAATATCCAACCATGACAGCCTCTTTATTACAGCCTTATCGCATTAATAAAGGCACGGATATTGCGCCTAATTGGGTCGAAACAGATAATTACGGCGACTTATATTTCACGGCTGAAATTCTTGATGAACTGATGGAAAAAATTGCAGCCGCAGGCTACGACCCACATTTACATACCGTCGGTGAAGGTGCTGTGTCTATTGTTTTAGATGCGATTGAAAAAATGCGTATCGCGCATCCAGAAAAAGATATCCGCCCAGGGCTCGCTCATAACGAACTGGTTGATGCTAAAGATTATGCGCGATTTGCACGCCTAAAAACGATTGCATGCCTTTCTTTCCAATGGGCTGCACCAACACCAGAACTTGCCGCTTTTGAGCGCAATATGTTAGGTGAAGAACGCTTTGAACAGTTAGAGCCTATCGCAAAATTTATCGATGCTGGCGCTGTTGTCGCTTTTGGCAGTGACTGGCCAATTGATGACTTTGATGAATGGTACGACTTAAAAGTCGCAGCAACACGTCGTGGTCGTGATATTAACGGCCAAAAAGCACCAAGATTAGATAACGATCGTGACTTAACAGTAACGGAAGTTTTACGCTCAGCAACTATTGATTCTGCTTTTGCGCAGCATCGTGAAGAAGTTCTTGGATCATTAGAAGTGGGTAAATTTGCCGACATGATCGTACTTGATCGCAATGTATTTGAAATTCCTGCTGACGACATCGAAAATGTAAAAGTCTTGCGCACTATTATTGGTGGAAAAACGGTTCATATCGCATAATTTTATATAATTACTATTTAATTTGATGAAGGCATAGCCAAAATGCCTTCATCATTCATTATCAGCTACATCCTTATTCTAGCTAACTCTCTGACTATATTTCCAATCCCCATCAACAAAAACTGAAATAAAGTCTCCATAAGTTTCTGATAACGATTTACTGTTATTCATGACAATATCCATATTGATTTAAATAATTATTTTTTGAATTAACAGACCATAAAATAATATTATAATTACCCTCTTATAACTAATTTAATTTTAATATGTTAGTGTCATTATTATTCATACTAAAATAATATTTTTTAAACTAACTTAATTGCATTCATAAAGTCACTAAAATACCATCTAGCATTTTTTATTTAAAATACCGCTTGCAAAGCAAAAAACATCTCGCTATCATCCGCTGCGTTTTCAATTCAAACATTAACTGCAAGGAGGTACATCATGACAACAACTAATCAAACTCTTTGCGGGCACACCCAGAAATAGTCACTCTCGTTAGTTATACTATCTCCCAATTTTTGCCCGCTCTACCCTCAATAGTTTAATTTGCTATCGATGGCAAGTTCTAGCATCTCTATCAACATAGATTGACTATGTGACTCGAGGCTATTGCGTAACCAATCTCTGTGCAATTTAAAATATGGCGAGGTATTCATCTTATTTTTTAATTAGATATGAGCAAATTAATATGGGCAATAGCCTTCATTATGTGAGCGAACACATCAGTTATATCGCCACAGAATCAACATGGATTGAAAGTAAAGCAATCCAACAATTACAAACAACCGCAAATCTACCCGATATGGTTTCAGTGGTTGGAATGCCAGATCTTCACCCAGGACGTGGCTACCCAATCGGGGCAGCATTTTTCTCTAGCTCGCGCTTTTATCCCGCGTTAGTCGGTAATGACATTGGCTGTGGCATGAGTTTATTTCAAACGGATATTAAAAAATCTAAATTAAATTTAGATAAATTAGAGAAGCAACTCACTGAAATGGCTGACCATGCGCCATTGTCTTGGCTAAATGAATATGTTCCTGAGCACATGAAATATCACGATTTTATGGCATCACTCAGCTCTATCGGTGGAGGGAATCATTTTGCAGAATTTCAGGTTATTGATGAAATAGTCGACTCTGAATTATTTGCACAAAGTGGTTTAAATAAGCAGCAGCTATTACTGTTGGTGCACAGTGGCTCCCGAGGTTTGGGGCAATCAATTTTGCGTCAACATGTTGAGCAACATAATCATAGTGGCCTTGATGAGCAATCTAATGAGGCAAAACACTATCTTCAAGCGCATCAAGATGCGTTATATTTTGCAGAATTAAACAGACAGCTAATTGGTTTACGTATGTTACAACAAGTAAAAGCAACAGGTGAACTAAGTTTAGATATCAATCATAACTCGGTAGAATCTTGCTGCATTAATGGTATCAATGGCTGGCTTCATCGCAAAGGCGCAACACCATCAGATCGTGGATTTGTCATTATCCCAGGTTCTCGAGGTGACTACAGTTACCTAGTCTCGCCAAAAACCAGTGAAGTTAGTCTCAATTCATTGGCTCATGGTGCAGGACGCAAGTGGATGCGAACCGAATGTAAAGGCCGACTTTCTCATCGTTATACGCCTTTGCAATTGTCACGAACTACACTAGGTAGCCGTGTTATTTGTGCCAACAAGCAATTAATTTATGAAGAAGCCCCTCAATCTTATAAATCAATAGAAACAGTGATTGATAGCATGATTGATATTGGCATTATTCAAGTAATTGCACGCCTCAAGCCTATTGTAACCTATAAAACCAGTGGAGATTGCTAATGATATTATTACAATTTTCATCCGCGCAAGGGCCTGAAGAATGCTGTATTGCGGTAGAAAAAGCACTTGCTTGCTTTTTGCATGATGCAAAGCTTAGCCAAGTAAATGTAGATATCCTTGAGTCATTTCCATCAAAGCACGGTTTAAAATCCGCTTTGGTTTCATTAGATGGCTCTCAAGCCGAAGCACTAACACAATTATGGTGCGGTACAGTTCAATGGCAATGCCAAAGCCCATTGCGCCCGCGCCATAAACGTAAAAATTGGTTCATGACAGTCATGCGCTTTTCGCCAGTTATAGGCATTGAGGAAAGTGAAATTGAATTTGAGTTTATTAAGGCGCAAGGCCCCGGAGGACAGCATGTGAATAAAACCTGTTCAGCCGTAAGAGCAAAACATATCGCAACAGGTGTTAGCGTCAAAGTACAATCCGAACGCAGTCAACATGCCAATAAAAAATTAGCTCGTCAGCTGATTCAGTGGAAATTAAATGAGCATCAATCTCAACAGCTGAGTACATTAGATAAAGAACGTCACAGTTCTCATTATCAGATTGAAAGAGGAAATGCAGTGATTGTGTTTTCAGGTAGTCAATTTAAGCGGTTAATCTAATTATAACGCCACCTTCGCTAAGAGGGTGGCCTATTTATATTTAGAGGTTGATATATTTAAAGATTAATATGATTTAAATGATGTCATACAAACTGCTGGCGAATAGTTTGATATTGGCGTTTTGAAACTATAATCGACATCCATAACTGAATTATTTCTATCTAATACAAATGCATTCATATTTTGTATTAAGTTAGCATCATTAGAACCTATTGATACGCTTTCACCAACTTCCTTCTTACTCAACTTATTAAGTGCATCTGTAGTGGCATAGTTAATTTGGTCACCAAGTCAGAGGTGATATCATCACCTCATA
>NZ_JBQDNB010000044.1:0-88 GCF_052096715.1 Providencia sp.
CAGTTGACTTTTAATCAATTGGTCGCAGGTTCGAATCCCGCACGGCCCACCATCTAAATAAAAATCCCATACCAATAGATAGACCATT
>NZ_JBQDNB010000044.1:188-17771 GCF_052096715.1 Providencia sp.
GCTGAAAAATCCCGCACGGCCCACCATCTAAATAAAAATCCCATACCAATAGATAGACCATTACTCAGTAGTAAACTCGCAGCTCCCTCGATAAGCTGGTTGCAGGTTCGACCCGTAGGGTGAAGCCGAAGGCTGAAAAATCCCGCACGGCCCACCATCTAAATAAAAATCCCATACCAATAGATAATCCATTACTCAGTAATAAACTCGCAGATCCCTCGATAAGCTGGTTGCAGGTTCGACCCGTCAAAGAGGGACGTCTAAAGGCACTTTTCTTATTCTTATTAACTAATAGATTTAAAAAAGAGCAATAAGCCAGTTAACTAAAATAGGAGATCATTAAAATATTAACATTTTAGAGAATGTGACGTAATTAAACTATGTACTATTTTATTATCACAATAGTTAATTGAGTCGTTGGGTTATTGAAAATGGCAATACAATAAAATTTGTCTTATCTTAGAGAAATGAAATCGCTGAAGGTACAGTAGTTAGATTTAAATGTCTTTATATTCAAATTTAGTAGACTATTTGTTTGTCGGTTTAATCTTTGGGGTCAAAAAAACAATTAAACTAAATTAAATACGTCATTTATTTTTCATATTTTTGTGATGTTCATCAAGTAAAGTGAATACTAAACGTTTTTAACGTTAATGTTTTGTTATCTTGAATAGGCTAAGTGAGTAAATTTCTAAGGCTACTTTAAAAATCGAGCAAATTTAATGTGGGTTGTAACTAAATATCATCAATGTATGTCATTGATAGTAGATAGTAGAATATGATTATATATATAAAATGTATAACTTTTACCTTATTTTACAGAATTTAATCATTTATCTCACTTCATATACTCATAAAACGAATATGTTGAAAAGCAATCATCAAATTTGTTACAGTGTTAAATTATTCTGTTTATTTCCTTTATTTTTGGATTTTTTATCGGGCAAATGACTACATTTTAGTGTATTGTTCTGACCATGAACTGTCGGTACTGCAAGGTACGCTCATTACTCACTTATCGCTTAACCTCTTAACTAATTGAAATTATTGACTTAATTTTAATACTTAAATCATATGTAATTATCGTAATTTTTTGTTACATAGTTGCAATGTCATTTTTAGACTAGTTGAAACTAATTAGATGGCTAGTATATCATTCGTCTCGAGATATATGCTGAATCGTTAGTATCATAATTAATGGCTATATCCATATAAAGATAACAATAGAGAAACGCAGTGAAGTACCTGCTGTTTTTTAATTCAATAATATAAATTGAAGCGAGAATGTTTATGAATACAAAATATCCTGTCGCTTGTGCAGTTGGACAAAAAATAAAATCATTGAGAAAAGCTCAAGGCTTTACTGTCTTTCAGTTAGCTAAAGAGATTGATATCAGTGAACAACAACTATTTCGTTATGAGCGCGGTGTGAATCGTATCGATATAGATTGTCTAGTGCGAGTATTGAAAGTATTAGATATTAACATGGGCGAATTCTTTAGTGAGATTCTGCATGATGATGTCCAGTCAGTAGAGAGCAGAGAAACAAAAGGATTTGATGATTCAGTTTATTCTCTAGTTTAATAATATATTTAATACTTATGTTTCAAAATGGAACTTAATTAAATTTTGATTTCTTAATTGCTTCAATTAAGGGCATAAGTGTGCGTGTGGTTATTATAATTATGCTAATGGTCATACTCATATATTATCTTCTCTCGAATAGCGTGTAATTATGAAAATAAAAGCCCATTACGGGCTTTTATTTTATCTAAGATATATTTTTTGGTTATTAATATAAATTTAAGTTGAACATAAGTTTTAATGAATAACGTAAATAGCATAAAGAAAATGGAAATTCATTAGTCTCTACCATCAATAGGTTCTAATATTACAGTAACAATACGAGTATCGATCATTTCAACTATCTTCAGCTGTAAATGTTCTAATTTTATCACGCTGCCTTGAGTTGGTTCAGTTGTAGTATTGGCATAAATAAATTTGTCTAATGTGATATCGTCATTTTCGTCAATACGTATGCCATAAGAAGCATATATCTCATTTAATCGAGTTGTACCTTTAAGACTTAAGCCTGTAGATGGTAATTCTACAGCCTCAAACTCAGGTGATATTTTTTCTGAAAAAAGATGTTCAAGAAAAAGTCTGTTCTCAGGTTTAAGGACAACAAATAAATGGTCATTAGCAAAAAGTTGTGTTGAACCTCTAGGGGGTAGTACTGATTTACCTCGAGTGATCATTGCAATAACAGTTTGGTCAGGTAATGCTAATTGAGATAAGCGTCTACCTACAGCAGAACAATCTTCACCTAATGTATATTCCACTAAATCAGCATCTATTTGGTCTACAGCAGTAATATCTAAAGTTGCAGCCGGAATAAGCGGTGGTGGCTGCATTAAATTAAGCTTACGTGCGACATAAGGTAGTGTTGAGCCTTGCAAGGTTGCTGAGATTAGTACGACGAAAAAGACAACATCAAAAATTAAATTTGCGCCGGGTAAGCCGTAAATAAAAGGAAAAATAGCTAATATAATTGGTACTGAGCCACGTAAGCCAACCCAAGAAATTAAGGCTATCTCTGGTTTAGGGAAACCAAATAGTTTTAGTACTGGAATAACGGCAAGTGGTCTGGCTACAAAAGTGAGTACTAACGCGATAGCTAGGCCTTCAAGCCATACTTCGAGCAATGAACTTGGATTGACTAACAATCCTAACATGACAAACATAATGATTTGGCTAAGCCATGCTAAACCATCATGAAATAAAAATGTGTTGCGTTGGAAAACAAATCGATGATTTCCAATCACGACACCGGTGACAAAAATAGAAAGAAATCCGCTACCCTCTAAATTACTCGCTAATCCAAATGAAAGTAAACCACATGCTGCGACGAGTACAGGGTAAAGCCCCGTTGCCATTAATTTAATTTTGTTAATTATCTTAACGGATACCCAGCCCACCGTTAGACCAATAACAGTGCCAATGCCCATCTGACTGAAAAATAGCAAGACCAGCTCACTACCTGAAGCTTGTTGGTTCATTAATAGTTGTAATAACCCTACGGTGAGAAAGATAGCCATTGGGTCATTTGTTGCACTTTCAATTTCGAGTGTTGATTGAAGACGTTCATTGAGGTAAATTCCGGCGTTTCGTAACAATGAAAATACGGCGGCGGCATCTGTTGAACCCACAATCGCACCTAATAAAAGACCTTCAAGTAATGGGATCCCTAAAATATAAGCGGCAGCGACTCCCGTTACACCAGCGGTGACTAGAACGCCTAAAGTGGCAAGAGTAAATGCAGGTTTCCAGACTAGGCGAATAGATTTTACAGATGTTTGAAGTCCACCATCAAATAAAATTAAAGCCAGAGCAAGGGAGCCAACAGCATAAGAAACATTAACGTTATCAAAGGTGATCTTTCCTATTCCATCCTCGCCTGCAAGCATACCGATGAAAAGGAACATAACTAGCATCGGCAGGCCGAGCCTTGCGGATAATTTACTCGAGAATATACCGAGTAGGATGAGTATTGATGTGAGTAGGATTAATTGTTCAATTGTAGGCATAATCAGTTTAATTTGTAGGTGAATAAAACGCTGACGATGCATCGCAAAGCGCATGTAGGTAATAATAAAGCACAAAAAAATAATAAAATATTTAGCTAATGGCTATTTTCATGACATACCAAGAGCAAATATTAAAAGGTATATCATCATGATTATAATATAAAATACTCAAATAAATTGTTATTTTGTCGCATTATAAATAATTAATATGCAATTTATTCCAACGATGAATATCATTACAGCTAGACTAATCGATTCAACATTGATGGGTATTGATAGATTGTTGATAGATGCCATTGCTGAGCATGTTGATTAAACGTGAGTGCAGATAAAAGAAGGGGTTAGTGAATTGCATTGGTAGCATCGATGAAAAGCTAACAAGGTCGATATAATGATAATATCGACCTCAATTAAGTTAATGAAAGCGTGCTTTCTTCGCTAAGTAATCACCAATAAGTTGCATGCCTTGAACAATAATCACTAAAGTGACTACCGTGATTGCCATCGCAACATTATCAAAACGTTGGTACCCATAGTTGAGTGCTAAATCACCGATACCTCCACCGCCAACAGCACCTGCCATCGCCGTTGCGCCAACTAATGTAATACTTGCCGCAGTCAAACTTAATATTAATGACGACTTGGCTTCGGGCAAAATAAAGTGCCAGATAATTTGCCAATTGGTTGCGCCCATTGCATCTGCCGCTTCAATGATGCCGGAGTGAACGCCAAGAAGAGAGTTCTCGACTAAACGTGCAGTATAAGGGGCAATATAAATAACTAAAGGCACAATCGCAGCAGTAGTTCCTATTGATGTTCCTACCATGAATCGTGTTAGTGGGATCATGGCAACTAATAAAATAATAAAAGGTAGAGAGCGAATAGTATTTATAATAGGGTTAACAATTCGATAAATACATTTATTTTCCCAAATACCGTCCTGCCTTGTTACAACCAGTAAAATGCCTAATAAAATCCCAAATAATGAGCCAAGTACAAGGGCAATACTTACCATGGTAAAGGTTTCTGACATCGCTAATAAAAATTGTTTACTAGTGAGTGCCGTCTCAAAAATTTGTGTCATAGTGCCCCCTTATTTACTGCTACGCCACGGAGACGTAAGAAATTCACCGCATCATCAATTTGTTCTTTCTCACCAATTATTTGTACAAACATACTGCCAAGTACCACGCCGCTAATTTCTTTCATATTGGCAAACAAGATATTTATTTTGACAATATTTTGCACAATGAGCTCATTAACAACCGGTTCTTGAGCGGATTTACCCAAAAACTCTAATCGATACACATCTTGTTGATGTTCAAGATTGTGAAGAACACGTTCAGGAATTTCTTCATTTAAAACCGTACGAACAAATTTTTGTGTCGTTAAATGTTGAGGTTGAGCAAAGATATTTAATACGGTTCCTTCCTCTACAATTCGCCCTGACTCCATGACGGCAACACGATTACAAACTTGTTCAATGACTTCCATTTCATGAGTGACTAATAAAATTGTTATCTTTTGTTCACGACTGATTTTTTGCAGCAACGCTAAAATTGAGCGAGTTGTTTGTGGATCAAGTGCTGATGTGGCTTCATCACAAAGTAATATTTCAGGATTATTAATCAATGCACGGGCAATACCAACTCGCTGCTTTTGTCCCCCGGATAATTGCCCAGGATATTGATGTTTTTTATCGCTTAACTCAACGTATTCAAGGATATTATCGACTCGGCGATTGATCTCTTGCTTATCAAGTCCGAGCAGAACCAGTGGCATTGAAATATTTTGCGCGACTGTTTTGGTTTCTAATAAATTAAAATGTTGAAAGATCATGCCAATATTTCTTTTATGGGCACGAATTTCAGCAGGGCTGTGATGGGCAATATTTTGGCCATCAATAATTACAGCACCACTGGTCGGCTTTTCTAATTGATTGACTAAGCGAATGAGAGAGCTTTTACCCGCGCCGCTATAACCAATAAAACCAAATATATCGCCTTTATTGATTTGCAAATTAATATCTTGCAACGCAACTAAAGATTGCCCATCTTTTTCATATACTTTTTGGACATTTTGAAATGTGATCATGATTTACTCCACATTATCGGTTAGTTGCATACGTTCTGTTGGTGAAAGAGCGGCTTGCCATTCATCACCTAAAAGTTCTGCTTCAGTGCTTGTTTTAACTAAATCAAGATGTTGCTCTTGATAGGTGAGGTATAATTGAGCCGCTATATGGTCTGCGAGTCTTTCAGCACCGGTATTCGTGCCGGGTATTAAGCCAATGACAGGTCCCATGCTCAAAGACGCACTTAAATTAAAACAATAAAGTTTGTTTAATTCAGGCAAGTCACACCCTGTTTTAGGTTGTAATTCAAAATGTGAGCCAAGGTAGGGATGAGAGGCTAATTCACTATTCTCTTCAGCTTGCGGTGGCGTATATACATCACCCCAAGTTTGAATATAGGGCGTTAACTTATTAAAGGCGGTTTGTTTAAACCAATTAATACGATAACCCGTCGCTAATATAAGATAATCAAAGGTGAATTTATCATTAGCTGTTGTAACCTGTAATTTTCCATTATTTAATGCAACCTGTTTAATGGGGGAATTAAAGTTGAAATAGGCATTATCATGGCGAGAAACTCGCAATGTACTGCCATGTGGTGCCGGGGTTTTTGCTTTAGCGACATAATCGGCATAATGCCATTTTTGTGCATCAGAAAAATAAGCATATGCATGAGTGAAACCTGGATTTCCAGCAACCTTGCCACGGTTAACGCGGGGCATATCACTTGCACGAATTAATATTTCGACTGAATTTGCACCTTGCTCAAGTGCCGTGGCCGAACTATCCATCGCTCCCGCGCTATAACCAACGACACCAATATCTAGGCCTTTAAAGCGGCTATAATCACTACCAGCGTATGAGTGTTCCCAATAAGATGTTGGGATCTGTGCCATAAAGTCAGGGATGTTAGGCTCACTAAAAGATTCCATACCCGTTGCTAAGATGACATGCTTCGCGATATAGCACTTTGTGCCTTCCGGTGTGTTAAAGAAGAGTTCGCTGCCATTCGTGCTGAGCTGTATATCAATTAATTGATATTGATTAAAAACCTGAGGTTCAGTTATGGATTTGAACCACTGTAAATATTCACCCCATTGTAAGCGCGGAATTTTATCCAGCTTTTCCCATGCATCTTCACCAAATTGTACTTTAAACCATGCTTGAAAGGTTAGTGATGGTGAAGCAAGTGCAGGACCAACAACGTGTTTTGGTGAACGTAATGTTTCCATTAATGCGGGAGTTTGCCACGGGCCTTCTTTACCTGTTTTTGCTTGGTCAAATACTGTTGCATTAATGCCGCGTAATTTGAGTGCAAAAGCGGCAGTAACCCCCGACATACCAGCACCAATAATCGCGACATCAATTTGATGAAGTGAGTCTTTATTGGATAATGACCATGTCGCGATCGGTAAATTTAAATATTGTAAATCTAGTCTTATTTGCTCTTCCAGAGCGAGTAAACCCTCAATTCGTTCCATTGAATTACTCCTTGTTCTCTACAATTTCAAAGGGTTCACCGAGCGATAACATTAAGCGGTTGGCCCATGAAAAAAAGGCACTAGATTGGATTAAATCGACTAATTCCAATTCAGACAAACCTAACTCTCGCAGCCTATCAATTTGTGAGGTTGATGATTGAATTGGTGTCGCTGATAAAGATGCCACTAAATCAGTAATAGCGAGCAACCTATCATCAAAACCTTCAGCTAAAATAGAGCCTGTGGCTGTTGCTAATAATTTATCCACATCATTACGGCGCTCTTTTGCATATTGACTCGCTTTACGTGCATGGACGGAAGCACAATAAATACAGCCGTTAACTTTACTCACTACAGCGGCTGCATATTCACGTTCCCAACGCGGTAAACCGCCTGATGTATAGAAAACGCCGCGATCAATCAATGTACGAATTTCTAAAATTCTGCTGTGGTGGGCGAGTAATAAAAAATATTCAGAACTAAGTTGACCGAATTTTTTCATTACTTGAGCTTCATCTGCACTGAGTGTGTTTGTGGCTCTGGCATCTAACCAAGCCTCCCAACCCAATTCATCTTGTGTAAATGCGATTGGTGATGGTTTTCCATGCCGACTTAATGGACGACTATTCCATTTCCCAGCTTTAATTTTTGTTATATTGCTATGGTCACTATTATGGCCTTGCAATAAATTTAACCCCTCGACTAAACGGGCTTGATAGGTGACAAAAGTGATTAACTGGGCTAATAAAACAATATCTGCATTTTGCCAACCATGATCGGTTAATTGTTCAATGAGCGAATAATCGGTTTCTTTTGGCGACGAAGTTAATATTTGAAGATATTTTTTGGCGGCTTCGAAACCTGGTGTTGATGTAATTGGTGTTTGCGACAGCAACAGTTGGCTATAAAAATGGATTAAACTTTGGCTTCCTGTCAGCGTGGCGACTTCGAGAGCGAAATGATATTTCACATTGATAGGTAGTAGGTCTGAGGGCGTGGAAAAAATCGCCTCAAAAGCCGCTTGTGTATTTTCGGTCGCAACCAATCGTTCTTGGCGTATTTTTGCTAAATGAGATTCTGGCGTTAAATTAGTCAGGGAATCAATTAAATCATTATTAAAAATTGTCATAAAATAACTCACTTTTTTTAAACGTTTTTTTATCTCCTTCATTACATATCATGCACATCATTTATCGAACGAATGAATTGTTATATGCATATAACTAAATAGAATTAAAATTAAATTTATCTATGCTTTTAGTTTTAAGTTATAACGATCTGGTCTAAGTAGAATCAAAAAATTATGTCTATACTGCCCAAAATGTCATTACAGGGTTGTTACATATGTTAAAACAAAAATTAATAAGTCTTTCACTCATCGCAACTGCAATTGTTACACTCGTGGCGTGTGGTGATAATAGTGAGAAAGATAATCCAAATAAAAAACAAATTACGATTGGTTTTGGGGTTGGAAACTACATCGACCAAGTTGATAAAGGCATTGTGCCCATCTTAGAGAAAAAAGGTTATACAGTAAATTTGCGCCAATTTTCTCAAAACAGGCAAATAAACCCAGCGTTTGAAGAGGGGGCAATTGATGCATCGGTTAATCAAAGTCGTGCATATATGGATGCATACAATAAAAAAAATAATATCAATATGGTGGCATTGACGGACTCGCCAAGCGCGCCACAGAGCTTGCGTTCTAATAAACATAAGTCATTAGATGAAGTGAAAGATGGCATGATCGTCGCGTTATCAAATGATCCGGTAAATGCAGAGCGCGGTGCACGAATTTTAGAGCAATTGGGTTGGATAAAAATAAAACCTAATGTCAGCACATTAAGCTTCAGTGTGAATGATATTGAACCTGGAAAATATAATTTAGATATTCGTGAAACTGATGCCGCGCAAGGATTACGTTTATTAGATGATGTTGATTTTGTCGTGGTTAATGGTAACTATGTGGCAAGTGCAGGACAACGAATAGCTGATGGGCTTGTGGTTGAAAATTCACCATTAGAGCATCGTATTATCGTCACTGTATTACAAAAAGATGTCGATGCGCAGTGGGCTAAAGATTTAAAAGACGCTTTTGATTCTAAAGAATACGCAGATTATATTCGCTCTCAGCGCATATATGATGGATTCATTGAACCTGCAAGCTGGACTAAATAAATATTAATTATATTAAGAATAACCGCGTGATTAGCATTATTCTGCTTGCCGAATCATATAGTTTCTATGTGATTCGGTATATTTAATGTGAGTACTTAACGTTATTACAGTATCAGCTGTTTAGAACACATCTTATTAGTTAGCGTTTTCATTTCAAAACATGTTAGTCACAATAACTAAATGATATTTGAGAACTATCATTATATTTTTAATTATTTTTCGCATTATATCTTACTGCCAGTTTTCATTTCAAATTCAACATGAAAAACATTCGTATTAGAAGTGTAGACAAGTTAATTTAGTTATTTAATATTAAAATAAATAAATGTCATAACACAAAAATAATTGCTGGAAAGCGTTTAAAATGAACCAAACAGGGGAAACTAGATGGCTAATGAACTGATTAATGCACTTAATATACTTAAATCAAAAACGTGGATTGATTTGACTCACCGTTTTGATAAAGACTCACCTCATTTTTTTATGTTTGAACCTGCTGAATTCAAAACGCTATTTGGTTATCCCGACGGATTTTTTGCACAACAATTTACGTTTCCTGGGCAATATGGCACTCATATTGATGCATCATGCCATTTTGTTGAAGGAAAGCGTTATTTACATGAGTTGGAGCTTAAAGAATTAGTATTGCCGCTTATTGTGATTGATCAATCGTCAAGAGCGAAACAAGACCCTAATTTCTCATTTTCTCGTGAAGATGTAATCTTATTTGAGCAACAACATGGACAAATAGAATCTGGTACTTTTGTCGCGTTACGAACTGATTGGAGTCACCGCTGGCCATCTCAAGAGGCTATGGACAATAAAGATAAAGAAGGTAAAAACCAAATACCGGGTTGGGGAATCGATGCGTTAAAATTTTTATTTGAAGAACGAGGTGTTAAAGCCATCGGACATGAAACTTTTGATACCGATGCAGCAAAAGATTTTCGTCAAAATAATGCATTATTGGCTGAATATTATGTTTTAGAGCAAGACACGTACCAAGTTGAGTTGATGGCAAATTTAGACCAACTTCCGACTAGAGGGGCGGTTATTTTTAACGTTGTCGCTAAACCTAATAATGCGAGTGGCTTTCCGGTTCGCTCTTTTGCTATTCTTCCGTAATACTATTCTTACTTTAAATTTAAACGTGACTTTCTAAGTTAAAATGCACCAATTTGTAGGTAATAGCGCAAATTGGTGCCATCAAATTATAAAGCGATTAATATCCATGCAGCGGCAAGTAGCATACACAGCGCGGCGACAATACCACCTGATTTAGCAAATTCTGTAAATGAGATTTTCACGCCATATGCTGCGGATTGTTCGACAACAATGATGCCCGCTAAACTACCGAAAACAAATAAATTACTGGAAAATCCAGAACCCAAAACGAGTGCAGCGCCTAATGAATCCGCATTGCCGTCAGGAGATAAAAATGGAACCAGTAGCATTACTGATGGGTTATTTCCTACAATAGTACTGAGTACGCCAGTGACTAAAAATAAAACAATTGGATTATTTAATTCAACCCCATGACTACGCAAATCATTCAGTAATTGCTGTGGTAAACCAGTTGATGCAAAAGCCGCATTGACTACAAATAACCCCATGATCAGTAATAAAAGATTGCCATCAACCAGTTTTAACATATCACTTGAAGCGATAGAACGATTAAGCAGTAAAAAGCCTGCTGCGGTTAACGCAATGAGTTCCCTTGGAATATCAGTAGCGACAAAAGCAACGATAACAGCGAAGGTGATGATACCTGCTTTTGTTGTTTCCCAAATATTGAGTTTTTCTGATTGTGATTGTGTGCTAGGTATTTGTGTTGTTTCTTTCGCTAAATACCAACGGTTACGATAAAGCCAAACTAAAACTAACCAAGTGATTGGCAGCGAAAGAAGAGCAGGAATAGCCGCTGCTTGAATTAACCCAACAAATGAAAGGTCCAGACCCTGCGCTGCAATCATATTTTGTGGACTACCAATTAATGAGCCAGCGGCACCATTATTGGCGGCAAAACAGAATCCTAATAAAAAGGGAATGGGATTAAGGCCACGAGATAAGGTAATAGAGACTAATAAAGGCGTCATCGCCACGACAACGACATCATTTGTTAATAAGGCAGAAAGTAGCCCTCCTACTGCAATTAATACGGCAAGCAATGTTGGCGCACTAACCTTTAACATAGCAACACGGTCAGCCGTCCAACTATAAAAGCCAGAGACTACAAACGATGCGGAAACTACCATCAAACCAAACAACATACCTATAGTTCTATAATCAATTGAATTCCAAGCGTGAGGCGGGGTAATGCTACCTATTGCCATCATTGCCAAGGCACCAATAACCGCCGCACCTGTTCTATCAACTTTAAAGCCGGGTAGTTTGCCAAAACCCATTGCGATATAAACCAGTAGGAAAATAATAATAGTTAGCGTCATAGCAATCACATTTTTTGAGTTAAATTATGCTTAATTTAGCGGTGAATAACCATGGAGGCAAGATTAAATAATCTTTAATAATAATAAGTTGCGTTTATTCCTAATAATGAGCATCGCAAAAAGAATGGTCGCTGACGATATGTAAGATAAGCAAGAGTTGTTGACGAAAAATAGGCGTTTTAAAGCGTAAAGTGGTTTTTATTTAAACTTGAAATATATGCTGAAATTTTATTACAAAATAAATTATGCGTAAATAAAACTAATTTTAAATGAATTCAAATGTTAAAAAGGTCATGAACATGAAAATATTTCGTGATCAAAGTCACTAATTTATAAAAAACAGGCTAACAAAATAAGTGATCAGTATCACATAAAAAAGGCTTTTTGTGTAAAAATAACTCAATGTAATTAAATAACATGATTAATTTGTGAGGGGAGTCACTAATTGATGGGGGGGGATGGGGGGCGTAAAGTGATATCTATCACAGAAAGCCCGCGTGGTACGCATCAGAGAAAGGACATGCTAGAGTGAAAGTGTTCAAAAAATCTCACTAACGTTATTTGGCGATAACGTTACAACCTTATCATTCTCGTACCACGGGGTTCTATCATGGTAACATCAAATATCAAATTAAAGGTACAGAATTTTGGGCGCTTCCTCAGTAATATGGTGATGCCCAACATTGGTGCTTTTATTGCGTGGGGATTAATCACTGCGCTATTTATCCCTACCGGCTGGTGGCCAAATGAAACGCTAGCACAGCTTGTAGGACCGATGATCACTTACTTATTGCCACTATTAATTGGTTATACGGGTGGGCGGTTGGTTGGTGGTGAACGCGGCGGGATCGTTGGCGCGATCACGACTATGGGGGTAATTGTTGGTGCTGACATGCCTATGTTTATGGGGGCAATGATAGCTGGCCCTCTCGGTGGCTTTGTCATCAAGCGTTTTGACCGCTGGATTGAAGGTAAAGTTAAAACAGGTTTTGAAATGCTGGTGAATAATTTTTCATCAGGCATCATTGGCATGTTGTTAGCGATACTGGCTTATTTGGCCATCGGCCCACTGGTTGCGGGAATGTCCAAGATCCTTGCGGCTGGTGTAAATGTCATGGTGGAAAATAACTTATTACCACTTACCTCGATTTTTGTCGAACCTGCAAAAATACTCTTCCTCAATAATGCGATTAATCACGGTATATTTTCACCACTTGGTATTCAACAAGCATCTGAAACAGGCTCATCAATTTTCTTTTTAATTGAAGCAAATCCAGGTCCAGGACTTGGCGTGTTATTGGCTTATATGTTTTTTGGTAAAGGAAATGCAAAGCAATCAGCCTCAGGGGCGGCAATTATTCATTTCTTTGGTGGTATTCATGAGATTTATTTCCCTTATGTTCTAATGAATCCGCGTCTTCTTATTGCTGTTATTCTTGGCGGAATGACAGGTGTCTTTGTGATGAATGTTTTCCACGCAGGATTAGTTTCTCCAGCATCTCCAGGTTCAATCTTTGCAGTTTTACTGATGACACCAAAATCGTCATTAATTGGTGTGATTTTATCAGTCACAAGTGCAACACTCGTTTCATTCTTAGTTTCCGCAATCTTGTTGAGAAGAACTCGCGTAGGAGATGAAGATGAATTGGATAATGCGACGAAAAAAATACGTGAAATGAAGGCTCAATCTAAGTCTTCACATAAAAATTCTGAGAAGAATGAATTAGCTGCAAGTTTAGTCAATATCCGTCAGATTATTGTAGCCTGTGATGCAGGAATGGGATCAAGTGCTATGGGGGCTGGTGTTTTAGCTAAAAAAGTGCGTGATGCAGGTCTACTTGATATATCTGTCACCAATATGGCGATTAATGATTTACCTGATGATGTTGATATTGTCGTGACACATAAAGATTTAACGGCAAGAGCGAAGACTTTTGCACCGAATGCAATTCATATTTCCCTAACAAACTTCCTAGATGGGCAAACATATAGTGATTTAGTGACGCGTTTAATTGCTCAGAGAAATCCAAAAGCTGCAAATGACGGACGCTTAATTAAGCAAACTATTATTGCGGCTAATGATGAATCTTATCAAATGGAAACGCGTGAAGACGCAATATTCACCTTAAGTGCAAAACATATTCACTTGAATTTAAGCGCACAAAATAAAGAACAAGCTATTCGCTATGCAGGACAAAAGTTAGTTGAAGGCGGTTATGTTGAACCCGATTATATTGATGCCATGCTAGCGAGAGAAAAACTAACATCAACTTATTTAGGGGAGTCTATTGCGGTGCCTCACGGCACGATAGAAGCTAAAGATAGAGTTATTAAAACGGGCATTGTTATTTGCCAATATCCAAATGGTATCCAATTTGGTGATGAACCAGATGAAATTGCTCACCTTGTAATAGGAATAGCTGCACAAAATAATGAGCACATAGAAGTTATTATGCGAATTACTTCTGCGCTTGATGAGGCTGGTGTTATTGAAAAACTAAGCAAAACACAAAGCATTCAAGAAGTTCTCGAAATTTTATCCGCTCAAAGTGCAGCATAGGGAGACAAATCATGAAAGTTATTCATTTTGGTGCCGGAAATATTGGACGTGGCTTTATTGGTAAGCTATTGGCAGATGCAAATTCTCAATTAACATTTACAGATGTGAATCAACCTTTAATCGATCAACTGGCTCATCAACAGTCTTATCAAGTTCATATTGTTGGGCAAGAGCATCGTATTGAAAAAGTTCAACATGTTCACGCGATCAATAGTCAGGATCCAAAAACTATTGAATACATTGCTCAAGCCGACATGGTAACTACTGCTGTTGGTCCTCAAGTATTAGAAAAAATTGCGGTTACATTAGCGAAAGGCCTCTTGATGAGGAAGGAACTCAATAATAATAAACCATTAAATATTATAGCCTGTGAAAATATGGTCAGAGGTTCGAGTCAATTAAAGCGACACGTATTAGCTCAAATACCAGATAGCTATCATGAATGGATTGAGCGATATATTGGTTTTGTTGACTCAGCAGTTGATCGCATTGTTCCACCAATGGATGCTGCAAATGATGACCCATTGGATGTGACTGTCGAATCTTTCAGTGAATGGATTGTTGACCAAACTCAATTCATTGGTGATATTCCGATTATCGGAGGAATGGAACTTACTGATAACCTAATGGCTTTTGTTGAGCGAAAACTATTTACACTTAATACTGGGCATGCCATTACAGCGTACCTTGGACAATTATATGGGCACCAAACTATCAGTAGCGCCATTAGTGATCCGACGATTTGTGCAGTAGTTAAAGCAGCAATGTTAGAAAGTGGTCAAGTATTGATTCAACGTTATGGTTTTAATCCCGAGCAACATGCTCAATATATTGACAAAATATTAGGTCGTTTCGCTAATCCGTATTTACACGATGATGTTAGCCGAGTAGGGCGTCAACCGATTAGAAAATTAAATTCTGAAGATAGACTCATTAAACCATTGTTAGGAACGCTTGAATATCAATTGCCACATAAAAATTTGATTATTGGAATTGCTTCAGCGTTACATTTTAGATGTAACAGTGATCCGCAAGCGAGCGAAATGGCGGAGCTCATAAATGAGAAAGGAATTCGTCAGGCAGTGAAACAATTGTGTCAATTAGATGATTATCCGTTGATAGTTGAGGCTATTTGCGGTGAATATCAATTATTAGAGTCAATACGAAAATAACTTTGCAGATCAAGGTCTGAGTCTAGGATAATAATGACTTTATGGTGACTTAATCGGTCACCATAAAGTGAACAAAGAAGATGTTATGGAAAATAGACAAAATATAGAAAATCAAATTTTGGAGCGGCTAAATCAACGGCCGGAAGTCCATTTATTTGTTCAGGAAGTGATTATTTTGATCACAGAAGCTATTGATCAACTGATGCTAAAAGTTTTTCGTAAAGATGACTATGCAGTAAAATATGCTGTTGAACCCCTTTTAACGGGAAGTGGGCCATTAGGTGAACTTTCAGTGAGATTAAAACTATTATTTGCTTTAGGTGCAATTACTCGAGAGGTATATGAAGATATTGAGTTATTTTTAGCATTGAAAGGGTCTTTGCCTACCAATGGTATAGTTTTAAATTTTACAGATGATGAAGTATTAGGCAGTATTAAAATGTTACATTGTATGGAACCATTGCCTGAAATGATGCGATTTAATCAACCAGAAGATTTAGTTGATAAACAACTCATCGATTTACAGAAGTATCGATACCAACAAATGATAAAGTCATCATTAGTCCTATCGGTAACCGCTTTAATTGCACAAATTTTAGAAACTGATGTTTTTTAACTTCTTAACTTAATCTATTTCTAGTCTTTAATTACCTTCCGCTGATTAACAATGTTAATCGCTCTAAAAAATCATAACTTAATTCTCTATTTCATATGTAGTTTAGATATGAATGCTTTTTCCAAATGTTAATTGCCACTCTTAGTATAAGTTATAATATGATGGAGATAGATAAAGGATAACTACGATGCAAGAGGGCGGCATATGAATATTATTATCACACACCAAATAGCGGATGAAGATAGGAACGCAGTTTTAGCTGGGCTAAGGCAGCATAATATTCAATATGTTAAAGAAAATAGTTTTGGTCAATTGGCTGTTTATGCAAAAAATGAAATAGGTATGATAACCGGTGGTCTACTTGCTTCGACTAAAGGAAACTGGTTATGCATTGATTATTTATGGGTCAGTGAAAATGCAAGAAAAAGCGGTTTAGGCCGTACTTTAATGACAAGTGCAGAGCAGGAATCAATTAAATTAGGCTGTAAACACGCTTTAGTTGATACATTTAGTTTCCAAGCATTACCTTTTTATGAAAGGTTAGGGTATATACAACAAATGAGCTTACCCGATTTTCCTGAATTAGGTATGCAAAGACATTATCTAACTAAACGTTATGAATAAAAAGTTATTGTGAATTAGGGCATAATTGGTTTGATCAATAAATATTGTGCTGCGTAATCGGGTAGTAGTGCTTTTATTTTATCCAGAGTAATTTCTGTCATGACACCACTTATTGGTACTTGTTTACCTGTTTCAATGAAGCTATTTTCTGAACAAAAAAACTGATTAGAAGATAGTGATTTGTTTGGCGAGGTAATTAGTGGCTTATTGTCAGGGCGATTAATAAAATGGTTAGAGAAAACAAGATAATTTTTAACATTAATGGCTTTATCTTTTGTATCAATAAAATTTTGCCAATAGCTAATTAAAGCATCAGATAAGTAATTATTAAAAATAAAGGTATCCTGCATGATCAACCATTGTTCATCGACATTATCATAAGGACGCGCATTAAATGAAATCTGATTAAGATAATTACCTGCAAATACAAGCCCTTTAGCATTACGAAATTTTAATTGACCGGATGCTCGATCGTCTTTTGGCCAGCCAGAAAAATAATTTTGAATGACTTCAACTTGCGTATATTGCTTAATATAAACACCATGATCACGAGAAATATCATTTTTCCCAGTTTCAGGGTTATAGAGATAAATTTCGCTACTACCGGAAATAAAGTTTTTACGAAATATTCCTTTTTTTAAATTACTCGTCGAATACCAGCCTGAAACAAAGTTACCTTGAGCATCATCAAAAGACATTAATCCTTTATCTCTTAAACTTAAAAGTGTTGTGAGTAGTGTTTGTGTTTTATCATCAAGCCATGGTGTCGCTACATTAATATCTTCGATAGAGCCTAAAAAATTTTGCTCAATGAGCAAACCTGCCGCGTTACCGTAGGTGCTAA
>NZ_JBQDNB010000045.1:0-15526 GCF_052096715.1 Providencia sp.
AAGAGGTGGCGTCAGATAAATCTAACTGATAAACCGCTGCCATTTTTTTCGGTAGTAAGGCTTCGAGTTCTTTATCTTCAACTTTCTGGTTTCTAATAGGACGAATAACAAACACACCCGTTGCATTAGCGGTTGTTTGGTCGATACCACTAGCCTTACTGAGTGCTTCTGTGATGCTCATCCCTGCGCGGTCTATGGTCAGTGTTGTTGGTTGGCCGACTTCACCCATCACAAAGACTTTTTGCCCATCATTACGCGGTACATAAAGTACATCGCTCGGTTGCATTAAGTAGTTTTGAGTTAAGTCACCATACTGAACAAGAGACTGTAGAGAGACTTTGATTTCTTTACCATTACGGGTGAGAACCACATTGTCCCAATCAGCTTTTTCAGTTAAACCACCGGCGTTATTAAAGGCTTCTAAAATAGTCAGAGGCACATTGGTAATTGGTAGGGTTCCCGGTTTGGCAACTTCACCCGAGACATACATTTTTTGTGAACGGAATGCGGCGATACTGACATCCACTTGCGGGGATTCAATATAAGTGGCTAAACGATTGCTGATTAGGGTGCGAATTTCAGTAACGGTTTTACCTGCAACTTTGACTTTACCAATATAAGGGTAATAGATAGTACCATCTGAGTGTACCCAGTTACCGGAGTCTTGTGCACTACGATAAGAGCCCGCCGGAATGGTTAATTCAGGGTGATCCCAAACAGTGACTGTCAGTACGTCACCAATTCCAATGCGGTAATCATAATTAGCGAGCTGCTTTTCTAGCAATACATTTGGCTTGGCGATAGTAGGTGCAACATACATATCATCCAATAGTTTTGGTGAAATTGGGTAGATATCAACTAGTTTGGTAATATCTTTATCACCCGTATCAACAACATTTTTTCCGGATGTTGACATGTAAGTACCTGGAGCGATAGCACAGCCAGTTAATACTGAAATAGTAAAAAAAAGCATGAAGTATTTCTTCATAAAATATCTCTTAAGTATTAGTAATTAATAAAATAAAAATTTTATATTCTTTTTTTTAACGCATGAAAAATATAATGCGAAAAGTAATATAAGCTATTAAGTATAGGAATATTTAATTCTCTTCTATAAATATTCCATTGCCATTTGGCAGACTTAAATTTATTACCAGATAATGACGAATTACAAATACGATATTCAGCTAAAGGCTCTTGAATACAATATGCTTTTTGAGATTTATTCAAAATACATAGCCACATTAAGTAGTCTTCTGAGCCAATTTTTTTTTGGTAAATTTTACCTAATTTCTCAGCATGATAGATTCCTGTAAGATTACCAATAAAGCAGGAATGAAGCAGGTCATTGTAAGTAATGATTTTTGGCGAGTATCGTATATTTTTTTTATTATCAATATTAAAGGTTATATAGTTGGAGCAAACCACATCCCACCCTAAAGATAGCTTCATCACTTGCTTTTCTAGCTTTTGAGGTAACCATATGTCATCGCTGTCCAAAAATGAAATAAATTGTCCTTTCGCAATGGAAATTCCTTTATTTCTGGATGCAGCTACTCCTTCATTATTAATAGAGTTAATTATTTTTATTCTAGGATCATCATATGATGAGATTATTTCTAATGATTGGTCAGTAGAAGCATCATTAATAATAATTAGCTCATAATTACTATAAGTTTGATTTAATACGGACTTTATTGCTGCATTAATATACTTCTCAGAATTATAGCAAGGCATAATAATAGATACTAAATTTCTAAAATTTATTTTTGACATATTTTTCAAACCTAAATATTATGATGTCGACTTTGAGAGTGCACCAATTAAATGTGTAAGCATTTAGTCTTTTATATATTATAGGGAGGATTTCATCCTATTAATGAAATCCAGTTTCCAATAATATTACCTGGTGAATATTGGTCTTTATTTTTAATGGAATTAATGTGCATATCTGACAATTTTGAATGGTCGTTAATAAGCAGTTTCAGTTTTTCAGAGAAAATACATGCATTATTATATGGTATTATATATCCAGTTTCATTATTAATAATTATTTCTTTTGGTCCAGTCTTACAATCATAGGCAATTGAGGGTATACCAAAGTATTGAGACTCAATTAAAACCATGGGTAGTCCTTCATAATGAGAAGTCATTAAAAATAGTTTTGCGTTATTATAGTAGTCAGAAATATTAGATGTAGCTGGAAGGAATCGTATATTTTTCACATGCTCGGCTAAATTTTCTAAAGTTTTTTTTTCTTCGCCATTGCCGATAATAATTAACTCCCAGTCAGATGTATCAGTCTTAGACCAAATATCAATTAGAGCAGGAAAATTTTTTTGGTATGTTAAACGTCCAACAGCAAGAGCAATATTACTGCGTTTTTCAAATTGAGATATCGAGATATTAGATGAAAAGTATGGATTAATATTTTTTATAGTATAATACTTTTCCTTTCTCCCTCTCTTGCTAAATAGCATTTGATCATTTTTAGTTAAAAAAACTATTTTATCAGCAAAGAAATATGATACTCGCTTAATGGCTTGTTTAATACCGCTGAAGGATTTATACGAAATATGTTCTGAAAATATAACTTTGTTAGGCCTGTGTATTATAGATGCAATCGCAACATCCACAGACAATCTACCCATTGAGATAACGATAAGGCAACCATTATTCTTTTTTATGTTTTTCATTATTTTAATTAATGCTAAATATTTATTTTCTCTTTGAAAACTTCTTAAAACGACGCCTTTATCTAATTCAAAATTGATGTTTTTCTTAGAAAACTTAAGTGAGTAAAGGCTTACTTTGTATCCTTTTTTATATAATTCATTACTTAAAGTACAAGCAACTCTTTCAGTCCCACCAGTTTGGGTAATATCATCTATGAGTATAAATATATTTTTCATGTGCATCCATAATTTATTATATTATTAAAAATAACATTTTTTATTTCCAAATTGAGTTATTCTGAATAAACTTATCAGAATAACCATTATCCAAGTCCAATAAAAAGATAGTAGGAACATATAAAGGTTTTAATTGAATATCAAATTTACTACTATAATCAGGCAACACATCTGTATGACCATTTGTGAAAACACTGCCATATCGAACAAAGTTTATTATGATAAATCTGAACAAAAAAAGAACTAATAATAAATACTTTAGAAATCCGTTTTTTATATTCAAAGAAAATAAAAAAATAGAAAAAACGCTTAAAGTTATAAATGAACGTTCAAATAAAGTTTTAAAACTAAAAAATAGAAAGCATAATCCACAAAAAATAACAATCAAGTTAATATTAATATTTTCGTGTTTATTTTTATTTTTTAATTTATATAACATACCTATCAGCGCTAAATTGAATACAATAAAACACTCTAAAACTTTCCTCAGTAACGTATTTTCACTGTATTCATTATGCCCCCAACCACCATCACTTAAATAGGCCGATGGAATTCTTAAGTTAATTAAGTCAACATTGGAAATAATTATTTTCATTAAGCTATCAGATATTACACCAATAAAAAAACAACTTACAATATAAATTATATATATATGATTTTTGTTTATAAAGTGAGAAATGAAAAATGCAAAGAAAATAACCATAGAGAAAGTATGGATTGAAAAGCAAAGTAATAAAAAACAAAAAAAATAAAAAATGGGAAATTTATTATATACATTCTTAATATAATAAACATAATAAAACGCTATTGATATGGAAAGATAAAACCTATTAAGATCCATTATATCTCTATATATAATAGATGCAATACTTAATGTTAACAATATATTTAGTGTGACTTTATTATTTATACCCTTAGTTAAATGACTTATAGTTTTAAACCAACAATAAAAAATAATAAAAGTATAAAAAAAGATAGAATAATAGTAATCAATATTAAAATTTAACTTTAATTCTCTTGGTATAAATAAATAGAGATTAAAATCTTCCCTTTGTAATAAAGTAAAGAAATTAGCTGATGTATCATACATCAATGGCTGATAAATAAAAATCAAACTAAGTGAAAGCGACAAACCAAAAATACAATTTCTTTTTTTTATAAAATAAAATAATGTGTAAAATAAAGATAATAACGGATTTATAAAAAACAAAAGAATCCCAAATAGATTATAGTATTTTATTGTAATTAATTTCATTTTTTACACTGTATATTGGCGTGATTTATGAGAGAGTAATAATAATCTAAGTTAGTTTCTATTAATGGACTACCAGGAATGGTAATGTTATTGTACAAAATAGAACTTATTAACTGGTAATTATTAACCCCATCAACATACGCTAAGTTAAATTGAACTGAGCTCCCGAATCCATATATATTAACCGTGTTATACTCCTCGAGCAGCCTGGCTATTATCTCTTCGGATACTTTATGATTTTCTATATAACTAACATTTTTAAAATAATGTGAATTATCACGGGGATGTGTTATGTAATAAAATTCTTTATTTTTAAAGAAAGCCTCCAAATAACTTAATAACTTATCTTTATCACATGTCACCTCACTATAAACAGTGCCTAAAAATATATTAATCTCTTCTTTTTTCATCAGTCCCTGTTTTCTTTTATAGGGAAATATATTATTATAACTAGTATTTTCAATAATATTTGGAACACCTTGGTATATTGTATAATGCAGTTTTATGCTTTCTTTCGTTTTTTGTAAGTTAAATTTACACCCAAAGATGAAATGTAGACTGCTTTTTAAAAAATTTTTTCTTTTTATATAATAAATTGAATTTCTCCATATATTTGCTGTTCCATCATCAATTGTATATAAACTGTTAAATTTGACAAAAGAAAGTATGTAGTGTACTAGTTTATTATCAATGCTAGCGGTATATACATTATTGTAGGATTTTTTTTTGAATTCACTCCTAAGAGTGAAAACATAAAAAGGAAATCTTTGATATTTATAATAAATATTATTATTTGTTAGTTTTGATAACCTATCGTAATAGTATATTAACTTTTCAGTTTCATTGTATACAAAAAAGATAAGTTGAAAATTATTTTTCTTGATTACCCCATCTGCAATCAACTGCTCAATTTGCATAACTTGTAAGGGTGTATTACATATAACTAAATCCATATACTTAAATCTCTTTTTTAAACCAAGGCATTTTTACTGAGTTATAGGATATAAGCCAAGTAAATATAAATTGACAGAATTTAGAAATTGAAAATGAATACGCAGCACCGATTAGTCCAAATAATGGAATGAGTGTTATTAGTAAAATAATATTTACAATCCCGGTTGTGATAGTGGTTAATGCTAATCCTCCGGTTTTCTTACTAAAAAATATATAGTTTGTAACCATTAAATACATTCCACCAAATATTTGTCCTAGGCATAACCATCCAATTATGTCTGCACCTCGCGAATATTTCTCACCTGCTATGAAGATAAATAGTAGAGGCCCGACAAAAAAGGCTATAAGCGCAATAATTGTTAATATGGCAAAATAAAAATATGTATATTTAACTATTTTTATTTTATCGGAATGATTATTTATTTTTAATTTTCCATATAGCCACGGGACATATGCTTTATTTAAAGCATCAAATAGAATAGTGAGTACGGTGCTTAATTGAACTGCAACCATATAGATCCCCGCCTCTGCCAATCCAATTTCTTTATTAATGAAAAATCGGTCTACAGAACTCAGTAAGAAAAATCCAATGTGATGCGGAATTAAAGGAATACCAAAGGATAATGCTTCTTTAATTTGTTCAGGTCGCCAAATAAATAATTTTAATAGTTTATCCTTATAAAGAAGAAGAATAGCGACTATTGCAATTACTACAGTTGTAATTAATTGAGCATCAACACGTCCGGATGCCCCTTGCTTCAACGTAATCACTAATTGTAATGATAATAACATATTTATAAAGCTACTACTGACTTGTAATACTCCAAAATATTTTGCTTGATTTCTTATTTGCCATTGACCTAAACGTAATGTTGCAATAAAGGTGAATGAGCTAATTAATACTGCTATTAGTATCCAGCTTAATGGTATAGATAAAAAGTCACTTAGTTGCTCACCGAAGGCTAGGCTGAATAACAAGGTTATTATTGATGTGACTATAAGAATCTGAACGCAGCTTCCATTAAAATTTCTTAAAGTATCATGGTCAATATTATCATCGTAGAACTTTCTATTGGCAGAACCAGTACAATTTATACCTATAAATGTTGTTAAGGCTGATAATAGGACTTGGAACATAGCTATTTGGCCATATTCAATAGGTGTAAGATATCGAGTTAAGATAGGTAATAATATAAATGGAATAGCTGCATTTAAAAGATTAGCAGTTAAGTATATACTTGAGTTTTTGAGGAGACTCATAAGGTGATTTTACTTGTATATTTTAAGTCTAAGATGTTATTTTTCATAATGATATAAAGGATTATTTAGCAGATTATTTTTATGGAGCAATTTGATTAAAAATAATTTAAAATTGGTATTTATATATAATTTCTTATGCTAATTTTATAAAGAAAACCCATCATCTACAATAATGTTTTGCCCTGTAACATATCTAGATTGCTCTGAAAGTAAGAATAAGATAGAACCTATAATTTCATCTACTTCAAGCATACCAGCACCATATGTATTTTCTTTATATGCCTTTAAGAATGGTTCGGGTTGATGATCGAATATTCCACCTGGACTAACGCAGTTAATTCTAAAGCGACTATCATTCACATAGGCGACAACATATTTATTAAGATGCTGAATAGCTGATTTAATGGCTGCATATTCAACAGGCATTGTCATCGTTGTATTGTTATAAATTTCAAACTTAGGCGCTATTACACCATATATAGAGGATATATTAACTAATGAAAATGGTTGTTGTTCATTTTTAAAATAAGCAGCACATTGTTGAGTAAATAAAAATGAACTTCCTAAATGTAAAGATAAATTGTCGTTAAAACTTTCTAACGTAACATCAAAAAAATGCATTCCGTAATTTTTATTTCTAGGATAAGTTGTATTTACAGCACCACTGAGATTGTCATGATGATTAAAAATATTTTTCACAGAGACTTCATTTGTAATATCTAACTCAGTCAATGTGAGATTAGAGTGTTCAGTATCAACACCTGATCTTTTTAATTTTTCTGCCATAGTATCGACATTGATATCTGCCCCTATGACTTTCGCACCTTGATTTAATAAGGTTAGAACCAATTTTGAACCAAGTAAACCACCTGCACCAGCGACTAAAATTTTTTTACTTTTTAATAAATTATCCATTATTTTTGCTCCGAAATAATAGCTTCAGCTAGTCTAAAGTCATATATATCATCTATATCAACAGCGCGTTCTTTTGGTACTTCAATGCTAGTAACGTGCCCAGAAAAAATCCCATAATTTTCTAAAACAAACGTAGGGGTTGTTGCATATACCACTGTTGTAATATCAAATACAGCTGGTGCATCTTGTCGGCGGGCAACCTCGCCTTGTGGGCTATTTACTAATTCAACTAGACCATTATCTACTATTTTTACCATATTAAAGTAAGGGCTACGGCTTGCCGGTGTAATTGATATACAAATATCTGCTCTCTGTTTTGTTCTTTGCATAATAGCAGCTTCAATATCTTCTACACTACGTAACGGACTTGTTGCGGGTAAGCTGACAAAACCATCAAATGAACCATAATTTTCAAAAGCCCAATTTATTGCATGGCGCCAAGAAAGCCATTCTGGACTTGTATCACTCGCTAGCTCAGGGGGGCGATCTATTAGAATCGCTCCATTAGCGATTGCGATTTTAGCAATTGCAGTATCATCAGTAGAGACAAACACCTTTTCAATAGAAGGTGCTGCGGTTGCAGTATCAATAGAATATTGTAGTAAGGGCTTTCCTGCTAGTGGTTTAATATTTTTTCCAGGGAGCCCTTTAGAACCACCACGAGCAAAAATGAATGCGAAGTTTTTCATGATATTTATATTCTTTACTGATAAGTAGTAAGGATTCTAGATATAGAGTTTTTTGATTTAATTTGCTCTATGAGTGAAAGAGTATTTATAGCTTCATCTATAGTAATTGATTTATTTTCTTTATTATTTATTTTTTCAATAAAATCAGCAATCATTTCGAGGTACATTTGATTCTTATCCCATTCAGGAGCACTGTATAAAACACGAGTATTATGGCTAGATATGAATCGAATTTCGTTATTAATCAAATTCCATTCTAATGTACCTTGACTTCCAATAAAACGGCATTGTCGATATGCTTTACGCTGTAAAAAATCAAGATGAATATGAACAATCGCATTGTCTATAGTTGTTGCTAATATATCGACATTATCTTCTATATCTAAATTTAGTTCATCGGAGCTACGTAGAATAGCGTGTTGTAGTGTTAATGGGCCTAACAACCAATATGTATAATCTAATTCATGGCTTAATTCTAATAATGCACCACCACCAAGAGAGGCATTTGCCGACACACATTCCCTATAATCTTTGCTGGGTCGCCAATCAGGTAAGTACTGACCTATTTCGATGGTCGCATGCTGCAGTTGGCCAATTATTTTCGATTCGATAATTTCATTTATTTTTTGCGAGGATGAAAGATAGCGTAAACAATATCCTATAGCCACGGGCGTTTGATAATGTTTAGCTGCTTGTTTAATAGCTCTAGCATCCGATAAAGTAGTCGCTACGGGTTTTTCAATTAAAACAGGGATTTTTGCTTCAATTAATGGAATTGCGTGTTGTGCATGAAAAGGAGCGGGAGAAGCAATTATAACTAATTGTAGTTGTAAATTTATTAACTCATCAATTGAAGATACACAAGCATCAGCATCACTAACTATTTCATCAATTTCACGGCCACTTGCAGACATTGCATATAAAGTAGAATTTGGAAATAAATGTTTTAAATTACGACGATGGCGGGTTGCAATGTTACCTAGGCCTACAACAGCAATACGTTCCATTAATCTAATCCTAGAGTATGAATATCTACTTGTGCTTTATTAAAATCGTCCATTCGGCCAATGTCTAACCAGTATTCATAAATCGGAAACATCAGTACATTATCACGTTCACTCATGTGTTGTTCTAATAGTGTAGGCATGTCAATACGATAATTTTCGGGTACTGATTGAATAATTTGTGGTGAAATAACATAAATCCCAGCATTAACAAAAAAGCGTTGAACTGGCTTTTCAACCATACTGATAATTTTATTACCTTCCCCACTAATTACACCATAAGGAATCTGATAGTCATATTCGCGCACACACATAGTAGCATCTGCATCATGGTTAATATGAAAATCGAGTAAGCGCTTAAAATCAACTTTAGTAAGAACATCACCATTCATCAATATTAATGGTAATCCTTCAGGGAGATCTTTTGGAAGTAGTCCGAGTGCCCCCCCTGTGCCTAAAGGGGAGTTTTCTTGGATATAAGTAATGCTTACACCAAGGTCAGCGCCGTCACCAAAATGTGCTTCAATTTGTTCCGGCATATAATGAGTCGAAATATAAAAATTAACAAACCCTGCTTTAATAAAACTACGGATTACTGTTTCTAGAATCGGTTTATCACCGATTTTAAGCATCGGTTTAGGGCAGTTATCTGTTAATGGCCGTAAGCGTGTACCAAAACCTCCTGCCATTATAAATACAGGGTTTTGATAGGTCGGAGAATTAAAGGTCCCATTTAGCGTTTCTAATCCGACGACAATACCTTCATTGTTTAAAATAGGAATCGATAAGATACTTTTCTTTTCCATAATCTTAACGAGGTCCTCACGCGAAGTTCCTATTTTTGCAGTTGTCGGTGAATTATTCATCACAAGAGAGACAGCATCAGTTAATGCAAGGTTGTTTAATAAACCTCGGCGAATATCACCATCGGTGACTACGCCAACTAAATTTTGAGTTTCACTTACAACTAATGCGACTCGTAAGGCTTCATTGTTAATGATTTCTAATGCATCACGAATAGAATTCTCTGGTTTTACCAATACATTTTTCCAGAAATAGCTCATGGAATACCTTTTATTTCAATTTATTAGTTTTAATTAGACTTCGGTTAGGGTAACAAGTACTTTGAGAGGGTAAATTTTGCGTAAGAATTGCTCCAGCACCAACAATTGATTTCTCTTCTATTGAGATACCTTGAATCACTGTAGCATTAGCACCAATATAAACATTTTTAGCTGTGGTTACACCACCACAAAGGACTGCTCTAGGAGCTATATGATTATTACTACCAATTTTACAGTCGTGTTCAATGATTGCACCTGTATTAATAATGGAGTGCTCTTCGATAGTTACACCCGCTTGAATAATTACGCTAGGAAAAATTTGTACCCCAGTTTTAATTTCAGCATAAGGAGAAACAATTGAGCTATTGGCAATTACTGTTTCAAATTCATACCCAACTTCGATGAAGTAACTGTTAATTTTTTGACGAAAATCTGAATTTGCCTGTATACCAATTCCATTTACAAGTATTATTTCACTAGGAGTGAATTTTTTGACATCAGTATCTTGCGTTAAATGCGGAAAGCCACTAAATATCCTCCTAGAAGAAATATCATGTTGACTAATAACTGCTAAAATTTCTCTACCTTGGCTTAGCAAAATATCTACTAATACACTAGCATGCCCACCACCACCAATAATAACGAGTGGTTTTTTATTCAAGAATTAAGTCTCCAGCCTGATAATCATTCCTTGCTGTACGTTCTAGCATATCCCAATATTCATATGGCGATATCCCATTACCTGGGCGCTTTATTGTTAAGTTATCTTCAGTGAATGAGCTACCAGCTTTGATTTTCGTTGCTGCAACTAAGCTTTTACGTGCAACTGCCTTATTTTTTAATTCTGAGATAGTCGGGGTTTTTATCGATGAACCTAATGCCTGCTCAACTTGACGGATAGACTGAACCATTGCAGTTAATTCATTAGGCTCTAATGATGCTTTGTGATCAGGACCTTCCATATTTTTATCTAAAGTAAAATGCTTTTCTATGAGGGTTGCACCTCGAGCTACAGCGGCAATTGGAATAGTGATCCCTTCACTATGGTCAGAATACCCCATAGATAAGCCAAAGGCGTGTCCTAAAGTATCCATAGCACGAAGGTTTATTTCTTCCATTGGTGCTGGATATTCTGTCGTGCAATGTAGAAGAGTTATTTTTTCTTTTAGTATTTCCTGACCTTCTTTAGATGCATATGCTTTCTGGAAGGCTAGCAATGAAGGCGGAGTATTATTTTTATCTAAATAGCCAAAAGCGATTACACCTAAAGCCATCTCAATTTCGGTTAAGGTTGCCATACCTGTCGATACGATCAAATCACAACCTGTACGTGCATGCTCTAATACTAAAGGGGCATTAGTTAGTTCACCGGAAGGTAACTTTAAGCGTTTTAGCTTGAGTTCATTAACTAAGAAATCTAAGCTTTCAGAATCAAATGCGGTTGATAAAAATTCAATGCCCAACGATTGGCAATGCTTTATTAGTTGGTGGTGAACATCATAAGAAAGCTCCAAGCGGCTTAACATAGCAAGTTGTGATTCTTCTTTTTGTGTATTAGCAACTTGATAATTAGCCTGTTTTGCATATTCTGTAACAAGGTTCTTAGCTTTAAACGTTTGAAATTTAACAATATCCACACCTGATCGATGTGCGGCGTTAACAAGCTCAAATGCTAATTCTTCATTCCCATTATGATTTACACCTGCTTCTGCAATAATAAGTGTCATGCTAAAGGCCTCAGCTATCCGATTCGAAAGTTAAGTCAAAAAATGTTTTACAAGGATTGAAATTTAATGTTTTAATCATTTCAATGACTTGTGTGCTGCTATCACCTTGTCCATAAGGATTAACTATCACTTCACCATCAAATTTATAACTGTGAGTAATAGCTGATTGTATTGCACTTTGAATCGCATCTTTATCTGCTGAACAATGGATAACACTTTTAGCCGCTAAGCGACCTTTTTGGCGTAGGCCAATATTTACTGTAGGTACATTAAACGCTGGAACTTCAATAATACCGCTGGAAGAATTTCCAATAACGGCTGATGCATATTTTACTGCACTTAAGTATCGAACTTGGCCAAGTGAAGGTATTGCTAATACTCGCTTCGAATTTGCAACTGCATATGTTTCTAACATAGGAATAATACGCCTACCACCATCATCGGCATTTGGATATGTCAAAATGATTTGGTAATCAGGGTATTCGTTTAGTGCATCTAAAAGTGATTGAAAACTTTTTTCGGGTGATTCCTCACCCAAGGTGACTGGATGGTAGGTAACTAAAAAGTAAGGTTTTTGTAGTTCAAAGTTTAGTGATTTCCCTAGTTCTTGAATATCCATAAACGTTCCACGCTTTAAGTGTTCAAGTCCTATAGCACCTATATTTTTGACTCGAACTGGTGATTCACCTAGCTGAATAACACGTTGGCGATATTCTTCTGTTGATGTGCCATGTAAATAGCTTAATTTAGTGATTGCATGACGAATTGCATCATCATAAGCACCCTCAGTAATTTCCCCTCCATGCAGGTGAATCACTGGGATGCGTAGAATCATCGCTGTTTGTGCGGCTGCTAAGGCTTCAAATCGATCACCAAGTACAATTAAAACATCTGGTTTCATTCTTGAAAATGCATCTGCAAAGCCGAGTATTCCGAGCCCCATACTTTTAGCTGTACCAATCGATGAATTAGATGAAAGCAATATTTCAATTTTTTCATTGATAATAAAGCCATCATTCTCAATTTGCTGATATGTTTCACCAAATTCTGGCGATAAATGCATACCTGAAACTAGTAATTGTAAATTAAGTTCAGGATCATTTTGTATATCCTTTAAAAACCAAAATAATAGCCCATATTCAGCTCTTGTACCGGTAAAAACAGCAACATTTTTGATATTGTCATTCATCAATATCTCTCTCAAGCCTTAATTGGCGTACTTGGAAGATTAATTAGGTGCGACTCAATAAATTCTGAATTTTTTAAGTTGTCTCGTAACGCTTTTTCGAACATTGGTAAACGATGCATCAGCTTCCAAATGGGTCTTGTCATAACGCCAGCTGCATTGGCTTGATTTAGAAGGTCATCACGTTGTTTCGTATCATGACAAATGACAGCATTGAGCCAATAATTTGATTGAGCATAGGACGGTTCAACAACAAATTGATAATCACTTCCCTCAAAGAAGGACTGATATTGCTTTGCTAATAAACGCTTACGTTCTAAAAACAGAGGTAGACTCTCCATTTGAGCACATCCAAGAGCTGCATTTAAGTTTGGTAAACGATAGTTAAAACCTGGCTCATCATGGAAAAACTCATAAGGATGTGGAACTTTTGCTGTTGTTGTAACGTGTTTTGTGTGCTTACCTGTTTCTTCAGTAGAGCACAACACCATACCGCCGCCGCCAGTAGTAATAATTTTATTACCATTAAAACTTAATGCAGAAAATTTACCAATAGTTCCGGTATGTTTATCTTTATAGAATGACCCTAAGCTTTCAGCTGCATCTTCGACTAAAATAAGATTCCATTTTTTGCATACAGATAACAATTCATCTAATTCGGCAGGGTGTCCAAAAGTATGCATTGGAACTACTGCTTTTATTCTTTGCTTAGTTTGTTTATGGAAACAACCATTCTCATTTAATATAGCATTTTCATCGAGGTATTGCTCAACAGCCTTTGGACATAAACTAAGGCTAATAGGCGAGACATCAACAAAAATGGGCTGCGCGCCCATATGATAGAGAGCATTACAAGTTGCAACGAAGGTCAAGGCTTGGGTTATAACTAAATCATTTGTTCGCACACCCGCCATATAAAGAGCGGTATGTAATGCAGCAGTACCATTTACAGTAGCAACAGCTCTAGGGCTACCAGTAAATGCCTCCATTTTTCTTTCAAATTCATCAACAAACTTTCCTACACTAGACACAAAAGTACTATCGATTGTTTCTACGACATAATTTTTCTCATTCCCCGTAAAAGTTGGGGCATGTAGAGGGATAAAACCTTTGGTTTGATATATGTCTCGAATAAATTCTATGAGTATTTGAGGTTTCATTTGTCGGCCTTACATTTTACTATCGAGATATTTGCCCGTTTCTTGATGGCCAAAATCTGGGATCATTTTAAAAAATAATTCAACAATTTGCTCTTTATTCCACTCTTTTTTAGCTTTCATTTGTGCAATTTGAGTTTCAAATAAAGTTAAAAGTTCAAGCTGATAGTCGGGTTCATTTTTAATGATACCAAGATTTTCAAAGCATTCCATATCAAGCACCTCTTTGTCAGTAAAAAACTCTTCAAAGTCTTTTTCACCAGTAGTATCACTCGCAGTAAAAAGACATGGCCATTTACCTTGAGAAGTTAGTGTTTTAGATAAATCACGTGCTTCATCTTCATTTTTACAAAGATAAGGTTCAAAGCCACGTTGTTTGAGATACTTAATTGCAATGTCGGCAAAAGTGATGAGATGCAAAGCTTCGCTTAATTTAGGGAAAAAAATATCTCTATTATTACCAAAAATACAAGACATTAAACAAAGTTCACCTGATTCCTGTGGTGTCACAAAGTAACGCTTAATATCGTTTGGTGCAACAATAGGTTGTTGTTTTTGTATACGTTGATTAAAACCATGTAATAAAGAGCCATCTGAAAAAGCAACATTAGCAAACCGGGCTGTAGATATTGATATTTCTTCACTTCTTCGCATCAAGAACATTTCCATAATGCGTTTTGAGGCTCCCATCATATTAACTGGGTTCGCGGCTTTATCTGTGGACACACAAAAGTATTTTTTCACGCCTGATTTGATCGATTGTTGTATTGTTTTATCAGTATTAAAAATATTAACATCGATCATACGCATTAAGGTAAATGGATCTTTTTCACTACGGACATGTTTTAATGCGGATAAATTTAAAACGTAATCATATTGACCATCTGAATTAATAAAAGCGTCATATTCGGTTGAACCAATATCTAATGCAAAAGTTTGAAAGTCGCCATTTATATAACCAAAAGAACTTCGAATATCTCTAACTAATTCAACCATATTGTTTTCGCTGATATCTACAACATGCAACTTTTGAGGGTTACGTTTAAATATCTCTTTAGTTACTGCTTGACCTATTGAACCCGCACCACCTAAAACTAAAAAACGTGATTGGTTAACTATTCTAGTTAGTTCATTTTCATGGGTATTAATATCTCGAGTAAACAAAGCACTAGAACGACCAATGAGAGGGAGCACTTGATTCATAATTTAAATCAACCTAATTAGTTATTTATGGGGATGAAGATAATATGTAGGTATATCTTGAGCTATTACTCAAATTAAGTAAGTATCAATTCACAATCTTTTTCAGATTTTATAGACAGTAATGAATGGAAACTAAAAGCTATCCCACGGCTTGCGCATGAGTTAAATAGTTGTTAAGTCCCAAATAACACGTGCTCTCG
>NZ_JBQDNB010000046.1:0-12992 GCF_052096715.1 Providencia sp.
TTTGATGCAAAGTGTTAATTTAAATAGTAAAAAAACACCTGCATATTGTATTTTACGTATTTTAAATTGAGTTCAATGAAGATATATAATCAAATCTATCTAAAACTTTTAGTGTTATCTAATACTAAATAATGGTATTTCTCTGTGTATAAAGTAATCATTTGTTTATCATTTTCTAAGATTTGATATATTAGTTTTATCTTGTGTACTCTTATTATAGGAAATGAAAAATATGAAACAACGTAAATTTCTAACTCGCTTTGAAATTAATGCAATATTAGATGAGGCTAAAAAAGGTCGATATTCAGAACGTGATTATTGCATGTTATTAATGTGTTTTATTCATGGGTTTCGTGTTAGTGAATTATGTAATTTATCTTTGAAAGATATTGACCTTAATTCAAGAGTTATTTATGTTAGGCGATTAAAAGGCGGCTTATCGACAACACAGCCTTTAATCTCGAGTGAATATAATGCATTAAATGAGTGGCTACATATTAGAAGTCAGTGGCGCGATGCAGATTCTTCTTTAGTTTTTCTTTCTCAAAAAGGTGGCGGAATCTCGCGACAACAAGTGTATGGGCTTATTCGTTCCTATGGTAAAAAAGCGGATGTATCTATAGAGGCTCATCCACATATGCTAAGGCATGCATGTGGTTATGCATTAGCCGATTTAGGGCGCGATACTCGTCTCATTCAAGATTATTTAGGTCATAGAAATATTTCACATACGGTTATTTATACAGCAAGTAATGTTAAACGATTCTATAATATTTGGGAGTCATAATATTTTTATATTTAATAAAATAGCCGAATTGAAAAGTAAATTTAATTTTATTAAACTAATTTGTTTTTTATCTATCATTGAATGATGTTGTAAGTGTATTTTTTAATTTTTAATGTTGCTTTTATTGTTAATACTCAAAGTGCGAGTTTTTGATGGTTTTTTTTGTCTGTTTTTAAATATTCTAAAAAATTAAGATTTTGGTATTTTTATTGTTTCGCTGGGGAAGCTATATTAATTTTCATTTTAACTACTTTAGCTATTTTTAGTGATTTTTTTTGCTGAAAATTATAATGTTGTTAGATTTATCAATGTAGTTAATAAATGAGATAAATTATAAAAATAATGAATTGTATTTATTTTTAATTTATAGAAGTAAAATATTTTAATAAACGATGATAAATTTAACTATGGGAATTTACGTCCTTGTAAAATCACAAAATAAACTCAAAAAAGCTAATCATAGGTTAAGATAAAGGTTGAATCTGCATTTGGCTTTGCACTACCCACCGTAGGGTCTTTTTGGGGTAATCACTTAGTTGGTCACTGATAATGTATTTCTTCATGAAACTTACTGTTATTTATTGCTTTAATCCTACCTTAAGGCGTTGTATGTTGGTCATACTTGATATTTAAAATAAACAAATTTGAAACTTATCATTGAGGTATTCAATGTTCGACTTAGCCTTTTTACGTGAATTACTGGTCTCAAGTGTTCATGTTTTTCAGTTACTATTAGAAACTATCTCGGTCATTTGCGTCGTTATTGGATTAGTTAAAGCACTAATTATTTTAGTCCAATTAAAAGGGGGGAGAGCGGCACGTTATCGGTTTGGTGACTGGCTTGCAACGGCATTGGAATTTCAATTAGCGGCTGATATTTTGGTTACAACAGTAGACCCAGATTTAGATAGCCTCATTAAATTGGCAATTATTGCAGTGATCCGAACCTTCTTAAATTATTTCTTGGCGAAAGAACTTGAACATAAGCCTCATTTTGAAAAATAAGCTGAGACGTTAAAATTGCACAGGTACTTAGAGTATTCAAAATGACATTCAGGTTTTTATGTTGTTTAGATGTAATCGCCTATTTTTTATGTGGGGGTAAATAAAAATAAAGGCGGCTAGTAAACTCTAAGTGCCTAAGATAATGACTGAAGAATAAAGGTGGTATGAGGGATGTTTAAAATAGCTAATCAAATCCCTCCCATAAATATTGTTTCAATTTTATCTTATCATTTGGGCCAAAAATGATACCTTCACCCATGAGTGCTTTCTTATGCCGAATATAATGTTCACCTGTAACAGATAATTTCCCCTGACCATTAATTATACGATGGCAGGGCAAAGTGCTACCCGTAGGGACTTTTCTTATCACCTGGCATACTTGTCGTACATAACTTGGGTAACCTGCCATTTTTGCAAGGGTTCCATAAGTCACTACTCTACCTTTAGGGATGGCACCTATAAGGCTATAAATAATATCTTGAAAAGACGGAGTATTGTTCATAGTCAATATTTTCATGGCGGTGGATATTCATTAAAACATATAGATGTAAAATAAGCATGTTTTCTGCATCTAGATGATTTAATGAATAGAACTAATTGTATTTTTTGATTTTAGCGTTTCATCTCGGATTTAGCATCAGTTAGAGACTTAGTAAGCTTCCTGAGAGAAAAAATGGGCACACACTTTATCGGAACTAATTATACCTGAAAGTCTAGTTGAGCAATGAAGTGGATGAAGATAGGCGAGAATTGAACTGAAATTTTGGGAGAGTATTTATTTTAGCTGGTGCTATAAGCAAAAACCCGCCTTTCGGCGGGTTCTTTGAATAAGTGGTGCCGGACTCGGAATCGACTTTTTATCATAACTATCTGTATTTAAAATTATTAATAAAATTTGATTTAATTTGTACCCTCTTTTATGCCCTCAGTCCGTTTAGTAGGTTTTACCGAGCACGGTTCGGGCGATTGAGTACAGCGAATAGTTTGGTTTTTTGCGAAGATGATTGGAGTAATTATAACGTATTCGAATCCTTTTTAGGTATACATTTAATGAGGATTATATTCATGTTGATTGCTTCTAGTCTGGAGCATGATATTGCCAATATGGTATGTTTAAAAATACCTTATTGAGTGATTTTGTTTAATTCTTTACTACCCAATTCAGTTAAGATCCAACGGCTAGATGTGTGCCATTGAATTAAGCCTTTTTTCGTCAGTGAGTCGAGCGTCCTTTTATTGCAGAGTTGACCGTAATTGAGTTTAACATTGGATAAGGTTTTTCTTTGCCGTTCTGATAGTTTCATGTTGTTCACCATAAAGTCAAATTGTTCATAATGTGGTATTGCTATATTCGTTCGCGCCCAGAAAAATGGGTATGCATTTGTTCTGTCAGGACCCACAATGCTTTATTGAGTTTAATATCTCCATCAATCCCATTCACCGAACGTGTGCGAGCACGCTTACCTTTCGTATTTCGACCTGATAACCCCCCTTTAATTAAATTCTCTTGCAAGCGTTGATACACTGTCCAAAGATCGTCTTTCTTATCTTCAAAGCGGCGGGGCTGTAAGACTTGTGCTTCAGTGATCGGTTGATGCTCTTCACCATAACGATATGTTAATGCGACTTGTGCGAAGATTTGCTGTGCTGGTGGCGGTAATAGTCGCGATTGCATTAGTTCACGTTTTTCGGCGATGGCATCAAAGGTGCCTAAGACTTCATACGCTCCTTCAATCACTTTATCGACGACATTACCTTTGTGGGGCATTCGGACTTCCCCAAAGGTATCACCACAAACAAGCCCATTTTGACAAACATAGCGAAAAAATCCCGGTAACATTTGATAGCTGCTAGAACCGTCATGGCTATTGAGTAAAATGATTTCAGGCACTTGGCTCCCCGTAATTTGATCATGACGTCGCAGTCGTAACATATGTTTAGTATGATCGCGACGGCTGGAATCTCGCACGCGGGTTTGGCAAGCAAAGAACGGATAAAAGCCTTCTTTTTGTAGGCTATCGAGTAACGTAATAGTGGGAATATAGGTGTACTTTTCACTGCGAGAGTCGTGTTTCTCTTTGGAAAATACACTCGGTACAGTACGGAACAATTCTTCAAGAGTTAACGGGCGGTCGCGACGAATGCTATTCGCCGCACCAAAGCGAGAGGATAAACGAGTCATCATTAATTTCCTTGAAAATAAATAAGATAGGTAAAACTGAAAGAGTGAATTAAGTGAGATTTAATCGATAAGATGGAAAATGGCTGAACTTTCAGGATGTTGAATAGCATAGTCACGAAGTTGATAAAACCGTTCAATCAATAATTCACTTTCTATTCTAAATGACCACAAACTGAACATCATCAAACAGATGGCAATGCCCGCGGCTTCACAACTCATTTGGGCCTCATTACCGTTATGGGGATTAAACAGCGTAAGTTTATCTTGATTTAAATCGGGATAAATGTAGGCACCACCGCTGGGTAAAGTACAATACTCCCAATAGCCACCCGTATATTCATCACAAAACTGACCCATGAGAGTAAAAATTACCACTTCAAAAGTGGTGAAGCTTTTTATACAGCCAAAGTAAGTATTCCAAAATTGGGGACGTTTGTGTAGAGGTACAGTCTTGGCTTGGGGAATATCAGAGGATAAATCATATTGTGGCATAGGGACTCCGTTAAAGTAAATGTAAAAAGCCCCAACATGATTTTTCATGTTGGGGCTGGATTCGTTTGATTTGGCTAAATGCCGTGATGTAAACCTAAAGTTGGTTGGCGATAGCAAATACGCCGAGTAGCCAACCAATACCTTGGGGACCTATTGCCCAAAATAATTTCGCTTTTGCAATGCCTAATGCACCTTCTTTTGTGTAAATCGCATCAGGTATTAACCATTGTCTAATGAGTGCACCAATAAACATCCCGATGCCGGGACTGATGGTTAACCAAAATAATAGGCTGATACCTTGCCACATATTGCGAATATGGCCTGTAGAGTTGACTATATGAAATAGTACAATGATTAATGCGATACCGAAGGCAATACCGATATAACGTAAAAGCAAAGATAACATGTGAGATAGCCTTAGTGATGAATGATGTATTAGTGTGATGATTGCTTTGCGCAAGACTGGATTGTTTGTACTAAATATTGACCATACCCTTGTGGAGCAGGTGCTTCGCCTTTAATCACGGCTTGAATAGTGGCGGGGGGATATTGCTGAGACATCGCCTTCCATGTACATGAGCAAAGTTCGCTGCTTCCTCCACTGAGCTTGCAATCACGGGTAAACGCGAGTTCTTCTGGGGAGCCACATCCCATCAATGTCAAGCTGATGACAATACCGCTCATGATAGCAATAAGCTTAGTGTTCAGTGGTTGAAATACAGGTGTATGCTTCATTTGAAATTTCTCCAGATAAAAGGTTAAGGGGTTGTACCCATTTTTGCTAGAAGGCGTTGAAAATAATTAAAATATGGAAGAGATTGAATAAATTCAGCTTTTGACGATAAATGGCAGATGTCTTTTTGCCGAAAGAAAGGGATCTCCGTGACTGTTACTGAGAATATATGGTTGAGTGGGATGACATTCAGTTCTGAGAGGTTGCAACCAATTAAGTACCATTTTTCTTGGTTTAACACTAAACGATAAGGCTCAATAAAGAGGCTAGTTTTATCGGTTTTGTGTATTTGAATACCGACCGTTGCAGTAATGCTGTGGATTATACGGTAAAAGCATTCAGCGCTGGTTGGATGGGCTTCTATTGTGTTATGCCACGCCAAGCAAGGGTAGTGAAGATCACTACGGATTAGATTATTGACTGTTTTACGAGTTAAGCCCGGAAAATATCCGGATAGACCGACTTTTTGTAAAAAGGTAAAAATGTCAGGCTGACGTGTTGCACTTAAGTGACCAGATAAACGATACCCACCATGACCGGATACTAAATCGAGATGAGATAGGCGCTGATGGAAATCACGCTGTATTGTTCTCTCTGAAACGCCAAACTCTTCAGCAAGTGTCCGTAATGATAGTATTTCTCCTGATAATAATCGGGTGATAATGATGGACAGTCGTAATGCCAATCGGTCATGGCGAGAATTCTTTTCTTTCATGCCAATATTCTCCTACCTCATGAAATAATAGGTATTAGTATATAAAACTGCCTAGACAGGATATGTCATTGAAATCCTGAAAGTGAGAAATAAAACCGAACAAGTTTGTTTTTTAATTCATTGAAAAATAAGCATATTAATTTCCAATGTGATTATTTTGATGCTATCGACACAACCTGTCGTTATGTACTTGGCTGATTCAGTGTCAAGATGAAGCACAGTTAAAGCAGCGCAATACACTGAATGCGAGAGCCATGTGGTATGCGTCAGTTTTTGCCAATATTGATAAAGGATTGGCCTTAATTAAAAAAGTAATCCCACAGTGATTTCACGTTCGAAATTAAGGTGCTTTTCAAGGTACAAAGTGTTGTTTTAACAAATGAAGGTAGCGGCAATATCTCAATCAAATGATCAATTGATTGGCTGATCTGTGTTCCAAAATCATCACGTGCTGTGTGATTTACATTTTCTGTCCTATATTGTTGATTTAGCTGACGAACAATGCTACTACTAACGTGGATGGGTAATGCCATCACTAATTGTTCTGCTAGATGTGGCAGTTGATAGGCTTCGATTGAAGATACCGCAATCACAGGGTGTGTCGGGCTAAAGGTGTGAACCACGAGTTGGCTTTTTTCGTGTAGATTTAGAGATTGTTGTGGGGAAGGAGTGTGCGTGGTGAGATCCCATTCTCGGCAAGGTTCAATTTTATCGGCTTGATTTAATACAAATAAAATATGGTTGGCAGGATAGCCATATTCCTTAATCAGTCTCCGATAATAATGCTCATCCGTTGACCATGCACGATCATCTGCTTTTAATAACCAAATAATAAAGTCAAGTTCAGGAAGTAACGCATGATAAAGCGCATGGTATTCTTTATCCTTTTCGGCGTTCTCTCCAATCCCCGGAAAATCAATGAAGGTCATGTTATGATTATTCATGCTCATTGTGTATCGCTGGGCTTGACGAGTCCCACCGCCAACATCACTAACAGATGATACCGATGATTGAAAAAGCGCATTAATCAAACTCGATTTTCCTGTGCCTGTTTTTCCCATGATACCGATGACAGGATGATAATCGATAACTTGCTGAAACTGTTTCATCAGTGCCTGAGAAAATATATCCGGAAAAGGTGCCAAGTGATTTTTTAGGCGATGGAAACCTGCATTTGCATTGATAGACATAGTCACTCCATATATGAATAAAATAATCGATTAAATAGTGTTTTATCCATGGTGTTATATAGAGGTGAAATTATTTATATGTTTATTTTTAGGGAGTGATAACTCCAGAGTTATATATGGCCAATAAATAATATATTACAGCGAGATATCATGCGGTTTTGGGTTGAGGTAATTTAATTGAATTTATGTCGGATATAGTAATATATATGCTTTCTATGTGTTTTGTTTATGTCAAAAATATATATTTAATCTATGTGTTTAATATGTGTTTTTAATGTATTTAAGATGTGAGAACAATTATTTCTAATATTCTAACTGCTGTTTTAATAAGGTTGTTTTAATTTAAGTTGTGAAAGTGGTTATTTTGATTTTATGTTAGGTAAGACTTAAATTTGTTTTTAACTGCGTCATTAATAGTTATGTTCACATATTAGTTGGAGTGGTTAAAAATGTCTTATTCTTATAATGCAGAATGGTTGTCAATGATTTCAGATGTGATTAAAAAATCATTAAGTGTATATCCTCGTACTTTTATGTTAAGGGTGGATTTACGGTTTCCTAATGTTCCATCATCGGATGATAATGCAGCTATCTCTCGATTTATTGATTCCTTAAAAGCGAAAATAAAGGCATGCCAAAAAAAGAAACTGAAAAAAGGTATTCGATGCCATAAAACAAAATTACGATATATATGGGTTAAGGAATATGGAAAGATAAATAATAAAAAGCATTATCATGTGATTTTACTACTCAATAAAGATGCTTGGTATCGTGTTGGTGAATATCATAAAAATGATTCACTTGCAGGGATAATAAAGCAAGCATGGTGTAGTGCTTTAAAATTAAATGAATCATTATATGGTTCATTAGTACACTTCCCCAAAAATGCAGAGTTATGGATAAATAATAAATGCTCAGAACAATTTACACAAGCGATGAAAAGAGCACTTTACCTTGCAAAATATGAAACAAAGTTGTTTGGTGCTTATGAGCGAAACTTTGGTTGTAGTCAAAATTAGTACTAACTTTCATGGCTGAATTGCTTTCTGCATTATTAATACTAATTCTGTAAAGTTTTACCCGGCATGTAATCTTCTGAGCGGGAATGATTTTTACATTAAATAATGCAATTTCATTCCTACATTATTAATCATCTCAGGGGATGAAACTACATGGAAACAATGAATTTAATATCAGAAAATAACCCACTTGTTGATATGACATTTATTACCCAATATACTGGAATGACGGATAAATGGTTTTATAAATTAATTCAAGATGGGGAGTTTCCAAAACCAATTAAATTAGGTCGGAGTTCTCGTTGGTTTAAAAGTGAAGTTGAGGTATGGATGCAAAATCGATTAAACGAGTCACGGGGGTTATTGAATGCTGATATTTAACCTTGCTTTATATTGAATATTTCGGTTTTTTTGTTGGTGTCTTTATTGTGCTTTCTGGGTTAATTTTTAATCGATTAAAAATGTTGTTTATATTTTTATACGGCTTCAATTGCTACAGTAGCAATTGAAGCAATGAGTTTTTATTTTTGGTCATTAATTATTGGTTGTTTATTATTCAATTTTGACTTGTGAAGCTTAGTTCTATTTAGTCATAATGAGTGTTAATTTTGTATCATGCTCCTTAAAAACTAGAGATCTGTTAAATTAATTTTGTATGATTTCCCTTTTGTATTTTTAAATGATTGGAGAACATTTGTATAGGGTACGGGGACTAAGTTCCTTGTTAATTCTTTTGTCATGATATAACCACCATGTTGATTAAGGTAAGTAATGTAGTGGCAATGTGTGGGTGAGAATTGCACAATAGAGACAACGCCTTGATTAATTAATTGATTTAATACAGGTGTTAATTTATCTAGACGCCGCAGTCTATTGGGGCCATATTTGACAATATCATTTTTAGGAAAGGCGAAATTCCCATTTTGGATAAATCTATTTTTAATCCATGAAAAAAGCTCACGAACATCTTGTTCAAATTGGTATCTCTCTGACATGGGATAAAAAATAAGACTTGCTTGAAATAAATACCAATTAAGAATGTCTATTGATGATTTTAAGGTTTCAAGGCTAATATGATTATGCTCATCTGAATGGAAATATAAAATTAATGCTGCGACTCTAAGTAAATTAGCGTTTGCTTTTAATGCAATATCTTTGATATGTTCCCATTCTCCGCCGATGGCGGTCTTTATTTCTATCTCAGAACGATATTCTTGCCATAATTTCTTTGCGTTATCGCTTAGGATTAGTTGTTTTTTATTTTTGTTGGTTATTTGTAATTGAATTTTATTTTCGTTAATGAGTTCATCCATTCGGGTATAGAATTTTGAAAGGGAATCTCGATAGCTATCTTTGCTTTTCCTCGATGAATTCATCGTGGTATTGGTTTTACAAAAAAGGAAACGAGAAAGAAAACCACTGTCTCTTGATATTTTTGCGTTATTCTCGATGTAATCACTGAAGATATTAGGCTGGGACATTAATGAAAATGTTAAGCGTGGTTTAATGTTATAGAACTCACCGTCTGCTCTGCGAAAATCAAACGTTTCATTATCCCATGCTTTATTTAATAAGCCTGGATTATTTTTCAAATGACTTTTAAAGAAAGTTACCGCTTCATCGGAAATAATCCCGGCTTCGGGATGCTCACTTAGTCCTTCGACAAGCGCTTTGAGTGTCGTATCTTCATAAATAAACGTCGGTCGTAGTGGGTGTTTAGGTTTTAACTTTTCATTTTCTTTTATTTTATTTTCTTCAAATTCACCAGGGTAATTTTTTCTTATCGCTGTTTTAAAATTATTTTCGCATACCTGTTGTTTAATTTTCCATATTTTATAATCACGTTTATAAATGTCTAAATTTGCTTCATACTCTTTAATTATCTCTGATGCAAAATCATAAAGTGGTTTCATGATTTGTTTATTGATGGTTGTTTTCCCCTGGCCTGATTCAGCAATTGTCATCAAATAAAGGGAACAAGGTTCAGGCATACCCGTATGAGGTTGAATCACTTCAATTAAGGACTGACAAGCCAAGGAAACAGCGCCAAGTGTGACACTGCCAATCAGTTCGATAGGAATTTGCATTTCACCATGTAAATCAAGGATGATATTACGGAGAGTAGGGGGAAATGCATGAATAGGGTACTCAATAGGAGCGGGGCTATTTGGGTTAGGCGTCATTGTTAAATTATTCATGTTATGGTCTTATGTTTGGCGATATCACGAAAGGTGATTAAGCATGAGATAAAAATAATTTAACGATTATCGAATTTTTTCATTCATTGGTCTAGCTTGACGACAACATCGTCACACTGTAAGAACATTTTTGATGTGAGGCTTTTTACAGATTTATAGGTTTCTAATGTGGGTAAGTTTTAAATAATAGAGTGTGTCACTCAGAACCTCGGTTGACGTTTAGTCTTAAAGACCTAATTTATTTTTTAACACTTCATACGGTGTTTTACCAGCATGAGCTGAGTGGGGACGGTGACAGTTAGTTATAAAAAGCTTCCCATTCAGCTAATTTTTCATGTAAATCGACATCAACTTCATTCGTGAGTTTGATAATAAAATTTTTCTATTTGAACGCATAACTAATACCAATGTCGCCCAGTTTTACTAGGGTTTTTATTCTTAATCATCTTTAGAGTAAAGATAATAGAATTCAACATGTAGATAGGATAAAAATAAGCCCCTAAACTGGGATTGAATATGCAAGAAAAAAGCATACTTTACTGATGATACAAGGTTAGTTTCATCGCTATTATTATATTTAAATTCAAAAAAGAACTGTTACAAAATACAAAAAAATATATAAATCCGGAGTTTTTAGTAATCAGGATAGGGGCATATCAATTCAAAATTTTAATAAATAAGAGTAATGCCGTGAAGAGTTAGATAAAAATCCTGAAAGAGTAGAATGAACAGCATAACGGCAATCCCCACGTGTTTAACCGAGGTTATAAGTAGAATTAGGTCATTCGTTGCAGATGTTGCATTAGGTATAGCAATTTAACGCCATATTCGGGCGCTCGTGATTATAAAAACCATAGCCACCGTATGGCATAGTCTTGTTATTCATCCAGTGATGAAGCTGGTATTACCCTAGCCAGTCATAGCATATTGTCCGGTTATAACGCTCAATATAAGCATTTTGCTGAGGATTCTCTAGCAGGGTAAAGTTAATCCTGATACCTTGCGGATTGACTCATGATATCAATGTGTTATTTGTGTATTTTGGCCCATTATCATATCGTATGGAAACAGGTTTTTCTTTTCTTAATCAATGAGTTGATCCATAGCCCTTACAACCTGACTAGCCGGCAGGGGAAAACCCATTTCAATGCTTAATACTTCACGATTAAAGTCATCAATGATATTCAATAAACAGACTGAATGGCCATCCGATAACTGACCATACATAAAGTCCATTGACCAACATTCATTGTGTGGTTTGGGTTTATCCCGTTTCAGGCGTTTTTTCGGTTTTTGTTCACATGTTCAGCGACAACGCGTAATAAATTTGGTAAACTTTTTTGCCGTTGAGTCTAAAATTTTTTACGTTACGAAGGTATAAAAAGCACAAGCTAAATCCCCAGTTGCGCTGGCTGTCAGTTATACGTATCAGCCAGTCAGTAATCGCTTCATTTTCTTCACTCAGTCTACTTATTAATAACTGATTTTTCGGGGGAGATTACCCTTAAGTACCTACCCTATTTCCAGCGTTTAATGTTCCAGGGGAGTAGGCCGTCGATATCCGGTGAGGGTTAACTGAGTACCCCCAAACACGCCGTCAGGTACTCAAACGGGATCAATCCGTTTGCCTTAGCGGTTTCAACCAAACTGTATAAAATCGCACTGGCCGTCGCGCCTTTTGCGGTTAGACTAAATAACCACGCTTTTCGTCCTATCACAAATGGTTTGATTGCGCGCGCCGCCCGATTATTGTCGATATTCAAACAGCCATCCGTCACGAAAACAATCAGCTTCGACCATTGATTCATTAAATAATTGATGGCCTCAATAACATATCAGGGAGTTATAAATAAAAATGGGACTAATCTGACTGAGTGTTTTATGGTAAAAATAACCTATAAAAAGCTATTTTCGGTACTAAATAACGCCTTAATCGCGTGAGTGTAATCAATTATACAGTCAGCTTAATATCATATTGATTTCACAGTTAGTTTTCGGGATAAATGATTGTGGGAATAAATCATTATGGTAAACTACTAAGACTGAAAAATTTAATAGTATTTTTAGCTTAATATCTCAAACGAATTTGCCTTCTAAAGTGATGTGGTAACTATAAGCCAGGGGCGGTAGCGTGGTCTTAAATGTTTTAAGTATCGGTGATAGGCATCTAAAGTTTATTTTTGACCTTCGATTTCTTACTAAAAATGATTTTGTTCAATAACTTAGCTTTTTGTTGTAATTTTGAATTTACTTTGTTCAGAGCCGATAAAAGGGCTAGTTAGCTCTCTCTCAAATTAGATATCATGTTTTTCCAAACCTTTTTTGTCTAAATCATAACCTTTAAAATATCCGTATTCTTTGCTGGTTCGACTAGCAAGTGTGATGTAGTAATGAATTACGACCTAGCTTTGGCAATCTGATTTTTAAGGACTGTCTTAGGATATCCTGCTGATATATACTTTAATCTAGTAGGGTAAGCATGAGAGGGGAGTCATTAATTTTGGAAAAATGTAATGTAGATTAGAACTCATCATTTGTATTAATAATATGTGATTTGGGTTTCTAAAGGGCCATATAGGTCGAATCACTCACTTCTCTTATAAGTAGGATAGCTTTCACGGTCCGCGCATGTTATTGACGCACCTTTTAATCGAATTTCGGGATAAAATTT
>NZ_JBQDNB010000047.1:0-12258 GCF_052096715.1 Providencia sp.
AATAGAATAAATAGAATAAATAGAATAAATATAAATAGAGTTAAGAAGTTATATTTCGCGCTGTGTCTGTGTTAGTAACATTTATTTGCACTAGTCCTCATGTACGCTCCTTGCGTCTCATTCATTTGCCTCCTTGCTACAACTTGAACTATTTGAATTATAGATTAGGAATAACCTTCTTCTTCACAATACCATTCTAAATAAATGTGATTTCGTTATTTTTTATTTTTGTAAACTTAACTATACGATTTTTTGTTTAAAACTCATTTTTAAATATTTTAAATATTAATTTTAATTAAAAACTCTTTTTATTCAGTGGATTGCATTTCTGTAATTTATTGTTTACAGATATGGAATTATTTTACATTAATGGATTGAATTCTTTACGTACCATGGTATGTTATTGCTTACGCACTTAAACACAATATATAAATAATAAGCTAAATAGGTAAAAAATGATCATGCAAAAAGATGTACTCAATAATGTGAATATTCAAGATGAACAGGTTCTTATTACTCCTGAAAGCCTGAAACATAAGTTTCCACTGAGTCACAACAATCTGCATGCCATTGCGACATCGCGTAAAATTATCGCTGATATAATTCATCAGCGTGATCCGCGCTTACTCGTGGTATGTGGTCCTTGCTCAATTCATGATGTAGATGCCGCTATTGAATATGGTGAGCGTTTACAAAGTCTAGCCGCAGAGTTAAGTGATAGCTTATATATTGTGATGCGTGTTTATTTTGAAAAACCTCGTACTACTGTGGGTTGGAAAGGATTAATCAGCGATCCTTTTATGGACGGTTCTTTTGAAATGGAAAAAGGATTACATATTGCCCGCGACTTACTGACAAGTTTAGTCAATATGGGATTACCGCTCGCGACAGAAGCACTTGATCCTAATAATCCTCAGTACTTAGGTGATTTATTTAGTTGGTCAGCTATCGGCGCTAGAACAACTGAATCGCAGACTCACCGAGAAATGGCTTCAGGCTTATCAATGCCAGTTGGTTTTAAAAACGGTACTGATGGTAGTTTATCAACTGCGATAAATGCGCTGAAAGCGGCTGCAATGCCACACCGTTTCATGGGAATTAATCAGTCAGGGCAAGTTTGTTTATTGCATACAAAAGGCAACGAGAACGGTCATGTGATCTTACGTGGCGGTAAAACACCTAATTACAGTGCTGAAGATATTGCTGCATGTGAAGCAGAAATGAAAAAAGCAGGGCTTGAACCGTCATTAATGGTCGATTGTAGCCATGGTAATTCAAATAAAGATTACCGTCGCCAGCCATTGGTTATTGATTCTATCATTGAACAAATAACTAATGGTAATGAGTCAATTACAGGTATTATGGTGGAAAGTCATATCAATGAGGGGAATCAAACCTCTGAACAGCCACGTGACACCATGAAATACGGTGTTTCTGTGACAGATGCTTGTATTGATTGGCAAACAACGGAATCTGTGTTGCGTAATCTACATCAAGCCATGTTACCTATGCTTGAACAACGCGCACGAAAATTAAGCAAAGTAAGCTAAGCAAGGTATTGGTATGTCTGTTGAATTATCCCATTTAAGGGACCAAATTGATGAGGTTGATAAATCTTTACTGGAATTATTGGCTAAGCGGTTACAGCTTGTTGCTGAAGTCGGTGAAGTAAAGAGTCAGCATGGATTACCAATCTACGTACCGGAACGCGAGTCGAGCATGTTAGCCGCTCGCCGTTTTGATGCCGAGCGTATAGGGGTTCCGCCTGATTTAATTGAAGATGTGCTCAGGCGGATTATGCGAGAATCTTATGCGCGTGAAAATGATAAAGGTTTTAAAACACTAAATCCATCTGCCGGCCCCATCGTTATCGTGGGTGGTGACGGTAAAATGGGACGATTATTTAATCGGTTACTCACTTTATCGGGATATCAGGTAAAAACCTTAGGTGAAAATGATTGGCCTCAAGCAAAATCTATCGTTGCTGGGGCAAGTGTCGTTATTATTAGTGTACCGATTCATTTGACGGTGAATGTCATTAATCAATTACCCACACTGGATAAAAGCACGATCCTTATTGATATTGCCTCGATAAAACAAAAACCATTAGAAGCAATGCTTACTGTTCATGAAGGCCCTGTTCTCGGGTTACACCCGATGTTTGGACCTGATGTCGATAGTGTGGCAAAACAAGTTTTTGCTTATTGTGATGGTCGAGATGCCGAGTCCTATCAATGGTTTCTTGAGCAATTATTAGTTTGGGGAGCTAGACTAAAAAAGATTACTGCTGAAGATCATGATAAGAATATGAGCTTTATCCAAGCATTGCGTCATTTTACGACTTTTGCTTATGGACAAAATTTAGCAAATGAAGAAGTCGATTTACAACAATTACTATCGCTTTCTTCACCTATTTATCGTTTAGAATTGGCGATGGTAGGGCGGTTATTTGCCCAAGATCCTCAACTATACGCAGATATCATTATGTCTTCAGATGAAAATGTTGAGCTTATTCGCCGCTACTATCGTTTATTAGGGCAATCGATTGAAATGCTCGAACGAAATGATAAGGCAGAATTTATAGAGCAATTTAATAAAGTTAGCCAGTGGTTTGGCGAAGATGCTCATCATTTTATGAAAGAAAGTCAGTCGTTATTGCAACGCGCTAATGATAATCGTAAATAATGTAATATTATAACATCCCTTAGGACAAAAGTGTCTCTAAGGGATAACGCATTTTTCTTTTCATTAATTATTTTTATGCTGAATTTCATTCCATATGATTAAATTTATTTAAAATAAGTAATTTTACTTATTATCATAGTTTATGGTGAATGAATCGATTGCCTTACTTCGCTATTGAATTAATCTATTGTATAAATTTAAATTAATCAATTTTTCAAATTGATATTTATAAATTAGTCGACTTATCTGATAAAGATCCCCCGATTTATACCGATAACACTATTCATTAAATGATGATAAGTGTGGTAACTATATGTCTTTTAAAAATCTTAAGATTAGTATTAAATTAACGATTGCATTCGGTGTATTTATAACCCTCATCGTTTTAAGTTCTATATTTTCATCGGTAAACTTAAGCCGAGCTAATGAAGGTATGCAACAAGTTCTATTTAAAAGTTATCCTATCGCATCGACAGCAGGGCAAATGATGGATAATTTTTATTCTTATATTGCTATGCAGCAACTTATTTTACTTGATGACCGCGGCAGCGATAAGCGCAAGGAAGAGTTGGCTAAAATTAGTCAAAATATTACCAGTCTCATTGAGAAGCTCGATAATAGCGTAACAGATAGTCGCTCAAAAGAAGCATTATCTGATCTCCATCTTATTCGAAAACAATTCCATGAGTCACAAGCACGCATTATGGAATTATTGAATCAAAATAATCGTCAGGCTGCTATTGATGAAATGATGACAAAAACTTTGAGTATTCAGCGTGATTATCGTGAACAAATTCAAACGTTAATGTCAATTCAGGATTTGGATATGCAGGAGGTAGGGCATCAAGTTAATGAAGACTATGAAACAAATAAAGTTTTATTAGCAATATTGTCCTTTGTGAGTATCGCTATAGGTTGTGCAATGGGATGGTTTATAACGATCAGCATTACTCGCCCATTAGATAGCGCAGTTGGTTTTGCTCAAGCAATTGCGAGTGGTGATTTAACTAAAGATATTAAAATACAGTCTAAAGATGAAACTGGGGTTTTGTTGGAATCTCTTGTAGATATGAAAGCCCGGTTGTTGGAAATTGTACAAGAAATGCAAAATGGTTCTGAAAGTATTTCAGCTGCTGCGGGTCAAATAGTTGCAGGAAATCAAAATCTAGCGGCAAGAACTGAAGAGCAAGCGGCTTCTGTAGAAGAAACAGCGAGCTCTATGGAGCAGATTACTTCAACGGTACAAAATACAACAGAACACACTCATGAAGCGACCTCATTGGCAAACAATGCGGAGATCGCGGTAAAAGACAATGGTCGAATGATGATCCAGCTCACTGATAAAATGCGAGCCATCAATACCTCTTCAGCACAAATGACCGATATTATTAATTTGATTGATTCGATTGCATTTCAAACGAATATCCTTGCTTTAAATGCCTCGGTTGAGGCGGCAAGAGCCGGAGAACACGGACGAGGTTTTGCTGTTGTTGCGGGGGAGGTGAGGTTGTTAGCACAAAAAAGTGCAGCTTCAGCAAATGATATTCGAGGATTAATCGATAACTCATCATCTCAAGCTAAAGACGGTATGTCACTAGTCGAAAAGGCAAGTAACCAAATTCACGGTATGGTAGCGAGCGTACAAGAAATGAATGCATTGCTACAAGAAATTGGGCAGGCAAGTCGTGAACAAAGTGACGGTATCTCACAAATTAATAGTGCAGTAGGGCAGTTAGATTTAATGACGCAACAAAATGCAAGTTTAGTTGAAGAATCCGTTGTTGCCGCAGGCTCTCTTAATGAGCAAGCGTTTCATTTGAAAGAGCTAGCGAGCTATTTTCGTGTGAATTCAAAGCCTGTTACACAAGAGTAAAATTAAATTTTATATAATAAGCTGCCCTACTTATGGGGTTATAGGGCAGCTTATTTATTAAGGTATGATTTTCTCAGGTTCAACTGGCACAATATTTTCAGAAGGGTAGCATCCGAGTATTTTTATTGAACGAGTAATTGTCGATAATTCTTTTAATGCTTGCTGCATATTATCTGAACGTAGATTGGCATGCACATCGACATAAAACATTTCTTCCCATGGCTTACCATTAATTGGTCGAGATTCTAGTTTACTCATAATTATCTTATTATTTTTTAAAATAATTAAGGCATCGACCAATGCACCCGCTTGTTGACCAGTAGTTACCAACAGAGTTGTTTTAGCTGGAACTTGCTCTGTGACTTCAATTGCTTGCTGCGCGACAACAATAAAACGAGTCATATTGATTTGTTGATTAGCTAAATTATGCTCGAGAACTTTAAGATCATATAGTGCGCCACCAGCCTCACTACCTAAAGCTGCGACATTCGGTAAATTCAGTTCTGCCACCATTTGCATCGCCGTGGATGTACTATCGCAATATTTTATTTTCAAATGAGGGTATTGAGCTAAATATTGACTACATTGTTGGAAAGGTTGAGGATGGCTGTAAACGGTATCTATTTTACTTAAATCTGTGTTTCCCATAGCAAGTAAGCAATGGTTAATTGGCAGTCGGATCTCGCCTACAATAGATAGCGACGTATTTTGTAGTAAATCATAAACGTCATTAATTGCACCTGAGCTGGTATTTTCAATAGGTAAAATACCATAATCAGCTTGGCCACTTTCCACGAGAGAGAAAATATCTTGGAATTTATGGCAGCTACATTCAACTAATTGGTCAAAGTGACGAGCTGAATATTGGCGAGCAGCAATATGTGAATATGAGCCTTTAGGACCTAAAAAAGCAAATCTCGCCGAATCATTCGGTGTCAAATTTAGGTGCTGTTGTAGGATAGCTTGTTGAGTGAGCACTGAATCTTCAATTATCATTTGGAATAATCGAGTAACATAGAAGCCATCTAATCCTAATGGCTTTCCTTTGTTAATCAATATATCGAGTAATTGGCGCTCACGTTCTTTATCACGAATTGGACGATTATCATCAATTTTAGTTTCAGCGACTTCGACTGCATAACCTCTACGTTTTGCTAGAAGGTTGAGTAGCTCACTATCTAATAGAGTGATTTTTTCACGTACTTTTAATAAATTATTGCTATTTTCCATCCAACCCACCCTATAAAATATTATTGAATAAAAAAGCCCCCTAAGTAGGGGGCTTTAAAATATTGTCTTCTTTTTTTTCTCGAACGACAAAAGCCCCTTATTTAAGAGTAGCTAAAAAAGAAGAAAAAGAAGACAGAATTGAAGTTCATTTATAACACCTATAATTAAACATCTGTTAAATAGACCTGATAGCTAGGAGAAAGTCAATTAAAAAGAATAACTAGCAAAAAACGCGCCCGTAATGAGCGCGTTAGCAAAGTTTCAAGATAAGTTGATAGATAATATAAAATTATAACGTAACTATTTATAACGTAACTACTTATAACGTAACAATGTTCGCTTCTTTTACACTATTGTTAGCCCTTCTTGATTCTCCTTTGTGTTGAACTTTATTGAGTTGTCTTTCAAGTTTGTTAATCAGTTCATTTATTGCAACATACATGTCTTCATGTTTGGCGCTTGCTACTAATTTACCCGTAGCTGTTTTTATGTTGGCATCAACCATAAAGCCTTGTGGTTCTTTTGATAACACCACATGGGTATTAATCAGGGAAACTTGCCACTTATCGAGTTTTGTTAGACGGTCTTCAATGTGCTCACGAATTGCTGGGGTAATATCCATTTGCTTACTAGTAATGTTCACTATCATATAGTTACCTCTCATTGTTTCCGTCTCTAATGTATTTAGAATACCCATAATTCATGATGAAAAGTTGACGTGGATCACATTTCAATGAGGAGTAGTGAGTTGGCCATCTGAAGTGTGATTTTGCATAAAAAAGGGAATGAAAAGGATTGCCAAATTTACTTGATTAGGAGAAACTGACAGAGTTGACTATCGTAACGGTTAATGGTCGGTACTCTTTTTGGGTAAAATTTTAGGTTATCTGAAAGCAGATTAATAGATAGCAAGTTATGATAATTAGCGATGAAATAAAAACAGCAGCCAAGGCTGCTGTTTTAGATCTTACCAAGATGTTACTGAGGGTTAGCCGCTATAATGCTGCCAACTTTATTTGCTTCTTGATCTAGTCCCATCTGATTATAAGCAATTTCCATATACGCCAAAGCGTTACGTGTTGCTTCTGTATCTGGATAGTCTTTTAGCATTTGCTGCACACGATTAACAACCGCGACATATGCACCCCGTTTGTTGTAGTATTCTACGACAGACAGGTCAAACTTAGCTAAACGATCTTTTAGATATATTAGACGCTTGCTAGCATCATTTGAATAAAGACTGTTAGGATAGTAGCGAACGAGTTGGCTGAAATCTTTGAATGCAACACGCGCATGCTGAGGATCACGATCAGAACGATCGATACCTAAGAGGCCTTGCAGCAGACTGTCATCCAATGCCATAGCCGTTAGGCCACGGATATAAATAACATAGTCTATGTTTGGATGTGTTGGATTTAAACGCATGAAACGGTCAATCGCGGCTATCGCCATTGGTAGCTCAGCGGATTTATAATAGGCGTAAATAAGGTCTAATTGAACCTGCTGGGCATATGGGCCAAACGGATAGCGATTGTCCAAAGCTTCAAACTGTTTAATCGCAGCTTTATAGTTACCATCCTGTAATTTTTGCTGACCCGTACTATAAATTTCAGCTGGGGAGCTATCAGGGCTGATCTCGCTATTGCTGGAGCACCCGGTGAGAACCAGGCTTAACGTGGCAGCAGCCACCAGATGTTTCATACGTATCATCACGTGTAGGTTATCCTCTGAGTGTTTCGAGGGAGTCTATCCATAAGGCTCCCGGCAAAGATTCGGGTTACAATAGCATATATTTTAAATGAAACGGCAGCGCCGTCAAAATACAAACACGAAAAAAGTAGATTAATTTATGGCTCAACAAGTACAACTTAGTGCAACCATCGCTGAATCACAGCTCGGTCAACGTTTAGATCAGGCTTTGGCCGAATTGTTCCCTGATTATTCACGCTCACGCATAAAAGAATGGATTTTAGCTGATAGAGTGCAGGTTAATGGCAAAGTTATCAATAAGCCAAAGGAAAAAGTTTTAGGTGGCGAACAAATTTTAGTCGATGCGCTTATTGAAGAAGATAAACGCTGGGAGCCTCAAGATATTCCATTAGATGTAGTTTATGAAGATGATGATATCTTAGTTATTAATAAACCTCGCGGTTTAGTTGTTCATCCGGGTGCGGGCAACCCTGATGGCACGATACTTAATGCACTATTATATCGCTATCCAGAAATTGCCGATGTGCCAAGAGCTGGTATTGTTCATCGTTTAGATAAAGACACGACAGGCTTGATGGTCGTGGCGAAAACGGTTCCTGCTCAAACGCATTTGGTCGAAGCTCTACAATTGAGAGAAATTACACGTGAGTATGAAGCTGTTGCTGTTGGCAGAATGACAGCAGGTGGCATGGTTGAGGAACCTATTTCAAGGCATCCAACTAAAAGAACCCACATGGCCGTTCATCCAATGGGAAAACCAGCGATTACACACTATCGTGTCATGGAACACTTTAGAGCACATACACGCTTGCGCTTGCGTTTAGAGACTGGGAGAACACACCAAATTCGCGTTCATATGGCTCATATTAATCATCCTCTTATTGGTGATGCGTTATATGGCGGCAGACCTCGCCCATTAAAAGGCGCTACAGATGAGTTTTTAGAAGTGATGCGTGGTTTTGATAGACAAGCGCTTCATGCCACGATGTTGCGTCTATTTCATCCAATATCAGGGATCCAAATGGAGTGGCATGCACCATTGCCTGATGATATGGTAAAATTAATCGACGCTTTAAAAGCGGATACTAAATTACATAAAGACAATATGGATTGGTAATGAGCGCATTGATTTTTCCTGACTGGCCACAGCCTAAAAATATAGCAAGCTGCAGTACTACTCGTATTGGTGGCGTAAGTTTGCCACCGTTTGATAGTCTGAATTTAGGTTGTCATGTTGATGATGACCCTAAGGCTGTTAGTGAAAATCGTTGCAGACTGGTTTCTCTTGCTCAGTTGCCACAGCAGCCGTTGTGGCTTGAGCAAGTGCACGGTACCACTGTATTACACTTAGATAACGGCATAATTAAAAGCAAACAAGCAGATGCCGTCTATACTAATACGGTAGAGCAAGTATGTGCGATCATGACCGCAGATTGCTTGCCTGTGTTATTTTGTAATAAAAATGGAACTGAAGTCGCGGCAGCTCATGCTGGTTGGCGTGGATTATGCAACGGTGTCCTTGAAAATACCGTTGCTAAATTTTCTTGTCCACCAGATGAAATCATGGCTTGGCTCGGTCCTGCAATTGGGCCTGAAAAATTTGAAGTTGGTGCTGAAGTTAGAGACGCATTTCTTAATCAATCGTCTGAATTGAGTTTAGCTTTTACCTCTCATGGTGATAAATACTTGGCGGATATCTATTTACTAGCGCGAAAAAAGTTGCAAGCAGTCGGTATAATATCTATTTATGGTGGTTCTTTTTGCACTGTGACTGAAGAAAACAGATTTTTTTCCTATCGACGTGAGGGGAAGACGGGGAGAATGGCTTCACTAATATGGATAAATAACTAGTAAATGGTTTTTTGTTCTAATTTAACAACTATATTGAAAATAATCGCACCTAAAACTTGAAACTTCAAAAATAGACCTCATCTTATTTCCAGTAGCAATTCTAATCCCATTTATTATCGGAGGTGTTATGCGTCTGGACCGTTTAACTAATAAATTCCAGCAAGCTCTCGCTGACGCCCAGTCATTAGCCCTTGGGCGTGAAAACCAGTTTATAGAACCTATTCATTTACTCAGTGCTTTGTTTAACCAAGAAGGTGGCACTGTACGTCCTTTGCTGACAACTTTAGGTGTTAATGCCGTACAGCTTAAGCAAAAGATTGAAGATGCATTGACGCGTTTACCTCAAGTACAAGGTGTTGCTGGTGATGTTCAACCATCAAGTGATTTAATGCGTCATTTGAATTTGTGCGATCAACTAGCACAAAAGCATGGAGATGAGTTTATCTCCTCAGAATTATTTCTACTTGCCGCTTTAGAAGCCAATACAACATTAGCAGATATGCTCAAAGCAGCAGGTGTTAATAAAGATAACTTAAAAAAGGCAATAGAACAGATGCGAGGCGGAGAAAAAGTGAATGACCAAAGCGCTGAAGATCAGCGTCAAGCCTTGAAAAAATATACTGTCGACTTAACTGAGCGAGCAGAACAAGGCAAATTAGACCCAGTGATTGGGCGTGATGACGAAATTCGTCGTACTATTCAAGTTTTACAACGTCGTACCAAAAATAATCCAGTTTTAATTGGTGAGCCAGGTGTAGGTAAAACGGCCATCGTTGAAGGTTTAGCACAACGTATTGTTAATGGTGAAGTGCCGGAAGGCTTAAAAAATAAACGCGTATTATCACTGGATATGGGGGCACTGATCGCTGGTGCTAAATATCGCGGTGAATTTGAAGAACGTTTAAAAGGCGTGTTGAATGACCTTGCTAAGCAAGAGGGTAGCGTCATTCTATTTATTGATGAGTTGCATACAATGGTCGGTGCAGGTAAAGCTGACGGTGCAATGGATGCAGGTAATATGTTGAAACCTGCACTTGCGCGAGGTGAACTACATTGCGTAGGTGCAACGACACTGGATGAATATCGCCAATATATTGAAAAAGATGCGGCTTTAGAGCGTCGTTTCCAAAAAGTATATGTGGCAGAACCATCAGTTGAAGACACCATTGCAATTTTACGTGGGTTGAAAGAGCGTTATGAGTTGCATCACCATGTGCAAATTACCGACCCAGCTATTGTAGCTGCAGCGACGCTATCGCACCGTTACATTACTGACCGTATGTTGCCAGACAAAGCGATTGATTTAATTGATGAGGCTGGCGCGAGTTTACGTATGCAGATGGATTCGAAACCAGAATCCTTAGATAGATTAGAACGTAGAATTATTCAGTTAAAGCTAGAGCAGCAAGCATTGAAGAAAGAGTCTGATGATGCAAGTAAAAAGCGTCTCGAAATGCTTGAAGAAGAATTAGCTGAAAAAGAACGTGAATATTCTTCTTTAGATGAAGAATGGAAAGCTGAAAAAGCGTCATTGACAGGTACGCAGCACATTAAAGCTGAATTAGAAAACACCCGTATTGAAATGGAAAAAGCACGTCGTGTGGGTGATTTAGCTAAAATGTCTGAGTTGCAATACGGTCGTATACCTGAATTGGAAAAACAGCTTGATGCTGCAACCAAGGCAGAAGGTAAAAGCATGAAGCTTTTACGTAATAAAGTTACTGATGTTGAAATTGCTGAAATTCTTGCACGCTGGACAGGTATTCCAGTTTCAAGAATGTTAGAAAGTGAAAGAGAAAAACTATTGCGTATGGAGCAACAGCTACATCAACGAGTAATTGGCCAAGATGAGGCCGTTGTTGCTGTATCAAATGCTATCCGACGTAGCCGTGCAGGATTAGCCGATCCAAACCGTCCGATTGGTTCTTTTATGTTCTTAGGGCCAACAGGTGTAGGTAAAACTGAGTTATGTAAAGCGTTAGCGAATTTTATGTTCGATAGCGATGATGCGATGGTTCGTATCGATATGTCTGAATTTATGGAAAAACACTCAGTTTCTCGTTTGGTTGGGGCACCTCCAGGCTATGTTGGCTATGAAGAAGGCGGCTATTTAACAGAAGCTGTAAGACGTCGTCCATATTCAGTTATTTTATTGGATGAAGTTGAGAAAGCTCACCCTGATGTATTCAATATCTTATTACAGGTATTGGATGATGGACGTTTAACTGATGGTCAAGGTAGAACTGTCGATTTTCGTAATACGGTAATTATCATGACATCAAACCTTGGTTCTGATTTGATTCAAGAGCGGTTTGGCATGATTGGTTATTCAGAAATGAAAGATATGGTGATGGAAGTTGTTGCCCATAGTTTCAGACCTGAATTTATTAACCGTATAGATGAAGTTGTTGTGTTCCATCCATTAGGCCAAGAGCAAATTATGAATATTGCCAATATTCAACTTGCTCGTTTATATAAACGTCTTGAAGAACATGGCTATGAAGTGACAGCAACGGCTGCTGCTCTCGAGAAAATTGGTGAAGCAGGTTATGATCCAATATATGGGGCAAGGCCATTGAAACGTGCGATTCAACAGGAAATTGAAAATCCACTGGCACAAGAGATATTGTCAGGTAGGTTAATCCCTGGCATCCCTGTAACATTAGATGTAGAAAATAATGAAATCGTAGCGAAACAGTAATAAATTAATTGCGATATTATTTTTAGATTCAATAGATAAACTGAATGGCGGCTTTGATAGCCGCCATTTTTTTATCAAATTAAGGCTAATCTCTCAGTTTTTGATGGATAAATGGGCGTAAAGTATGAAAGATAATCAGTTAAAATAAAAATGCAAAAAAACACTTGCTAGAATTCTCTGACTCCCTATAATGCGCATCCACTGACCG
>NZ_JBQDNB010000048.1:0-9163 GCF_052096715.1 Providencia sp.
CTGGCACGTAAAATCTATCGCACGCTCAACACACTGAACGTGGATCAACTGACCGCGCTGAAGGGGTGATGAGATGAATCAAACTATGTTATTGACGTTATTAATGGCGACACCATTGGTTATTTCTATGTTGGCTTTTATCTGCCGTTTACTTGGAAATAGCGCCAAAATGGCGGTTACTTTGGTGCATGCCATCGGGATTACTTTATTGTTGGTATTATCGCTGTGGATGGTAAATACCATTGGTGAAGTTGGCGACCTGCTAATGGCGCAGCGCTGGATACATCTTGATAGCCTTGCTGGATTATTTTTAGCGATATTGGGAATTGTTGGTTTTCTGACAGGTTTATATTCCATTGGCTATATGAACCATGAGGTTGAAGAGGGGGAAATTAGCGTTGGAACCCTTTGCAATTACTATGGTTTCTTCCATCTGTTCTTATTTACCATGCTATTGGTTATTACCAGTAATAACTTGATTCTAATGTGGGCGGCGGTTGAAGCTACCACATTAAGCTCTGCATTTTTGGTAGGTATTTATGGCCAACGCTCTTCTTTAGAAGCCGCGTGGAAATACATCATTATCTGTAGTGTCGGTGTGGCATTTGGTCTATTTGGTACCATTTTGGTTTATGCCAATGCGGTCAATGTCATGCCTGATCCAGAGTTAGCGATTTTCTGGACAGAAGTATTGAAATATACCTCATTACTTGACCCAACTTTGATGCATTTAGCCTTTGTATTCGTTTTAATTGGCTTCGGAACCAAAACGGGTCTGTTTCCAATGCATGCATGGTTACCTGATGCACATAGTGAGGCTCCAAGCCCAACTTCGGCATTACTTTCTGCCGTATTGTTAAATTGCGCACTACTTATCATCATTCGTTATTACATCATCGTCACGTCTGCGATTGGTGGTGAATTTACTCAAACCTTGTTACTTGTCTTTGGCTTGCTTTCTGTTGCTGTCGCCGCATTCTTTATCTTAGTTCAACGAGATATGAAACGACTATTAGCTTATTCAAGCGTTGAAAATATGGGCTTGATTGCAGTCGCATTAGGTATTGGTGGCCCATTAGGGGTACTTGCTGCGTTATTACATACTTTGAATCACAGTTTAGCGAAAACGCTGCTGTTTTGTGGTTCAGGTAATGTATTACTTAAATATGGCACGCGGGATATTACCGTTGTTAAAGGGCTATTACGCACAATGCCATTTACCGCAGTCGTGTTCGCTGGTGGCGCATTAGCTTTAGGCGGTATGCCACCGTTTAACATATTTTTAAGTGAGTTCATGATTGTGGTTGCAGGTATTGCTACCAACCATTTCTGGCTGACACTGCTTGTTTTAATTCTCATTACTGTCGTTCTTGGCGGATTAGTCAGAATGATCTCTAAAACATTATTTGGTGAGAAACCTGACTGTGTTTCAAAAGGTGAACTTGGCATTTTGACGACCTTACCGATGGCAATTCTTATTGTTTTGATGTTGGTAATGGGTACGCACATTCCACAGTCTGTTAGTAATCTACTTGAGAATGCGGCCACTATTGTGTTGAAAGACAGTGCATTACCTAATTCAGAATTAACTACTTTAAACTTTCATTGGCCGTGGGGTGTAAACGCCTCTTCGACCTCATTGCAGGAGAAATAACGTGAGCTATCAGAATTATGCAGATACCCTTCAGGGCGTTCGTAAAGGCGCGGGTTATCTGGCAAAAGTCCGCGAGAAATTTCCTCATGCGGTGCTGGACGAAGAGTGGCAAACCGCAAATCAGGTCACCATCACCATTAAAACGGAAATGCTGCCAGAGGTGGTTGAATTTCTGTATTACGGTTGCGGCGGTTGGCTGCCAGTATTATGGGGAAATGATGAGCGCCCATTGAATGGGCAATTTGCGGTGTATTACGCACTTTCAATGGAAGAAGGTGAAAAATGCTGGGTAACAGTAAAGGCTTTTGTTAGCCCTATTACTCAAGAATTTCCTTCTGTTACTCCGCGAGTTCCAGCCGCAGTTTGGGGGGAACGTGAAATACGGGATATGTATGGTCTACGTGCGGTAGGCTTGCCTGATGAACGTCGTTTAGTGCTCCCCGATGATTGGCCTGAAGATCTTTATCCATTGCGTAAAGACACGATGGACTATCGTCAGCGTCCAGAGCCAACCACGGATACTGAAACTTATCAGTTTATCAATGATAGTAAAACTCAAAGCCGAGTTGTACCAATCGGTCCATTACATATCACCTCTGATGAACCTGGCCATTTTAGATTATTCGTTGATGGTGAACGCATTGTGGATGCGGATTACCGCATGTTCTATGTTCACCGTGGTATGGAAAAACTAGCAGAAACCCGTATGGGCTATAACGAAGTCACGTTTTTATCTGATCGTGTTTGTGGCATTTGCGGTTTCACTCACAGCGTGGCTTATACTTCTTCAGTCGAAAATGCCCTTGGTATTTATGTTCCACCTCGTGCGCATACTATTCGTAGCGTATTGCTGGAAGTGGAACGTCTACACAGCCATTTATTAAATATTGGTTTAGCCAGTCACTTTACCGGTTTTGATACTGGTTTTATGCAGTTTTTCCGCGTGCGTGAAAAATCCATGAAGATGGCTGAATTATTGACTGGTGCGCGTAAAACTTACGGTACTAATTTGATTGGTGGTGTTCGCCGTGATTTCTTAAAAGAACAGCGGGTGAAAACCATTCAGTTGGTACGCGAAATGCGCCGTGATGTGACCGAACTGGTGGATATGTTGCTGAGCACGCCGAATATGGAACAGCGTACTGTGGGGGTTGGTCTTTTAGATCCTAAAGTTGCGCGAGACTATAGCCCAGTAGGCCCAATGATCCGTGCTAGCGGATTCAAACGTGATGTGCGTTTTGATCACCCATTTGCCGATTATGCCAACTTACCGAAAACGCTTTTCACTCTAGATGGTTGTGACGTTTATTCACGCGTGATGGTGCGAATTAAAGAAACATTAGATTCTTTATCCATGATTGAATATGCATTGGACAATATGCCAGATGGCCCAATTTTGACCGAAGGCTTTACATATCAACCACATAAATTTGCGCTGGGTTATACCGAAGCACCACGTGGCGAAGATGTTCACTGGAGCATGTTAGGTGATAATCAGAAATTGTATCGCTGGCGTTGTCGTGCGGCGACTTATGCAAACTGGCCAGTACTGCGTTATATGTTGCAAGGGAATACGGTTTCTGATGCGCCATTAATTATTGGTAGCCTTGACCCTTGTTACTCTTGTACTGACCGTGTGACGCTGGTGGATGTGAAAAAACGTAAAGCAAAAACCATTGCATACAAAGAGTTAGAGCAACAAAGTATTCTGCGTAAAAAATCGTTAATGAAATAAATCGGAGGAAATACTAATGCTTAAATTATTTAAAATCCTCCGTGAAACGGGGACAGCAACGGTTAAATATCCATTTAAGCCACTTGAAGTGGCTCATGGTTTCCGTGGTAAGCCAGAATATGACCCATTGCAGTGTATCGCTTGTGGCGCTTGTATCTCGGCTTGTCCTGCGAATGCCTTAACGATGGAAACCGATTTAGAAAGCGGTGAACGTCGCTGGCAGCTATTTCTTGGGCGCTGTATTTATTGCGCCCGTTGTGAAGAGGTTTGCCCAACCCGAGCAATTCATCTGACAGAAGAATTTGAAACTGCCGTGATGAATAAAGCCGATCTGTATATGAAAGGGACTTTTCGTTTACAGCATTGTCGTCAGTGTGGCGAAGCATTTGCCCCTAAAAAATCAGTCGATTATGCAATGGCGTTGATGGTGGCGTCGGGTATTGAAGAGAGTGGCATTGAAGCACTAAGACCAATGTATGAAACCTGTCCGACCTGCAAACAGAAAAATAACCTGTTAAATAATAATCGTCAAAACTTCCGTTTGCATATTGAGGGAGATAAATCATGAGTTTTCCAGAGATCCCTGTTAATCATCATGTGAGTCAGCCTGTCAGCATGGATGAGCAGGTCGCAAAATTAAAAAGTACCTTGTTAAAAGATATCAAACGTTCAGCTTATGTTTATCGTGTCGACTGTGGTGGTTGCAATGGGTGTGAGATAGAGATTTTCTCTGCAATCACGCCTGTATTTGATGCGGAACGTTTTGGGATCAAAGTCGTTGCATCACCACGACATGCTGATATTTTGCTATTTACGGGCGCTGTGACGCGGGCAATGCGTATGCCTGCATTGCGTGCTTATGAATCTGCTCCTGACCCAAAAATTTGTATTTCTTACGGGGCTTGTGGCTGTGGTGGTGGTATTTTCCATGACCTTTACTGCGTTTGGGGTGGCAGTGAACATATTGTGCCGATTGATGTATGGATACCGGGTTGTCCACCGACACCTGCGGCAACCATTTATGGATTTGCGGTGGCCTTGGGGTTATTAAATCAAAAATTAACCGCACAAGATCACCATGAAGGCGAAGGTGAACGCGTAGAATTATTGTTACCCTCTATCCCATTGGCGACACGTGTGATGATTGAACGTGAAGCGCGTCGTCAGGCTGGGTATTTTCAAGGAAGAGAAATTAGCGATCACTTTTTATCATTGCTTGAAGGTGCAACACCAACACAGGTTCAAGCAACGATGCAAAAATGGATTAACGAAGAGCAAGATCCTCGCTTACGAGACATTGTTAACCGCTTAGTGACCGTGTTACAGCAAGGGGGCGTTGATGACTAACCCAAATGTTGAGCTCTCTACATCAGAGCAACCCGCATCGAAAGGCAACGTTTATTTTTGGTCACTGCGCCAAAAGTTTGTCGATAGCGACGACGATGTGCCCGAAGAAGCGCAGCAAGTCATGTATTACTCATTGGCTATTGGTCACCATGTTGGCATGATAGATTGTCTGAAAAATGAATTAGTGTGTCCATTAGACGGTTACCAGTCTTGGGTTAATGCAATACCTGAAGGAGAGGCGCGACGCAAATTGCAGGGGTTGATTACTTTCGGTGAAATTAATATCGATTCAACTCATACGAGTATGTTAGCACTTGCTGTCGATGGGTTTGCGAAAGATGAAAATTCACCTTATTGTGAATGGAGTTCAACCCTGATTCGATTATTAGGTGAAATTGAGCGAGAACCTGCAATTTACCTAATAGTAAAGAGGCGATCATGACAGATTTATCTAACAATAACATTATGTTAGCTGTTGGTAATAGTATGATGGGGGACGATGGCGCAGGCCCGATGCTATATGACTTGATGCAAGAAAATCCCATTGCAGATTGGCTAGCAATAAATGGCGGAAGCAGTCCTGAAAATGTGACCCATCAGATAAGAGCGCTTAAACCTAAACGTTTGTTAATAGTGGATGCTGCGGATATCGGCTTAAATCCAGGTGAAATCCGTGTTATTGATCCTGATGATATTGCTGAAATGTTTATCATGAGCACGCATAATTTACCGTTGAATTTTTTAATCGACCAATTAAAAGACGATATTGATGAAGTGATTTTTTTGGGTATCCAACCTGATTTAGTGGGTTTTTATATGCCAATGAATGAACAGGTGATTGATGCAGTACAACAAGTTTATGCTGCATTGCCTCTCTGGGAAGGGTTCGGCGGATTCAAATTATTCGATGGCGAGTAATTTCATTATAAATAGTTGATGTTTAGTTGTTGAACTTGTAAACCGCAGTGAGGTTATTTAAAACACTGCGGTTTTTATTGATTAAGGATGTTGTATATCAAGCATTTCCATGTAAAAAGTAAGAAACATCTTCTTCGACTTCGGCCATTGCCATTAGGGCTTCAAGCGTATCATGGGCCTCTTCTTCATCGATAATACTCATGGCAAAACCGACGTGAACGAGCACCCATTTATCAAGCATGTCGGTGGTTTCTCCATCACAAACCAGCGCAATGTTCACATCCCGTTTAACCCCACAAACTTCGACTTGTGCATTGTCCATTGGTGAATTACCTACTGACACAATTTTGCCGGGTATGGCTAAACACATAACTGACTCCTGATTTGATTTAAACGTCTTACAAGATTATTCCACTTCAATTTGCTTTACCTGCATGGTGTCGCTGCTGTTTATTTGCAGGTTACGACTGCCACAGTGAGGACATCCCGTATCAAATTGGGTAACGCTCACATTGCTTTGGCAATCTCGGCACCATGCTTGCGCAGCGACGGTGGTGACATGTAACTTTGCACCTTCAGCGAGCGTGTTACGGCAAACAATATCGAAACAAAAATGCAGTGCAGACTCTTCAATACAAGAAACCGCACTAAGTTCTAACCAAACTGCACAGACACGCTGTGCGTGATTTTGTTTTGCATGCTGTTCGATAATTTCTAACGCACTTTGACATAAGGTAACTTCATGCATCGGGACTCTCTTATGACATCAAATCGTAAGGAATTTCAAAAGCCGCACGGCGACGACGCTCTTTAATAATTTCATCCATACGATTACGGTCTACGACAATAAGCGCATCGGTTGGGCAAACTTCCACACAAGCAGGGCCACCTTCGCGAGTATGGCAGAGATCGCATTTATGTGCTTCAGCACGGTATTGTGGAATGGTATTTAGCGCAGTATTTTGTTGAGCAACAAGGCGGCTAATGACTTCCATTGTGCCGTAAGGGCAAGCAATGACGCAGGTTTTACAACCGATACATTTAGATTGGTCAACATACACAAAATCATCTTTACGGCTAATCGCACCATTAGGACAAACATTGGCACAGGGGGCATCTTCGCATTGACGGCAAACTACAGCAGTACTGATGTTATAGCCTTTGATAACATGAATGCGTGGGAAAAAATCATCTTTAACGACAGTTTCAATACCTGTTTCTTGTTCTTGATGAGAAACTACACATGCCACTTCACAAGTGTGACAGCCAATGCATTTTTTGGGGTCTGCAATGATGAAACGGTTCATCATACTCTCCTGAATGATATACGACGACATCACATCCGGCTTTCCGGTGTAACCGTCCTCTGGTTCGAATACCTTTTCATAAGCATGTATCGTGCCAGATCAGAAAAATAATTTAATTCAGTTAAATCAGTATATTAATAAATAATAAAAAGGTGCTGAAAGGGTAATTGAAATATTCGTCACAAGCTTCGACAAATATGACGATAATTACAAACATCGTTATATATATGGCTATACTAAGATATTGTTATATTAAAAATAGGGGACTGGATCAAACTTAAATCAGTCAGCGATATTCTTTTTTTATAGAGTCATTACAATAATAGGATTAAAAAATTGTATTAGCTAAAATGATATTAATCACGGCATTAAATTTTTTGAATTTGCATTTATTCATAGATGAGTATTTTAGAATATATAAGCGATAAATATTCAATTAATAGCAAGACGATAAACGAAGTTAGCTTGGGGTACATACTTTAGTATGTGATCTAAGTAGCCAAGTGAAGACAATACAGCGATAACCTGAACCATGACGAGTTAGTGGAGACTTTGTGGATATATCTGAAAAAGCTGAACGTATACGCCATGAACGCGACCAGTACAGAATATTAGTTGATATTACCAATTCGGTGCTTTCTCATTTAGAAATGGATGGTTTAGTTGCTGAAGTATCTCGAGAAATTTACCGTTTTTTCGGTATAAGTCAAATCAGCATCGCATTATGTGATAATTATAGTTCTGCCGTATACCTTTGTTATTCCAGCTATTATCAACGTTCACATCCCGTTGAGAAAATGCAGTATCATTTGAATGAGTTACATCCAGATTTAACACAGGCTCTTGATAGTAATCAGCCTGTGCGTTTGACTTTAGATTCTGCCACGCAAGACCCACTTTATAGGCATGTGTGTGAGCAAGGAATGAGTGAAACGTTGTTATTACCATTGGCATTTAACCATAAACCTTTGGGGGTGTTGGTTTTATCTCATGAAAATAAAAGTATTTTTACAGAAGATAATTGTAATTTGCTTAAACAAATAGCGGCACGATTTGCAATTGCAGTTGATAACGCAGCTGCTTATGGTGAAATTACTCGTTTAAAAGACAGCCTGAAAACTGAAAATCTTTGGTTGACTGAACAGATACATCGTACTGATAGTTTCAGTGAAATTATTTTTCAAAGCGAAGCGATGCGTAATGTATTAGAGCAAGTTGATTTGGTGGCTCACAGTGATAGCACCGTGCTTATCTTAGGTGAAACGGGAACTGGTAAGGAGCTTATCGCGCGAGCTATTCATCGTTTAAGTGATAGACATCAACGCACTATGATTAAGATGAACTGTGCTGCTGTTCCATCAGGGTTGCTAGAAAGTGATTTATTTGGTCATGATAAAGGCGCGTTTACCGGAGCTACCACAACACATATTGGCCGTTTTGAAATGGCGGATAAAAGTACGCTATTTTTAGATGAAATCGGTGATATGCCGTTAGATCTTCAACCCAAGTTATTGAGAGTGCTGCAAGAACGTGAAATTGAACGTATTGGCGGTAATAAAGTGATACCCGTGGATGTTAGACTAATAGCAGCCACAAATCGTAATCTTAAATCCATGACCAATGACCGTGAATTTCGAGAAGATCTCTATTACCGTTTGAATGTATTCCCTATTGTGATCCCACCGTTACGAGAGAGACCAGAGGATATCGCACTGCTGGCAACCTATTTTACGCAAAAAATTGCTCAGAGAATGAACCGAAAAATAGACTGCATTCCACTCGATGCTCTGGAACAGCTTTCTCGCTATCCATGGCCCGGTAATGTGCGAGAACTAGAAAATGTGATTGAACGAGCAGTGATCCTTACCCGCGGTAATACACTTAATTTACAGTTACATGAGCTGAATATCCCAAAGCCATCACGCCTTAAAAATGCACTGCAAACTCCGACGTTGCTCGAAAAGCGAATGCAAACAGAGGCGCCTGAAAATGATGACGAGGAAAGGGATAGAATTATTGCTGCACTAAAAGCAACGAATGGGGTGGTTGCTGGTGCAAGAGGGGCAGCAACACGTCTAGGGTTGAAGCGGACGACGTTGTTGTCGAGGATGCAGAGGTTAGGGATTTGTGTCCAAGATCTTTTTTAGTTCGTATACCTGTCATACTTCGAGCTGTAGGGGTGTTGGCTTCATTCGCCAACCT
>NZ_JBQDNB010000048.1:9263-11668 GCF_052096715.1 Providencia sp.
GCTGTAGGGGTGTTGGCTTCATTCGCCAACCTCGGTCACATACTTATGTATGCTCCCAAGGATTAGCTTTACTTGCCGCCTATCTACAACCCTAATTATTTTGGGTGTTTCCTCTTCATACTTTGTGCTGTAGGGGTGTTGGCTTCATTCGCCAACCTCGGTCACATACTTGTGTATGCTCCCAAGGATTAGCTCAATTGCCGCCTACCTACAACACAAATTATTTTGAGGAGTATTTGGGGAGTGATTAAGAATCAAATTTATTAAACTTATTTTAATTTTTATAGTTACCATTCTTTGTGTTATGTGGAGAGTCTAACTACATATTTGCTTATTCCCTTCAAAATAATTTTCTGTTCTATCTATTTACAATTCAAACTAATTTAAATATAAATTGTAGCATTCTAATTAATAATAATTCTTATTAAGATTTAAGTTGGAAATGTATAATTATTAATATTTGAATAAATTGAATTGGATTATTAAGGACTGGCTAAGGTTAATTAGTTGAAGAGCCATTAATTGGTAATTACATGCTTAGCTATTAAATGAAATTATTATTTTTGTGATTTGAAAGTAATCGATATTGTTACTAGATTACGAATAAAAAAATCGGGTCACATACTTATATGCATGTGACCCGAACAGTTTTTTACAGTATAAAAAATGAAGGGAAAACTAAACTCCCTCGGCAGCCTCGCGTAATCTACGCTTAATCGCCGTATACTCTTGTACAACATAGTGCTCAGCTTTGTGTTGATCCACAATTGGTTCTACACGGACTGCACAATACTTGTACTCAGGTGTTTTGGTTATTGGGCTGAGGTTTTCTGCTACTAACTCATTACAAGCACCAATCCACCATTGATAAGTCATATAAATCGCACCTTTATTAGGACGTTCACTAATATTTGCACGAGTGATAACTTTACCTTGTTTAGAGGCTATCCATACCAGCTCTTGATCTTTAATACCCAATTTCTTCGCATCAGCGGTATTTATCTGAACAAAACCGGGTTCATCTGCTAATGCCGCAAGCGCTTTACAGTTACCGGTCATGGAACGGCAAGAGTAATGGCCAACCTCACGGACTGTGGCAAGTACCATCGGATAATCAGCGCTAACTTGGTCAATCGGTGGATGCCAATCACAAGTAAAGAACTGACCTCTACCATTTGGCGTATCGAAATTGCCTCCTTCGTATAAGTATTCAGTACCTTCACTTTCCAATGTACGACATGGCCATTGGATATAGGCGAGACCTGCCAATTTTTCATAAGTAGCACCATAGTAAATAGGGCAAAGCTCACGTAGCTCATCCCAAATTTCTTTGGTGTTGTTATAGTGCATCGGATAGCCCATTGCGGTGGACATCAAACTGATAATTTCCCAGTCTTTTTTCACATCACCAACAGGTTCAACCGCTTTATAAAAACGTTGGAATCCACGATCTGCTGCGGTATAGACACCTTCGTGTTCTCCCCAAGAGGTTGCTGGGAAAATAACATCCGCAATAGCGGCTGTTTTAGTCATAAAGATATCTTGAACAATCAATAGCTCTAATTTATCGAAAGTACGACGAATGGTCGCTAAATCAGGTTCAGTTTGCAGTGGATCTTCACCCATGACATAGTGCGCTTTTAAAATACCTTCATCGATGAAATGTGGAACTTCACTTAATGGGATCCCATTTTCATCTGGCATTTTTTCAATGCCCCAAAACTTAGCAAATTTATCAAGTGCCGCTTTATCATCGACATATTGATAACCCGGCAAAGTATTTGGCAGAGCACCCATATCACAGGCGCCTTGAACATTATTTTGACCACGAACGGGGCCGACCCCAACATGCGGTTTACCTAAGTTACCCGTTAATAATGCTAAACTTGTGAGGGATTGAACGGTTTCGACACCTTGATAGAATTGTGTGACACCCATGCCCCATAAAATCATGGCACTTTCAGCATTTGCATACATGCGAGCCGTTCTACGGATATCTTCGGCTTTGATACCGGTTGTTTCTTCAACAGATTCAGGTGTATAAGGTGCGACTAAAGCACGGTATTCATCGAATTTATCTGTGTGAGCCTCAATAAAGGCTTGGTCATACAGGTTTTCTTCAATGATCACGTGAGCGAATGCATTTAGTAATGCAATATTAGAGCCGTTTTTCAATGGTAAATGAATATCTGCGATACGCGCGGTTTCAATATAACGCGGATCACAAACAATAATTTGAGCCCCTTTTTCTTTCGCTTTTAAAATACGACGCGCGACAATAGGGTGTGAGTCTGCGGCATTATAACCGAAGACAAAAATACATTTGGCATCCTCAATTTCGACAATTGAGTTACTCATTGCGCCATTACCGACCGAACGCTGCAGACCTGCAACCGAAGGGCCGT
>NZ_JBQDNB010000049.1:0-11347 GCF_052096715.1 Providencia sp.
TGCAGGGTTCTGTGACAGAGTTTCTAAAACCGCGCCTGGTAGATATCGAGCAAGTGAGTTCGACGCACGCTAAGGTGACCCTTGAGCCTTTAGAGCGTGGCTTTGGCCATACTCTTGGTAACGCACTGCGCCGTATTCTGCTTTCGTCTATGCCGGGTTGTGCGGTGACAGAGGTTGAGATTGATGGTGTACTGCATGAGTACAGCACTAAAGAAGGTGTACAGGAAGATATCCTGGAGATTCTCCTCAACCTGAAAGGGCTGGCGGTTAAAGTTCAGGGGAAAGATGAAGTTATTTTAACCTTGAATAAATCTGGCATTGGCCCTGTAACCGCCGCCGACATCATCCATGATGGTGATGTCGAAATCGTCAAGCCACAGCACATCATTTGCCACCTTACTGACGAAAGTGCGTCTATTAATATGCGCATTAAAGTTCAGCGTGGTCGTGGTTATGTGCCGGCTTCTGCCCGAGTTCATTCGGAAGAAGATGAGCGCCCAATTGGTCGTTTGTTAGTCGATGCTTGCTACAGCCCTGTAGAGCGTATAGCCTACAATGTTGAAGCAGCTCGTGTTGAGCAACGTACTGACTTGGATAAGTTAGTTATTGAAATGGAAACTAACGGTACAATCGATCCTGAAGAGGCGATTCGCCGTGCAGCGACCATTCTGGCTGAACAACTTGAAGCTTTTGTTGATTTACGTGATGTACGTCAACCAGAAGTTAAAGAAGAGAAACCAGAATTCGATCCTATCTTACTGCGCCCAGTTGACGATCTGGAATTGACTGTCCGCTCTGCTAACTGCCTTAAAGCAGAAGCTATCCACTACATCGGTGATCTTGTACAGCGTACAGAAGTTGAGTTGCTTAAAACGCCTAACCTTGGTAAGAAATCACTTACTGAAATTAAGGACGTCTTGGCATCTCGCGGTCTTTCTCTGGGCATGCGCTTAGAAAATTGGCCGCCAGCTAGTATCGCTGACGATTAGGTCACAGGTTAAGGTTTTACTGAGAAGGATAAGGTCATGCGCCATCGTAAGAGTGGTCGTCAATTGAACCGCAACAGCAGCCACCGCCAAGCTATGTTCCGTAACATGGCAGGTTCTTTAGTTCGTCACGAGATAATCAAGACGACTCTGCCTAAAGCGAAAGAACTGCGTCGCGTCGTTGAGCCGCTGATTACTCTTGCCAAGACGGATAGCGTTGCTAATCGTCGTCTGGCATTCGCCCGTACTCGTGATAACGAGATCGTGGCAAAATTATTTAATGAACTGGGACCTCGTTTCGCAGCTCGTGCTGGTGGTTACACTCGTATTCTTAAGTGTGGACACCGTACAGGTGACAATGCTCCGATGGCTTACATCGAACTTGTTGACCGTGCTGTAGAGTCTCAAGAAGTTGTTGCAGAGTAATCTGTAATTGCTTTCAAGAAAACCGGGTATTTATTGCCCGGTTTTTTTGTACCTGCTATTCTTACCCTTCATATTTGCATTTTACCCTTGAAATATTCTTTATAAATCCATACCTACTGGTGAGAAATTATGAATATGTATAAAATAGGCCAAATCGCTAAGCTTGCGGATGTGACTCCTGATACTATTCGTTTTTATGAAAAGCAGGGGTTAATGGGGCATAAAGTTAGAACGGAAGGGGGTTACCGATTATTTACGGAACAGGATTTGCAACGGTTACGTTTTATTCGTTATGCTAAGCAACTGGGTTTTACTTTAGAGGCTATCACGGAATTACTTTCAATTAGAGTCGATCCAGAGCATCATACATGTCAGCAATCAAAGCATATTGTTGATCTCAGATTACATGAGGTTGAAAAAAAGATTCAAGAGCTTATTATTATGCGAGACTCATTAAAAATGTTGAGTTCCGTATGTTGTGGTGATGAACATGCCACAACCTATTGTTCAATTATGGAGATTCTAGAGAAGGGTGCATCAAAGATTTATTAAATTATAAATCATCAATTAACGTTAAAAGGTCTGCTATGAGCAAATATCAGCATAAACGCGGTGAGATTAAAGATAATGCAATTGAGGCATTATTACATGATCCATTATTTCGCCAACGGGTTGAAAAAAATAAAAAAGGTAAAGGAAGTTATAATCGTAAAGGAGTAAATAATAAAAACGCTAACTGGGAGGCCAGTGGTAATCAGTTAATATACTTATTACCACTGGCCTTTTAATTATTTCTTATTCTGTTCTTTCAATAAATCACGGATTTCTGATAATAATACTTCTTCTGAAGTTGGTGCCGGTGGTTCAGTTGGTGTTGCTTCTTCTTTTTCACGGCGAACTTTATTCATTACTTTTATTGCCATAAATATTGCGAAAGCAACAATAACGAAATCAAAGACTGTTTGTAAGAAAACACCATAATTAAGGACTACCGCAGGTAAACCTTCATGTGCTTCTCTTAATATTATACTGAATTGTTTAAAATCAACCCCACCAATTAGTAAGCCTAGAGGTGGCATAATGATATCAGCAACTAATGATGAAACTATTTTCCCGAATGCAGCACCAATAATAATACCGACTGCCATATCCACAACATTGCCTTTCATGGCAAATTCACGAAACTCTTTTAAAAAACTCATTTGATGACCCCTTAACCTGAATAAGTAACTCAATTGCTACAAAGTATGTATGTGATTAACAAATTATAGTATCTAAAATAATTATGCTGCAAATATTTATTACTTTTTCTTATTACTATAAAAAGAAAGGGCTAGGTTGGAATAGTTTTTCGACATCGGGTACATATTTTTTATCTGTAATAAACATGATGACGTGATCCCCTTGCTCAATAATATGGTAATCACTCGCAATAATAACTTCATCTTCTCTTACTATTGCACCAATAATAGTGCCAGGTGGTAGTTTTATTTCTGATATTTTTTTACCAACAACCTTGGATGTATTTTCATCACCATGGGCAATAGCTTCTATTGCTTCAGCAACACCTCTTCTTAATGACGAAACACTTACTATATCTGCTTTTCTGACATGACTTAATAAGGCAGAAATTGTTGCTTGTTGAGGTGATACCGCAATATCAATTACGCCACCTTGAACTAATTCAACATAAGCGGAGCGTTGTATCAGTACCATTGCTTTTTTCGCGCCCATTTTTTTAGCTAGCATTGCTGACATAATATTTGCTTCATCATCATTAGTTACGGCAATAAACACATCCATTTGCTCGATATGTTCTTCAGTTAATAATTCTTGATCAGATGCATCACCATAAAAAACAATTGTGTCATGTAACAACTCGGCAAGTTCAGTTGCCCTTTGTTGGTTTCGTTCGACTAATTTGACGCTATAATCTTTTTCGAGTCGTTTGGCTAATCCCGCACCAACATTACCACCACCAACTATCATTAAGCGCTTGTAAGGTTTTTCTAGTCGTTGAAGTTCACTCATAACGGCTCGAATATGTTGAGTTGATGCGACGAAAAAGACTTCATCACCTGCCTCAATAATTGTCGAGCCTTGAGGACGTATCGGTCTATCTTGGCGAAATATAGCGACAACACGAGTATCAATGTGGGGCATGTGTTCGCGTAAACTAGAAAGAGCATTACCAACGAGTGAGCCGCCATAGTAGGCTTTGACCGCAACAATACTGACTTTGCCTTCTGCAAAGTTAACAACTTGAAGTGCGCCAGGGTACTGAATGAGCTTGTAGATGTAATCGATGACTAATTGCTCAGGAGAAATTAAATAGTCAATTGGAATTTGCTCAGGCAGAAATAATTTATCGGCTTCACGTATATATTCAGTAGCTCTAATACGGGCAATTTTATTAGGCGTATTAAAGAGGCTATATGCAATTTGGCATGCAATCATATTCGTTTCGTCAGAGTTAGTGACAGCAACTAGCATATCAGCATCTTCTGCTCCTGCATCCCTAAGGACTCTGGGATGAGAGCCATGGCCATTGACAACTCGTAGATCAAATTGATCTTGAAGTTGACGTAATCGATCCGCATCGGTGTCAACGACAGTAATATCATTGTTCTCATCAACTAAATTTTCAGCGAGTGTACCGCCAACTTGTCCGGCACCTAGAATAATGATCTTCATTGCATATTCCTATATGTGAGAATTTATCGCCTGTTACTGTGCCTGTTTTACCAAGCGGGCATAAAAAAATCCATCACCACCAGTGGTGCTCGGCAGTATTTGCAATCCGGCTTCAGTTCCATCATTTAGGCTCGCGTCTGAGTGTTTAGCGAGAAAATTTTGAACTTGTAGACTATTTTCTTCAGGGAGCACAGAACATGTTGCATAAAGAAGTGTTCCGTTAGGTTTAAGGTATGGCCAAATTGATTCTAAAATCTTAGATTGTAGTTGTGCAAGTTCATTTATATCAGAATCACGTCTTAGCCATTTGATGTCAGGATGACGTCTTATAACACCAGTCGCTGAGCATGGTGCATCAAGTAAAATTCTGTCAAACAGTTGTCCATCAGCCCATTGTTCCGGTTTAGTTCCATCACCTTCAATTACGGTTGCATGCTGTTTTAGTCGTTTTAGATTTTCTTTAACTCGTTTTAGACGAAATTCGTCAATATCGACTGCAAGCACATTGGCCTTGGGCGCTAATTCTAGAATGTGAGTTGTTTTACCTCCAGGTGCAGCGCAGAGGTCTAAAATATTTTCATTATTTTTTGGCTGAAGAAGTTCTGCACAGCCTTGAGCTGAAGCATCTTGAACTGTTGACCAACCATCTTCAAATCCAGGTAATTTTGATACAGGGGTTGGTTCATCTAAGCATATAGCACTAGGGCGTGAAGGATGTAGTTGTGCTGAAATATCAACTTGTTCTAATAATTCAAGGTATTGCTTTGCGCTATGGTATTGAGAGTTGACTCTTAACCACATAGGTGGACGCTGATTGTTAGCATCTACAATTGATTGCCATTCATTAGGATATGCATCTTGTAAGCGTTTTAATAACCAACTTGGATGTAGGTATTGGCTATTATTGTTTTCATTGCGCTCTTCTAATTGTACTTGTTGGCGTAAAAAAGATCGTAGTACACCATTTACAAGTCCTTTTAACTGAGGGCGCTTTAATGCAACCGCCCCATCTACAGTTTCAGCTAATGCAGCATGTGCTGGGATTCGGGTATAAAGTAGTTGATAAATACCAACTATAATTAAGTAATGTAAGGTTCTTTGTTTCCCAGTTAATGGTTTTTCCATTAATTGGCTAATAAACCATTCAAGTTTAGGTAGATATCTTAAGACACCGAAGCAAATCTCTTGTAATAAAGATTTATCTTTATCATTTATATTTCGTTGTAGCTCGGGAAGCACTGCACTTAGTGATTGTCCATTATCAAGTACTTGGCTAATGGCAGTCGCCGCAATACTGCGTAAATTATATGTATTTTTCATAAGAGAAGGTGTGTCTTTTAGTTTCTGAATGAAAATTGCCTGAGTTTATCTACAGGCAATTTTGTAGATAAATTAGTCTATCTGTTGTTCAGGAGTGAACCATTCGCGACGGGAATTTAATAAATCTTGTGCGCTCATCGCTTTTTTTCCTGGAGGTTGCAACTGGGTTATATTGAGAATTCCATTACCAGTGGCAATGCTAATTCCTTTTTTATCGGCGCTAATTATAGTTCCAGGCTGCTTATTATGTATTTCAGTAATGACTTCAGCTTGCCAAACTTTGATTAGTTGCTCTTGAATGATAAAATAACTCATCGGCCAAGGGTTAAATGCTCGGATACAACGTTCAATGTGCTCTGCTGGTTGCTGCCAATCAATACGTGCTTCTTCTTTGGATAATTTTTCAGCGTAATTTGCTAATGAATTATCCTGCTTTTCTGGAATACAATGACCAGATGATAGCATTTCTACAGTATGAATAAGTGCTTTAGGACCTGTTATGGCTAATTTGTCATATAGTGTTGCACTTGTATCATCGGAGGTAATAGCGCAAGTTGTTTTATATAACATATCACCGGTATCAAGACCTGCGTCCATTTGCATAATAGTCACACCCGTTTCATTGTCGCCAGCCCATATAGAGCGTTGAATTGGTGCAGCTCCTCGCCAACGAGGTAGTAAGGAACCGTGGACGTTAAGGCAACCAAGACGAGGAATATCTAAAACGGCTTGTGGTAAAATTAAGCCATAAGCAACCACAATCATTAAGTCGGCATTTCTATCTTTAATCCACTGCTGGTTCTCCGTATCTTTTAGCGTAGTAGGCTGAAAGATGGGAATTTTATGTTCTTCTGCTAGCATCTTAACAGGACTTGGTGTGAGTTTTTTTCCTCTACCTGCCGGTTTATCATGACGAGTAAGAACACCAACAATTTGATGGTTAGTTTCAAGTAATGCAGCTAAATGCTTGGCTGCAAAATCGGGAGTACCTGCAAAGATAATTTTTAATGGTTCTGACACAGAATTTTCCCTGTTTATTTAATTAGCTATTCTTGGCTTCTTTTGCTTTTATTCTATCTAGTTTTTCAACTTTTTGACGGATACGCTGGCGTTTTAGCGGAGATAGATAATCAACGAATAACTTACCAACAAGATGATCCATTTCATGTTGGATACAAATAGCTAGCAGCCCATCAGCTTCCAGTTCAAATGAGTCACCATTGTAGTCTAGGGCTCGAACTTTTACCTGTTCAGCTCTTGGGACGAACCCATGTTGTTCTGGTATTGAAAGGCAGCCTTCCTCTATACCTGTTTCTCCTGATTTATCGAGCAGCTCAGGATTAATAAGTACAAGGCGCTCATTGCGTGATTCAGAGACATCAATAACGATAATTCGCTTGTGGATGTCAACTTGAGTTGCAGCAAGCCCTATACCTTCCTCTTCATACATAGTCTCGAACATATCATCGATTATACGTTGAATTGAGGCATCAATTTTTTCGACTGGCTTTGCAATAGTGCGTAAGCGTTCGTCTGGATAATGTAATACGTTTAATACTGACATAGATTTTTCGAACGGCTTCCAAGAATGTGAATGGGAATTAATGCCTATTCTAGACATTTATCTAGCATATTGACAGTATTGGTTATGATTTGTTCACCAAAGAACATGTTAATAAACAAGTCAGGATGACAAAATGAATGTGAAGGAAATTTGGCTAAGGATGTCTCAGGTAAATAAAGTATTACCCCAGTACGCATTACAAATAATTAATAAGCTAAAACAATTAAATAGAATGAGTTGTACGACTTTGCAAAAATGTGGTTTGAATGAAATGCAAAGCTTACAATTTTTGAATATGCCAACGCATCGAATTAACTTAGTTCTCAAATGGTTAGATAATAAAGAAAATCAGATGATTACATTTAGTAATCCTCAATATCCATTTTTATTAAAACAAATCCATAACCCTCCTCTTGTGCTTTTTATAGTAGGAAGACAGGAATTATTGGCAACAGCACAAATTGCCATCATCGGAAGTCGTCAAGCGAGTGAATATGGACAAAAATGGACAGAAATATTTGTAAAAGAGTTTGTGAGTTATGGGCTAACGATTACAAGTGGTCTTGCTTTAGGAATTGATGGAATGAGCCATAAAGCTGCAATTGCAAATCACGGTAATACAATTGCTGTATTAGGTAGTGGACTTGGAAATATTTATCCGAAACAACATATATCTTTAGCTGAACAAATCAAACAAGAGGGATTACTTGTTTCTGAATACTTACCTGATACCCCTCCTTTGCCAAAACAATTTCCACGACGCAATCGAATTATTAGTGGTCTAAGTAAAGCAATTGTGGTTATTGAGGCGGGTATGAAAAGTGGATCATTGATAACTGCACGTTATGCAATTGAACAAAATAGAGATCTTTTCACATTACCTGCGCCGCTAGGAAACACTGCATTTAGTGGTAATCATTGGTTATTACAACAAGGCGCTTATTTATTGGCTCAACCAGAGGATATCATACAACATCTAGAGTGTGAGTTAAGTTGGGTACAATCAGAATTAGTGGGAGAAGATATACCCGTTACAGAGTTTAACCTGACAGAAAATAAAATTTTAGGTATGGTGGGATACCAAGCTACACCCGTAGATGTAATTGCAGAACAGATGCAAATGCCAATAACACAAATAATTTCACTTTTAACTGAAATGGAGATAAATGGAATTATTACCTCTACTGCTGGTGGATACATAAGGTTGAGTTAGTTAAGAGAAAATCATGTCGAAGCAATTGCCTTTTGATACAGAAAAAAATGAATATTGTCCTGAATGTAGCGCCTTACTTGTTATTCGTAATGGTGCTCATGGCCCTTTTCTGGCTTGCTCTGGTTATCCAGAATGCCATTACTTGCGGCCATTACGCTCAGTAACTGAAAGCCATATTGTTAAAATACTAGAGGGACATAACTGCCCTAAATGTGGACATGATTTAGTCTTAAAACAAGGCCGATTTGGTATGTTCATTGGTTGTAGTCATTATCCTAGTTGTGAGCATACTGAATTAATTGATAAGCCGGATGAAACTAAGATCCCTTGTCCTCAATGTCAAAAAGGCAATCTGCTACAGCGTAAGTCTAGGTTTGGAAAGACATTTTATGCTTGTGATAATTATCCTAGCTGCCAATTTATAATCAATAATAAGCCAGTTACTGGAAAGTGTGAGTTTTGTGAATATCCATTATTGATGGAAAAAAAGGGCGGACAGGGCGTAAAATTATGTTGTGCCAGTAAACGTTGTGGTAAGTCACAAGAAAAATAATGAGTTAAAACTATGCAAAATAAATCTACACCTGCAATTGAACGTATTATTACATCACTTGAACAAGAAGAAGTTATTGCGTATCCAACCGAAGCGGTTTTTGGCTTGGGATGTGACCCTGATAGTGAGAAAGCGGTTAATAAGCTACTTGAACTAAAACAGCGTCCATGGGAAAAAGGATTGATTCTTATTGCTGATAATTATGAGCAATTGAAAAACTATGTTGATGATAGCCAGTTAACCCATGCGCAAATGGACGTCATGTATAGTAGTTGGCCGGGACCTGTTACTTGGGTGATACCAGCAAAAACAACCACACCAAAATGGTTAACGGGAAAATTTGATACCTTAGCTGTTCGAGTCACGGATCATGAATTAGTTAAAGCGCTATGTAAACGATATGGAAAGCCAATTGTTTCGACAAGTGCAAATTTGAGTGGTTTAGAGCCTTGTAGAACAACTAATGATGTTATTGAACAATTTCACGGTAGCATTCCAGTCCTTGATGGATTAGTGGGTGGTCGACAGAATCCATCTGAAATTAAAGATGCTAAGACTGGGCAATTATATCGTAAAGGATAAATATTAAATGGAAATGTTTGCCGTTTTTGGAAACCCAATTGAGCACAGCAAGTCACCATTGATACACCAAATGTTTGCTGAGCAGACAGGCGTTTCCCTCGAGTACCAAAAAATCTTATCACCGATAGATAGTTTTGAGCAGAATGTCGTAAATTTTCTCTCTCAGGGTGGGAAAGGCGCAAATATTACATTGCCATTTAAAGAAAGAGCATACCAGTTAGTTTCAGAATTGACAGATAGAGCTCAAATTTGTGGCGCTGTAAACACCATCATGAAGCTTGATGATCATCGTTTGCTAGGCGATAACACCGATGGAATGGGGTTGTTGTTAGATCTACAACGACTCGAGTTTATTCATTCAAATAGTAAAATTTTAATTATTGGCGCTGGTGGTGCAACCCGAGGTGCTTTGCTGCCTCTTTTAGAATATGGTTGTCATATCACATTGACGAATAGAACTTTTTCCAAAGTTGAACGATTAGTTGAGCAATTTTCGGGAATTGGTCATATTCAAGGTCGGGAGATCTGTCAGATCGCATCTGCTGAATTTGATCTTATTATTAATGCGACCTCTTCAGGTGTGAACGGAGAGATCCCAGAGATTAGCCCTGATATTTTTTCTTCAGAGGTTGCTTGTTATGACATGTTTTATCAAAACACGCTAACACCGTTTCTTTCATTTGCAGGTGAGCATAAAACAAAAATAGTGGCTGATGGGCTAGGTATGTTAGTTGGGCAGGCTGCATTTGCATTTAAACTATGGCACGGCATTCTTCCCGAAATAGCACCCGTTTTATCGATATTACAACGTGAGCTCAGGATATGAATCAGGCCATTCAATTTCCAGATAGAGAAGAATGGGATGCATTAGCACGCAAAGTGCGATTTCCTGTACTTATTAGCGGAATGCTATCGGAGTGTATTATTTCAGAGTCGTTTCTATATAGTCGCTATGGTAAGCAAGAAACGGCACTTGCTTTATTCCAAAGTCACCGTTGGGATTTAGAAGAAGAGTTTGAGGCTTTGATTGGTCAAGGCCTCAAAGATGAAAATGACGTCTATATGTTGTCAGAGGACAAATAGTTGTTTTTCCATTCAACATAATTATTTGCTGAGTAACGTAAATGATTGAGTTCTTTGTCTGTGAGTTTTCTAACAGCTTTTGCAGGGCTACCTATATACAGGTAGCCTGATTCCAATCTCTTTCCTTGTGTAACTAAACTATTTGCACCGATGACAACATCATTTTCAATTATTGCACCATCTATAATGACAGAGCCCATACCAACCAATACTCGATCTCCGATTGTGCAACCGTGAAGCATGACTTTATGACCGATGGTGACATCTTCTCCAATAATTAATGGATTACCTTCAGGGTTATTTAAAGATTTGTGAGTGACATGTAAAACAGACCCATCTTGTATATTTGTACGGGCACCAATTGAAATATAGTTAACATCACCGCGTAATACAGATAAAGGCCAGATACTGACGTCATCTGCTAAGCGAACATCCCCAATAATTACGGAAGACGGATCGATAAACACAGTAGATGTGATAGTTGGATAAGTATTTAAATAAGGTCTTAGTAATTTATTCATATTGGTAACCATAAAAGAAAATCAATCTATGAAGATTAATATCTTAGAAAGAAAAGAATAATACTATAAGTATAAAGAAAATTGAGCTTCTTTTATAACCATTGTGGTAGTAAAAAACACATAGTGATGATTTTATCCGCAAACAGTATTATTTTTTAAAAAAAAGGTTGTGTAATTTTAAGAGCTCCCTATAATTCGCATCCGTTGTCACGGCAAACCACTTCGGTGGTCAGGGTTAGAAAAAGAAAACCCTAAGCCAAACTTGAAAAAGTGAGTGACACTAAGGTGTGAAGAAAGAAAAAGTTGAAAATAACCACTTGACTTTCTAAAAGAAAAACGTAGTATACACACCTCGCAACAACGACCTGATTCACAGAATTTAGTGTCGACATCGAAAGATGAGTT
>NZ_JBQDNB010000050.1:0-10389 GCF_052096715.1 Providencia sp.
GAGGTGATGATATCACCTCTGACTTGGTGACCAAATTAACTATGCCACTACATTTCAGGTTCAATAGTGGGGGAGGTTAATATTTTATTTCTAAGGGTAAGGATATCCTCTGGTTTAAATTGGTTAATATTTTTTTTACCATTTATAAAAAATAAAGAGACATGTAATATTGATTTATATGCTTCGAATGTACTGGCAGCAACTTCAACCCTTTTTAGCTCCATCCATTTATTGGCAATACTTTCAAATGTAATATCCTGATCAGCGCGAGAGGATACCTGCGTGAACACCAACTATTGTTCCTTCCTTGGGTTCTTTGCCGTATGTATATCGAACACGGTCACCTTTTTTAATGTTTAAGCCGTAAGTTTCATTGATGTAATCGAACATATTGTTTCTCCGTTAATAAATAAAATGCTGATATAATCCATTTAACTTAAATAAATGGATTTATGATTATGAAATTAATTACTGTTGCTGCGCTCTTATTTTCAGTATCTGCCTTGGCTGCAAATCAATGCAAGCCTGATGATCTTTGTTTAAAGATAGAAGTAGATAATGACTTTCATTCAGTTCCTTGCTCTGGAATTAAAAGCGCTGAATTTAAACGCAGTGAAAAATACGGTGAGCAATTTGTTGTTTATGTAGATGATAAAAATGATTTTAATTCGTTTGCTATGCGAAATCGCTACAGAACAAATGATGCGAGTATTTATTTATCGAACTATAAATTTAAATTGGATTTTTTAAACCCAAGATTACGAGATAATATCGCTATTGACATTTCTCATGAGAAAATAATTGAAGCAGCAAATAAAGTTAAATCATGTGTTGATAGTTTAAATCCAATTAACTAAACACGATGCTAGTTGTCATATTTCACGCCACAGAAAGGGCAGTGAGACATTTTTACCTTAGTGTCTAATCTGGTTAGGTTTTTCGCCATTTCACCGTTTTTCTTTTTGGCACGGTAAGCGAATTTATAATTAAGCATCACAAGAGTTCTTCCGAATGTGAAATCAATGACTTGGTTATCCCACCCAGTTTCACTGTTAGATATTTTTCCACCCTCACTTACACGGACTGTAAACTTCTCTTTTAACTCTCTCTCGACATAATTTAAACAATCACACATACTCTATCTCCTATCTATTAACTAAACACGATGCTAGTCTTTAGTAACCGTGTAACCTTGGTTTTCAAGGTGCTCGATAATGTCATCATTATCAATTCCATCTAGCAGCGTGCTTGCTGAGTACTCATTGACGATATCAGCAACATCAATCTCTCCATCTAAAGAAGTGCCATTTAATTTTACTTCGACCATTTGATAGCAATTCGGCTCAACTATTGCACTTTTAGCTTTTAATGTAATATCCATCTCTATCTCCTATCTATTAATCAACTCATCTTTATGAGATTGATTTACTTTGTATAATTAATTTGCTGATTGTAATTATTAATTCTGGTGGTATATTTCATTCGCCGAAAAGATTAAGGCTGGTTTGGTTATTCCAGCCCTCGTATTGAGATGAAGTCGGATACTATTCCGAACCCTCGGCATCACTTTCATTTGATGAGTGGTGCCTTTTCGTGTCTCTTTATCACTAATCGCGCCCTCATCCTAAAACAGGATTTTTGATGGATAAGCGAACAATAATACTCACCCAAATAATAATGACCTGTCTTATGGCATCCTCGATGTCAGGGATTATGTTATTTATTTCTATCGGTTTTATTCCCGATTTTTTTACGGTGTGGTTTAAGCAGTTTATTATTGCGTGGCCTATAGCGTTTATTATGACCAATTTAATGTGGCCTATAGCGAGTAAGTTAGTTTTTTTAATCCTCTCGGGAAAAAAGACTAAGAAAGTACAATCGGCTTAATCTGGTTACATCGCCTAGCTCTCCTCATAAGGTGCTAGGCATCTTACCGAATTTATTTCAATCAACTCACTACAGCCCACAGAATAAATATTAATTACTCATTTAAGGAGTTGTTTCGGTGATTATTTTTACACTCGAAACAATTAATGTTGCTATAAGGTTAATCTGATGTAATATTATTTTACTTACATAACTTGTATGAAAAGTATCAACCGCTAAGGTGAGCTAATATGATTAAATTACTTAAAAATTTAATATTTCCGCTTAATCCAATAAATGTATCTAGAAGAAAAGCATTTAAAATACTGAAAAGTCTTAGCTCTGAAGAAAAAAGGATATTAATTTTAATTTATGATTCAGTGAATGGTCGGCTTGATGGAAATCTAGGTCATGATATTCCTGAGTCATTGATAACTAAAAAATTAGTTAATTGTGAACAATCCCCTGATACTGGAATGGTCTATTCTCTCTCAAAAAAATGTCACTATATTATAGATGTGCATTATTTCCGTTAACATCCACTTGTTAAATCGCTTTGAGCTATCTCACCACAGCCCACCTTGATGGACTGTAATTAGTTAACTGTGCCTGCTTTTAACCACGTCAGGCGAGGTGGTTCTCCTGTACCCCTACAGAGAGAAATCGGCTATAATCCGCTTACCCCTACAGAATAAGAGATTATCAACCATGCCGAATTGGATTGAGGCTGCTTTAGCTTATTTAAAGCTAAATACATCATTGAGGTTTAATATGTTTTGGTTGGTATCATTTGTACTTATTTTGGCTTATATGCCGAATTCATTTATTGAGTTGTTGAATGCAAATTTAAAAGGAAATGAATATCCAAACATACTCCCGATACTGTTTTCTATTGGAGTAAGCTTTTTTATTTCCTACTTTATTAAGCAAATATGTAGGGTGCTATCCTATTTTTACCACTTAATGAAAAGTAAAATGTCCAATAGCAAATATAAAATAAAAGTATCTAGATTAAATGAAAAAGAAATAATGGTTATTGCGATATTTGCAGCGCTGGGTCTTACAACGAAAATGAAATACGATTCATTGAAAAATCCTGAAATTTTATCTCTAATTAAAAAAGGTGTAATCAGGCCAGTAAAGGGCGATCACTTTAATAGCCCAGAATGTAGATATGAAATATCACCAAATTTTATAGAACCGATAAAATTTAACCTAATTTATAATGAAAAAATTCGTAAATTTTATGAGCAATTAAGGTAAGTCCATTTCATCCCCGCGCCGTAACACTTCCATCACTCATAATCGGCTTGCGTAGCCGTGGTTGCTTGCGTTGTACATCGGGTATGTCTTTTATCCCGATAAGTAAATTTGCCAGTACATCGGTTTCGTCTACTGGTTTGATAATCGAATCAAATATTTCTTCCACTGAGCGGGTTTTAGGTATTGCTGAATACTCCGATCTCTTTCTATCCCAAAATGCCATTTGCTTAGCTAATCGGCGTTTTTTAGCGTTGTTATTTCTCGGAATAACAGTAATTATTGCCATAATTCCCTCCTAAGTGATTTTTAGTGATTGGTGCGGTAGGGTTCTCTGTTTATGTAAGTTTTCTTCATGCAGAATCACTCACAACATCGCTTTACGTGCGATATATTCCAATCCATTAACCTTTTCACCAATCCTAAAAACCACTCAGTGGTGATCTAACGCTTAGTCAGATCTGGTTCCTAATTATTAAAGAGCATGAGGCGTATCGTATATTTCATGTTGCTTGCCTTTGATGTGATTAATAATACTAAAGGTATTACCTATGGTCAATACTAATGATATTAAAATAAATACTGAAAGTATTAATTTATTGAATTTAAACGGAATTTATTTTCAAAAATTATTTATCTTGCGAGGTGGCGGCATTATGTAGAACGATATTTATACATGATTGTCTAAAAAGGACACTTCGGAGGATTTATGAATACATATGATGATAGGACGAGATTGATTTTATCTGAGATAGGTATGATGACGGTTGAGCTGATATCGTTAGATAGTAAGGTGTATTGGCATGGGATAGTTGATGGACTGGTAGTTAAGGCTGACAATGAGCAAAACCCTGCTAAAAAAGCCATTCTTAACGACGCGATTACTATGGTTGAGAATAGCGCTTAGAAAAAATTGTGTGATTTTATCTCAATTTTGAGTAGGTTAAATGGAGATACAGAGCATGGCAGCAAATAGCTTGAATAACATTATGTGTGAGATAGGCCATGCAACTGTTAAGTTGCTTACGGGCAATATGATTGTATTTAAATCAACATTAAAAAATGAGTTAGCAGAAAGAATATCAGCAACAGATGATGCTAAGTACATGACATTATTGAATGATGCTATTGATTTTTTGGATAGAGATATTAAGTAGGCAAAAACATACAAATCTTATGTGGGTATACCTAGCCCTAGGTGTTACTGTGGAGGAAACACACTGAGGTAATTATGGACACTGAGCAAGATGTAATCTATATGCGTATATGTCAAGTGGTTGGCAGAGCTGTGATGTTGTTGAACGAATCAAAGCATAACGTCACTGGTGAGCGTATATCCGCAATACTAAAAGAACAAAGAGAAAGTGAGCGGGATAAGCAGTCAATTGCTATATACGGGATAGCTATAGATTTGATGGGCGGATAGGGCACAAAAAAGCCCTCGCGGGGAGGGCTGGGTGGTTATTTATTTGGCAATTCTGGTTTTTTTACTTGGGTTAATAAGTTAGCTGCATTTACTTTTGGAATAGCACCATCTTTAATTTTGTTTTCTATGTATGTGGGGAATTTTTGTGGTAAGTATATTCTCTGTAGCCAACGCCTAAACTCACCCAATGCGTCATCTGGATATATCCATGCTTCTATAGCCCCCGATTTGTGCTGAGGGAACCAATCAGGATAATGATGCGGGTGTTTTGTTCTTTCTCCATATTTACTGTATAAATCGTTTTTTACCCAGTGTTTACCCCAAGTTATTCCGATGCTTATATCCGGTATTGAAGCTGGCCCAAGGTTGAATCCTGTATTGATCATCCGTAGTGTTAAATCTGCCATTTCGCTAAAAATAGAAAAATACCCAAATGGTATATTTGCATTTAACTGCAATCTTTCTTGAAAGCACTTCCATGCACTGCGTAATGGGTTTTCTGGGTCAATTCCAAGATTGAGAAAAATAAAGCGTCTTAAGCTGTATTCAGCTAAGTCTCTATATCTTTTTTTTGCTACAGAATTATCAAATGTGGATGAATCTGCATCAAGGGCGTAATACTCTAATATTGCCATGCATACACTGTCAGAGTATGCATATACTTCACCAGTGCTATTTTTAAGAACAGTATATAATTTAGAGAGTGTTAATCCTTTTCCCCTAAGGATTGAGTCAATTTTCTTTCCTCTCGGCTTTGTTCTTTCTTCTAGCCAGTTGGTGGTTAACCTACCAAGCGCTCTATGGTCTACCCCGCATAATCTAGAAAGCCCTCTCAATGTTAAATATGGAGTTCCGTCATTCATTATCCCCATCTGGATACCATCAAACTCAACTTCCTTCACTGGGAATAACTCCAATTCTCCTTGGGGATTGATTACTGATAGTTTGTTGTTATCCAATTGATATCCTTATTTATTTATGTGGGACTCGCACCCTAAAACGTGTCGTCACTCTGCATTGAAAATCGAAATCCAGGCCATAGGCTCCTCAGTAAACTGCAATATCGCACCGGCTACAACGGCAATTATCAGTACGATGATTAACAATTTATTTTTACTGATGAACTCAAGTATTTTCTTCATATTAAAACGTGTCGTCAGCCAAAGAAGCAACAAGTCACATCATCCTCGACTATCTTAATTGCGTCTGAGAAGGACGGTATCGACTCTTTGATTGCAGCTATCCATTGGTTAGGCTGAATCATGCTATATAGGTTCCAGCGTGTGTGAGGATGATTTAGCACTATCTTAGCGATAGGTGAGTCGTACTTTTTATTATTAATGTAATTGACTCGATAAATAGTTACCTCATTACCCCAGATTCTATACTGCAAATCTACCTCATCCCGAACAAAAGCAGGTGGTCGGAGCTTCATCATAAAGAATTCCATGCACCGCTTAATATCTGCAATTTCTGTTTCATTGAGTGCCATGCATTCTCCTAAAACGTGTCGTCAGGCCACTAGACTAGCTTCATCATCATTTGAACAGCTACGCCAATAATCTTACAATTCCCATTAATTGGTGTTATTGGCCATGCAGGGTTTAGGCCTTTTAAGAATTTTTGACCACCATCAATCACCAATTTTTTAAAGGTTGCTTCGTTGGAATCTGTTAACTTAGCTATAACTAAACTGTTATTTATAGCCTCTCGCCCAGTATCAACCAGCACTAATGACCCTTCAGGAACGCTTTGGCCTGATGCTGCTGTCATAGAATCGCCTTCGACTTTTAACCAGAATGCGGAGCCTTGCACATGCACTTCGGACTCATACCACTCATCTATCTGATCCAGTGTGTATGGCTCACAAGCTTCATTCCAAGACCCTGCTTGAACCCAGCTAATTACTGGGTATTTAGGCGCTGGACGATATGGCCTTGGATTAGACACATTTGGAGATAATGCGTTAGTGATCAGCTCAGCTTCTTTAGCAAGGGATGGGCTGAACTCGCTTATAGGTACTTGCAGTAAATTAGAAAACACTGAAGCGATTTGAACGTTAAGTGGGTTTCTACCATTTAGATAATGACCAACCCCGCCCTGACTTATATCAAGCATGTCAGCAATTTGCTGTTGTGTTATTCCTAGCGATTTTTTCTTGGACTCATACAAAGCCTTTAGACGATTGGCGTCATTAAGCTGTTCTGTCGTCAATTTATTCTTATTGCTCATTGTCTCAATTCTAATACCAATACTATTAAAAGTGTTAATACCATATGTATTGACCTTTATTAATACTTTCAGTATTATCGTAATGTGGGATAAAAAGGAGATTTACCATGGAAAGAATTCCTTTGTCTGAGTATGTAAAAAATAACAGTCAGGAAAAGGCAGCATCATTAATTGGGGGACATCAGACCGCAATTAGTAAAGCCCTCAGAGAGGGTAGAAATATTTTGTTAACAGCAACCGAGGGTGGAATTCAAGCAATTGAAATCAAACCATTCCCCAGCAATAAAAAATAGTAATACCGGACATTCTTATCTGAGGTTAGTCAGGAGAGAACATCGTGAATACAGCAATAGATAATGTTTATCAATTCTCCAGAGGTGATCCGGAGGAGCGATATATTAAGCCGGAGCAACCAAGAATGGCAGAATTGGAAGATGGCTATACAAAGCTTGCCAATGAGTTACTTGAATCGCTTTCGTGCTGCAACCTAACTGCACGGCAATTTAGAGTCATGTTAGCCCTAATTCGTAAAACTTATGGTTTTGCAAAAAAGAATGACCGTATAGCCGACTCTCAATTAGCGGACGTGTCTGGACTATCAAGACAGAATGTTAATAAGGCAAAGAAAGAATTGATTTCAATGAATTACATCATTCTAGAAGGTAATAAAATTGGCGTTAATAAAGAGGTTTCAGCATGGAAAAATCAATCTAGAGACAGTGTCTCTAACTTGAAGACTAAAAATGTCTCTAACTTAGAGACAAATGAAGTCTCTAGCTTGGAGACACACAAAAGAAATACTTTAAAGAAAAAAGAAATAACTAATCTATTGTCCGAGAATTCTAACGAATCCTCTGACAAGCCCTCTGAAAAAGTTTTAGTGGTTAAGCCTGATGCGGTTGTTAGTTCACCCAAAGGCAACAAGTGGGGGAACCCTATAGCTACAGTCGTTGTATTCATCCTCTTGCCCGTACTATTTCAGCTATCAATGATTAGAAAGTTGCTGATATTGAACATGAAATTAGCAAACTTCATGTTTGATAGATATGACACAGGAATAAAATTAATCGGAGTTACATTGTTGAAAATGAGGAAGTTAGACAGGAAAAAATAGGAGGTTAACTTGGAAGCAGATTTCCTCTTCCTAGGTTTAGATCACTTCTTTTCTTAAATACCAAACAAGCAATTCAATAGCATCTGTAAGGTCAGTGCTTATGAAAGCTAAAAAACCGAATAAAAGAATTAAAAAAATCTTATAGCCTAAAATCACAGCGACATGCTCCATACATAACTGGTTCTTATGACACTTACATGTTGTAACAAATTGAAATATTTATCTACTAAAGTATTTCGACTATTGAAAATAGAATTGGAGGTTAAATGTCACTAAAGACATACTATCTCAGTAGTAAAAACATCAAACAGAACGCCATCGAAGCAATACAAAACCTACCGATAGATTCAGCCAAGCCATACGAAATTAAACTCTCCGAACCCAAACGAACCAAAGCACAAAATGACCGCATGTGGGCAACTCTTACTGATTTGTCTAAACAGGTTATGTGGCAAGGTTCACGGTACGACAAAGAGGATTGGAAGGACTTAATTACCGTCTTGAATAAACAAGTCAATGGTGGCGCTCAACGGTCGGCTGACCGTATCTCTGGAGCAACCATAGATGCTAAACAACAAAACACACTGGACGCACAGACAACCAAGAAAGACGTCAAAACTATTCTTGTGGATAATGACTGCGCTCCCGTTACTGCTCCTGATAGCCTTATTAACAGGATGCGGCAATACAAAGACTGAATATGTATTAGCGCCTCACGTCCCCACTCCTGCAAGCCTACTAGCTGATTGCCCGATACCAGATATCCCTGACAAAATGACGTGGGGTGATATCGCTGAATATAACATTGAGCTGATGTCGGTAATTAAGGCGTGTAACTTGGACAAGAAAGCAATTCGAGAGATTGAGGAGGAAGGCCAAAAAAATAGCCCACACAGGAATGGGCTAAAACAATTCAAATAACATTTTTGAGGTTACACAGGAATTCTTTAAAGAACATACACCTTAAAAATATTAATGACTGTAACAAAGCGAAACAAATAACAATGAGCCTCCAATTAAGGGACTTTTTAATGGAGAAATACCATGGCAACATAGGGGCTCGATAAACCAGCTCTATTCCGTGAAGAGTTGGATAAAAGTATTCCAAAAGAATAAAAAAAGACCCACATGACAAATGTAGGTCTGAATGCTTTAGGTAAGAATAAACTTATTATTATGTCCAAATAGACAGGTCGCTTTCCATGAGGACATTAACCGTACGCTGTTGTCTAAACAATAGCCACCTTATATTTGTAAAGTACCATACCCATTGGTCAATTACTGGTAGATTGGATAGATACGGGATTTTCCCGTATCTACGGAGTGTTAAATATGTTTAAACATGAATTAGGTCAGTTAGTACAGGTCACTATTAGTGGTGAAAAGGGGCAAGTCAAAGGCCGTGCTGAATATCAGAATGATGCTAACCAATACTATGTCCATTACTTATCAGCGGATGGTCGTGCGGTGAATGCATGGTTTGAAGAGGGTGAGCTGTCACCAGCTAATCAGCAGCATTAGTTTTATTTAATTCTACAAACGTCATTCATAGAGTGGCGTTGATAGATCTTTATGTATAACTACTTTTTGATGCCGACAAATAGCGTGTAGCGACTTATTGGGTTGCGGTTATCTTCTTCAAAAGTTTCATTTAGTACAGCAACGTCTCCTCGCTTAAGGTTTAGTTTAGGATCATCTATTGATAATGATTGCCGATAATTCTGACCTATGTATTGACGACATCCTTTATCGGCTCGACCAGAAGGCCTTGCATTAATTATTTTCCCACTAACTAGAATTGAGATAGCCTCGTCGTTACAAATATTTTCTTCTATTTCAAGACAAGAAATTTGTGCAGAGGCATTTTCTAGAATATCAATATCTAGGTTGCATGAGTTTATATAAGAAGCCCATGACAATTGAGATATTGATATTAAAAGTAATAGTAGAAGCTTAAGTATCATGCGTTCCTCTAGTAACTTATATTTATAACGGATTATGGCATTAGCCAGCTTTTGGTCACTTTTATTATAATTAGAAGTAACTCAGGGCGTTGAAGTGGGAAGGGTAAAAAAATCGCCCATCAATGATGAGCAATAACTACACAGCAATTCACTACATCCTCGTCACAGGGTAGTAAACAATGAGTTAAGCGACAGTACGCTATTACCAATGAATAGCTATCTTATATTTGTAAAGGTTCATAGCTATCAGCTAATCATTGGTGGCTTTTTGTTTGTAGTGAAAGCAATACGGGAAATTGAGCAACAAAGAAATTCCTCAGTATCGGGGCAAAGTAAAACGAAGCAAGAAATGAATACACTATCAGCATAAATGTTTTAATAAGTTTTCACATAAATTAAGTGTAAATTAATATAGAAAAGAAAACATAAATTTGAGCTTTGCTAAATACCTAAGGAAACACTAGAAGATTAAAAATGTAGTGGCATAGTTAATTTGGTCACCAAGTCAGAGGTGATATCATCACCTC
>NZ_JBQDNB010000051.1:0-9212 GCF_052096715.1 Providencia sp.
GTACTCGGCTACGAACCGAGCGGTCGGAGGTTCGAATCCTCCTGGATGCACCATTTCTTGGCTAGAAAATCTAGTATATCAATATAATATTTACCCTTAATTTCTTATTCCTGAGAGTCGATTGATTATCGACATAAAAAATTATGCATCCGTAGCTCAGCTGGATAGAGTACTCGGCTACGAACCGAGCGGTCGGAGGTTCGAATCCTCCCGGTTGCACCATCATTAAGAAACTCCTCATATTGAGGAGTTTTTTTTTATCTAAAATTTTGCATATCACATTCACTTACCTATCTATTACACCATTCATCGATAAACCACACATCTAGACAGCGACAATTTATGTGATTTAAGCTAAAGTAATTGCCTTAATAACATAAAACTAAATCACAGGCGGGAGGTCGATTTGATCCCGGACGTATCTAAAGCGCTCTCATGGTTAGAGGCGCACCCAAAAGCACTCAATGGCATTCAACGCGGTATTGAGCGTGAAACCTTGCGTGTTACTCCAACAGGTTCTATTGCAGAGACATTGCATCCTGAAGCGCTAGGAAAGGCGCTAACACATAAGTGGATCACGACAGATTTTGCAGAGTCGTTACTTGAGTTTATTACACCTGTAGATAAAAGCATCAGCCATAATTTAGCATTTTTGAGAGATTTGCATCGTTATACTGCTCGTCATCTTAAAGATGAAAGAATGTGGCCTTTGAGTATGCCGTGCTTTATTGAAAGCGAAGGAAAAATTACGCTTGCTCAATATGGTTCTTCCAATGTAGGACGTTTTAAAACACTTTATCGTGAAGGGTTAAAAAATCGTTACGGTGCATTGATGCAGACAATTGCAGGGGTGCATTATAATTTCTCTTTACCTATTGAGTTTTGGCAAGCTTGGGCAGGGGTAGAAGACGAAGAAAGCGGTAAAGATAAGATTTCTGATGGCTATTTGCGCCTTATTAGAAACTACTATCGCTTTGGGTGGGTTATTCCATACTTATTCGGCGCATCACCCGCTATTTGTGGCTCTTTCCTTAAAGATAGAGACACCATGCTAACTTTCAATAAAACCGAATGTGGTACGTATTACTTGCCATATGCGACATCATTGCGAATGAGCGATCTTGGTTATACCAATAAATCTCAAAGTGATTTAAACATCACGTTTAATCATTTAGAGGAATATGTCGAAAGTCTTAAAAAAGCGATTCACAAGCCATCTGAAGAATTTAAACAACTTGGTGTGAAGAAAGAGGGTAAGTACATTCAGTTAAATACGAATGTGCTACAAATTGAAAATGAGTTATACGCACCAATTCGTCCTAAGCGTGTGCCAAAAGGCAGCGAATCGCCTTCGGATGCGCTAATCCGCGGTGGTATTGAATATATTGAAGTGCGTTCTCTCGATATCAACCCATTTAGTGCAATTGGTGTAAATGAAACACAAGCTCGATTTGTTGATCTATTCTTAATATGGTGCGTACTTGCTGATGCACCTGAGATGAATGCTCAGGAGTTAGATTGTAGTCGTCAAAATTGGAATCGAGTGATCCTTGAAGGTCGAAAACCGGGACAAGTAATTGGTTTAGGCTGTGGTAGTGAAGTTAAGCCTCTCGTTGAAGTCGGACAGCAACTTTTTAAAGATCTTATTCGTGTTGCTGAAGTTTTGGATACTTGCTGTGATGAAAAATATCAGGAAGTTTGTCATCAGTTCGTGGCGATGTTTGAAGATCCAACTTTGACATATTCGGCATTAGTGATGGATGAAATGTTGGATAAAGGGATCGGTGGTTATGGTTTAGAACTAGCTGAGAAATATTTTGAGCAGTTAATTAATGAACCTTACGAAGTGATCACAGAAGCGCAATTTGAACAAGCTCGATTGGCTTCAATTGAAAAGCAAGCGTTGATGGAACAAAACGAAACGGAAAGTTTTGAAGACTACCTGCATACGCACGCAGGACGTTAAAAGAAAATGGCCACATTAAGTGGCCAAATAAAAAATCTTAGAGAATCAGGGATGATAATAAAAATGTGCGTCTTTCAGTAATTCAGACTGCGTATTTTTTAAATAGTTTCATTTATTCTATAAATATTTTTTTATCTTCTAGGAGGTCACGAAATGCCGTTATTAGACAGTTTTACTGTAGATCATACGCGTATGGCTGCACCTGCTGTTCGCGTGGCAAAAACCATGCAAACGCCGAGCGGTGATACGATCACCGTATTCGATTTGCGTTTTACCGTTCCAAATCAAGAAGCAATGACTGAAAAAGGGACTCATACTCTAGAGCATTTGTTTGCAGGTTTCATGCGTGACCATCTAAATGGTAATGGTGTTGAAATTATTGATATCTCGCCAATGGGATGTCGTACAGGCTTTTATATGAGTTTAATCGGTCAGCCTGACGAGCAGCGTGTTGCAGATGCTTGGAAAGCCGCTATGCAGGATGTTTTGAACGTCAAAGATCAAAATAAAATTCCTGAATTAAATATTTATCAGTGTGGAACTTGCCAAATGCACTCATTGGAAGAAGCACAGCAAATCGCCCGTAATGTGATTAATACAAAAATTGGTATTAATAAAAACGACGACTTAGCACTTCCAGAAGATAAGTTAGCGCAATTACATGTTTAATTATTGGATACAATAATTGATTCAAAAAGATAGAGCCTTAAATCATTTAAGGCTCTATTTGTATGAAATAGCGTAACAAATTAAACAAGTTAAAATTCAGGAGGTTGAGCATTGAATGCTAATGGACTGATCCTTACCTGTTTGACGATATTATCACTTACTAGCAAGACCTCGATAACATAGTGGCCAATCAAAATTTGCTCATTTGGTTGAGGAATATCGCCAATAGCCTCTAACACCATCCCGTTAATGGTCCTAGGACCCTCTATAGGGAGATTCCAATCAAAAGCCTTGTTCAGCTCGCGAATATTAGCCGAGCCATCCACAAGTACGCTACCGTCGCTTTGAGGCATAACTTCTTCTGCTAAAGACGGAGACATTGAAGTTGTAAAGTCACCCACTATTTCTTCCAGAATATCTTCAACGGTAATTAGGCCTTGGATCTCACCATACTCATCAACAATAATCCCAAGTTTTTCTTTGTTATGTTGAAAGTTAACAAGCTGAAGATTTAAGGGAGTGCTGTTGGGAATAAAATAAATATTATCAGCGGCTTTGATTAAATTTTGCTTATTAAATTCTTGTTTTTCTACCATTAATCGATAGGCTTCACGTACCCGGAGAATACCGATAGCATCATCAAGAGAATCACGATAAAGCACAATACGGCCATGAGGCGAGTGGGTAAGCTGTCTGACAATTGATTTCCAATCATCATTGACGTCAATCCCAACAATTTCATTCCTTGGTAGCATGATGTCACCGACAGTGACCTTGTCTAAATCTAGGATAGAAATCAACATGTCTTGATTTCGACGGCTTAATTTATTTTTTGATTCATTAACAATTGTTCGCAGTTCTTCTTTATTAACTGCATCACTGCGAATCACCAATGATTTTATGCCACAACAACGCATAAAGATGGCCGTAATTGCATTGAACATCCATACAATTGGCGTCATGATTTTTTGAAGTGGTTTTAATATATAACTGCTTGGAAAGGCTATCTTTTCAGGGTAGAGCGCCGCGATAGTTTTAGGCATGACTTCAGCAAAAACTAAAATAACAAAGGTGAGAATACCCGTTGCTATAGCAACACCAGCATTACCATAGAGGCGTATACCGATGATTGTTGCAAGCGCAGATGCGACAATATTAATGAGGTTATTACCGATAAGCACAAGGCTTAATAGCTTATCGGGGTGCTGTAATAGCTTTTCGACGCGTATTGCAGAGCGATTGCCTTGCTTAGCTAAGTGCTTTAAACGATAGCGGTTTAGCGTCATCATGCTAGTTTCTGATGCAGAGAAGTAGGCTGATGAAAAAATTAAAACTATCAGTATGATGATTAGCGTACTTGTAGACACATCATCCAAAACAAGATTCCTTATTGCAATTTATCGGCATAATTGAGTATTAAGCCAAAAACTAAGCGATCATAAATTGTTGTAACAGACGGTTACCGAAAAAAGCCATGGTTAAAATAATTGAGCCGGCAACGTGGAAAAATAAAACCCGTTTCCCTCGCCATCCACCATGGAAATGTCCCCAAAGCAGGGTGATATAAACAAACCATGCAATAACTGATAACACAGATTTATGAATATTTTCTTTATCGAAAATATTATCCATATAAACAAATCCAGTACACAGTGTCAGGGTCAACAAAATTACCCCAACTTGGGTGATATGAAACATTTTTCTTTCAACAACCATCATTGGTGGCATATCAGAACTAAACTTAAGTGTCTTATTTTTAAGCTGATGGTCAATAATTGCCACTTGAAATGCGTATAAAGCCGCAATGAGTAAGGTCGCATAACTTAATAATGCTAAACCGATATGAATAAATAATGGTGTGCTGGCTTCTAAGTGTGTAATAAATTCGCCAGGCATGATGGTTGAAAGCATCAGGTTGATAATCGCAAAACTATAAACGACAGGTGTTAAATACCAAGCTCGTCCCCAGTAGGAGACAACAGTCATAATCACACACATCAGTAAACTAACCGCAGAACCCAAATTGAGTAATGTGAGGTTTTGTCCTTCAGACTCACCAAAGATGAGTAGTTTTAGAGTAATAGCATGAGTTATCAGCGCGATAATGGCTAATAAAAGAGCTAGTCGGCGATATAGAGGCTGCTTACGAACCTGACTAGGAACAATCAGCAGTAGGCTGATCATGTATGTACAAACTGCTATGACTGCAAATACGGGCATAGTATAGTGTCGTTATTCATTTTTAGTGGAAAGTTATTTACAGTATAACTCGTGCAAGGGTAGGCTCCAACCATTGGTCGCTTGAACGACGTATAATTAGTTGTAGATAGCATTTCATGATACTGCTTAATTGATCATTAATGATAAAAGTAAATCCATAATAACCTGTAAAATCAGATCAAAACACAGAGCAGCGGAAAAACATCGGATATGATACACTAGCCAAATTATTTTTAGGGTTAGCTTTTGCTGTAATCGATTTACATATTGAATTAATGATAAGCAAATCGTTATTTTTTAATTATGACATCAAATACCTTGTAATGTAGAACCCGTATTTAATGACTTGTAATTAATCGTATTAGCAACCATATCAGGTTGTAACTTAGGCCCATAAACAGAATTGAGCTAATACATATGTTTGATAATTTAACTGACAGACTATCGCGCACTTTGCGCAATATCAGCGGGCGCGGACGTCTGACTGATGAAAACATTAAAGATACATTGCGCGAAGTGCGTATGGCTTTACTTGAAGCCGACGTCGCTTTACCAGTTGTTCGTGATTTTATTCAGAAAGTTAAAGATAGCGCAGTAGGGCAAGACGTCAATAAAAGTCTTACTCCTGGTCAAGAGTTCATTAAAATCGTTCAAAATGAACTTACGCGGGCGATGGGAGAAGAAAACCATCAGTTAAATTTATCTGCCCAACCGCCAGCTGTTGTTTTGATGGCTGGTTTACAAGGTGCGGGTAAAACAACCAGCGTTGCAAAACTAGGTAAGCACTTAAAAGAAAAACAAAAGAAAAAAGTTTTAGTGGTTTCCGCTGACGTTTATCGCCCTGCGGCGATTAAGCAGTTGGAAACATTAGCTGAATCAGTTGGTGTTGATTTTTTCCCTTCTGATACTCAAGAAAAACCCGTTACTATCGTACAAAAAGCATTAAAACACGCACAACTTCAGTTTTATGATGTGCTATTAGTGGATACTGCGGGTCGCTTGCACGTTGATGAAGCGATGATGGATGAAATTAAAGAAGTTCATCGTGTTATCAACCCAGTAGAAACATTGTTTGTCGTAGACGCGATGACTGGTCAAGATGCTGCCAATACTGCAAAGGCGTTTAATGAAGCACTACCACTGACCGGTGTTGTTTTAACTAAAGTCGATGGTGATGCTCGTGGTGGTGCAGCATTATCTATTCGTGCTATTACTGGTAAGCCAATTAAGTTCTTAGGGGTTGGTGAAAAGACAGAAGCACTTGAGCCATTCTTCCCTGAGCGCGTAGCTTCCCGTATCCTAGGTATGGGCGATGTTTTATCTCTTATTGAAGAGATTGAGCACAAAGTTGACCGCGATGAAGCAGAAAAACTGGCTAAAAAGCTTAAAACAGGTGATGGCTTTGATTTAAACGACTTTTTAAGTCAGTTAAAACAAATGCGTAATATGGGTGGTATGGCAAGCATGATGAGCAAAATGCCAGGCATGTCCCAACTACCCGATAACGTTAAATCCCAAATGGATGATAAAATTACTGTTCGTATGGAAGCGATGATCAACTCAATGACGCGTAAAGAGCGGGCAAAACCTGAAATTATCAAAGGTTCACGCAAGCGTCGTATTGCAGCTGGTTCTGGTACAACAGTACAAGAGGTTAATCGCCTCTTAAAACAATTTGATGATATGCAGCGCATGATGAAAAAGATGAAAAAAGGCGGCTTAGCCAAGATGATGCGCGGTATGAAGGGTATGATGCCTCCGGGATTTCCGGGGCGTTAAGCAATAAAGCCTCAAACAATATGCACTTTTGGTTGATTTTTGCGTCAAAGTGAGTAAACTTTTCGGGCTTTTTATATAACAACCGGACTCTATCCCTCGATGGAGTCTGGTTGTTTTATTAACTAATGAGGATGTTATGGTAACAATTCGTTTATCTCGTGGCGGCGCTAAAAAACGTCCGTTCTATCAAATCGTTGTAACTGATAGCCGCAATGCGCGTGACGGTCGTTTTATCGAGCGTATCGGTTTCTTTAACCCGATCGCATCAGGTCAAGCAGAAGAACTACGTTTAGATCTTGACCGTATTGAGCACTGGGTTGGTTTAGGTGCGACTATTTCTGACCGTGTTTCACAACTGGTCAAACAAGCTAAACAAGCAGCTTAATCTGTCACGGTGGTAACAATGAGCAAGCAAACTAAACTACTGCCTCCTACGAACCCAATTATTTTGGGAAAACTAGGGGCCGCATATGGTATTCGTGGTTGGCTCAAAGTTTTTTCTTCCACCGAACATGCTGAAAGTATTTTTGAGTATCAACCTTGGTTTATCCAACGTTCAGGTCAATGGCAACATCTTGAGATTGAAGATTGGAAACATCACAACAAGGATGTCATTGTCAAGCTAAGTGGGTTTAATGACCGCGACGAAGCAACCCTTTTGACTAATTTTGAAATTGTCGTTGATTCATCTCAACTTCCTAAATTAGACAATAACGAGTACTACTGGAAAGACCTTATGGGCTGTCATGTAGTTACGTTAGAAGGGTATGACCTTGGTATCATTGTAGATATGATGGAAACTGGTTCAAATGATGTACTGGTTATCAAGGCGAATTTAAAAGATGCATTCGGTATCAAGGAACGGTTAGTTCCGTATCTTGATGGGCAGGTTATCAAGAATGTCGATCTCAATGCTAAACTTCTTGAAGTGGATTGGGATCCTGGTTTTTAAATCTCCGGTTGAACGGTGTTAATGAGTGGGACTAAGTCATGTGGATTGGTGTAATTAGCCTGTTTCCCGAAATGTTCCGCGCAATAACCGAGTACGGGGTAACTGGTCGGGCAGTTAAGAACGGCCTGCTGACTGTGTCGTGTTGGAATCCGCGAGATTTTACACACGATAACCATAAAACAGTCGATGATCGCCCCTATGGTGGTGGTCCAGGCATGCTGATGATGGTGCAACCGTTAAAGGATGCAATCCAGACAGCACGAACTGAGGCCGGTGCAGGTGCAAAGGTTATTTATCTTTCTCCTCAAGGGCGCAAACTTAGTCAAGACGGAGTTTGTGAGTTGGCAACAAGCGAGAAGTTAATTCTAGTTTGTGGCCGTTATGAAGGTATTGATGAGCGGATCATTCAAACCGAAGTTGATGAAGAATGGTCAATCGGTGATTACGTTCTCAGTGGTGGGGAACTCCCTGCTATGGTGTTGATAGACTCAGTCTCTCGGTTTATACCTGGAGTACTTGGGCATCAAGCCTCTGCTAAAGAAGATTCTTTTGCTGATGGCTTGTTGGATTGTCCTCACTATACTCGCCCTGAAGTGTTAGACGATATGCAGGTTCCGGAAGTACTACTTTCAGGGAATCATGCACGAATAAATAGCTGGCGCATGAAACAATCGCTTGGCCGAACCTGGCTTAGAAGACCTGATCTTCTGAAAAGCCTAGCTCTGACTGACGAGCAGAGGATGTTGCTGACTGAATTTCAAAATGAATATCAGTCTGAGCAACAAATGAATCTAGACAATTAAGTTGTCTAAACATATCAGTTTACCTAGGGTAAGAGAATTATTATGAGCAACATTATTAAACAAATTGAACAAGAGCAGATGAAGCAAGACTTACCTTCATTCCGTCCGGGTGATACCGTGGAAGTTAAGGTATGGGTCGTTGAAGGCTCTAAAAAACGTCTGCAGGCATTTGAGGGCGTGGTTATTGCTATTCGTAATCGCGGTCTGCACTCTGCATTCACTGTTCGTAAAATTTCTAACGGCGAAGGTGTTGAGCGTGTATTCCAAACTCACTCACCAGTCGTAGATAGCATCGCTGTTAAACGCCGTGGTGCTGTTCGCAGAGCTAAACTGTACTACCTGCGTGAGCGTTCTGGTAAGGCTGCTCGTATTAAAGAGCGTCTGAACGCCAAATAATACGCTTTCGCTACATCCGAAAGTTATAAGATAAGGCCCGCATCGTATGCGGGCCTTTTTATATTCGTCATATTTCGCGCCGTGGCGGTGTTGGCTTCATTCAGCCACGCAAGTCACATACTTGTGTATGTTCCCTGCGCTGTCTTCACTTTGCCGCCTAGCCACAACACGAACTATTTAGAATAAATAGAATAAATATAAATAGAGTTAATAAGCCATATTTTGCGCCGTGGCGGTGTTGGCTTCATTCAGCCACGCAAGTCACATACTTGTGTATGTTCCCTGCGCTGTCTTCACTTTGCCGCCTAGCCACAACACGAACTATTTAGAATAAATAGAATAAATATAAATAGAGTTAATAAGCCATATTTTGCGCCGTGGCGGTGTTGGCTTCATTCAGCCACGCAAGTCACATACTTGTGTATGT
>NZ_JBQDNB010000052.1:0-8022 GCF_052096715.1 Providencia sp.
ACCGACGACCTTCGGGTTATGAGCCCGACGAGCTACCAGACTGCTCCATCCCGCGCCTGAAATACTTTATTACTTTGTACTAACTGGTTTATTTTACTACATTTGTTGATAAACAACAAATTTGGTTGCGGGGGCCGGATTTGAACCGACGACCTTCGGGTTATGAGCCCGACGAGCTACCAGACTGCTCCACCCCGCGTCCGATATGGGGCACTATACTCGGGATGAGATCTGATGCAAGTTTTTTCGTGTTTTTTTTCATTTATTACGGATTGTAGAACAAAATACATACTTGACGATTATTTTTTAATCTTAATCCATGGGAGTGTAGGCAACCGAAGGTATAAATAGAAAACAGAAATAGTGGGCTAAAATATGTTTACTCATTTCATTCTTAATTTGAGTTTGCTATTGTGCGCTTCATATTGGATTAGTTCGGGCAGAAAATCATGAAATTATGGCAAAAATGGTTAGTCACAGGTATGTGTGTTTCTTTTTTGGTTGGATGCCAATCTCACCCAACTGATAAAGGGCAGCAATATAAAGATGGTCACTTGGTTAGTGATCTTCAAAAGGTTAATCAAGTAAATACTCAAGGCCGCCCGATTAATACCCCTGATTTTAATCGCCAAGTTATTGAAATTAAAAATGCCTCACCTCGTCTTTTTCAAAATAATAATGAAACTTATCATGCTATAGAGAACTGGCTAATGGCAGGCGGTGACCCGAGCCAGTTAGTTAATTTCAATTTAGCGGCTTTTCAAATGGAAGGTGCAGATAATTATGGCAACGTACAGTTTACGGGCTATTACACACCTGTTATTGAAGCGCGACGTACACCTCAAGGTGAATTTCGCCATCCATTATATGGAATGCCACCTAAAGGTAAAAAGCGTTTACCTAGTAGAGCGGCAATTTATAACGGGGCGCTTAGTAATAATCTAATTTTAGCTTACAGTAACTCTGCGGTTGATAACTTCATGATGGAAGTGCAGGGGAGTGGCTATGTGAACTTTGGTGATGGAAGCCCATTAAATTTCTTTGGTTATGCAGGCAAAAATGGCCATGCATATAAAAGTATAGGTAAAGTGTTAGTTGACCGTGGTGAAGTGCCATTGAATAAAATGTCATTGCAAGCTATTCATGATTGGACAAACAGTCATAGCGAAGAAGAGGTTCGTCAACTATTAGAAGAGAATACGTCATTTGTTTTTTTCAAACCTCAATCGTTTGTACCTGTCAGAGGCGCGAGTGCGGTACCTTTGATAGCTAAAGCTTCTGTGGCATCAGATAAATCATTAATTCCAGCGGGTACAGCTTTATTGGCTGAAATACCGGTACTTGATAATAATGGTAAATTTACGGGGCAATATGAAATGCGTATGATGATTGCCTTAGATGTGGGTGGTGCAATTAAAGGACACCATTTCGATATCTACCATGGAACAGGTCATGAAGCCGGTAAAATGGCCGGGTTTTATAATCATTATGGACGAGTTTGGGTACTGAAGAAGGATCAACAGCTTTTTGGTGCTAGTAAGTAGTAGCCGTTTTAATTAAGGTCATTTGTTATTATGCAAACTCAGCTTTCTGATGCGTGGATGCAGCGCTTTGCTGGAATTGGGCGCTTATACGGGCAACAAGCACTTTTTCTTTTTGCTCGCTCTCACGTGTGCGTTATTGGTATTGGTGGTGTTGGGGTATGGGCTGCCGAGGCGTTAGCGCGTTCGGGTATTGGTTCAATCACATTAATTGATATGGATGATGTTTGTGTGACAAACACTAATCGTCAATTACATGCACTTAGCACCACTGTGGGACAACCCAAAGTAGATGTAATGAAAGCACGTATTTTGGCGATTAATCCCGAATGTATTGTGAATGTAATCGATGATTTTATTACTGTCGATAATGTGTCTGAATACCTCAGTACGGGGTTTGATTATGTTATTGATGCAATTGATAGTGTAAGGCCAAAAGCTGCGTTGTTAGCCTATTGCCGACGTTTTAAAGTCCCAGTTGTCACCACTGGAGGCGCAGGTGGTCAAATCGATCCCACTCAAATACAAGTTGTTGATTTGGCTAAGACGGTTCAAGATCCTTTAGCCGCTAAATTACGCGAACGTCTAAAGTCTGACTTTAATGTCGTTAAAAATAGTAAAGGTAAGTTGGGAATTGATTGTGTGTTCTCAACAGAGCAATTAGTCTATCCACAAAGTGATGGAACTGTCTGTGCGGCAAAAAGCACGGCGGATGGCTCTAAACGGATGGATTGTGCATCTGGTTTTGGTGCAGTAACAATGGTCACCGCAAGTTTTGGTTTTATCGCTGTTTCTCATGTACTTAAAAAAATGATCGCCAAAGCACAAAGAACGGTGAAATGATTAAATGAGGCTAATAATAAATTATATTAATAGCCTCATTCAGTTATTTAAGCCGGGGTCATCTCATTGGCGATATTTCTAATCGCAGTAATTAAGGATTGGATGCCATTTTGGCGAGATTCACTTAATTGACCAGATAATCCTGTTTGATTTAAAATATCAGTAAAATCGATTTCGAGGATTTGTTGGGCGGTTTTAAGCTCAATAGCTGCTAATAAAATTGCAAATAAGCCTTTAACAACACGACCTTCACTATCACCATAAAAATGGAAAGTCTCATCATCATTTAAGAGCGCGCCAATCCATACTCGGTTTTCACAGCCTTTAACCTCTTGAGTTTGTTGTTTCTCTTCATCGGTTAATGCAGGTAGCTGTTTGGCTAGTTGGATCAGCAAGCGGTACTTATCTTCCCATGCTTTTTGGGTAGAGAATTGTTCAACTATTCCTGGAATAACTATCTCAGTACCAAAAGGGTGCGGAGCAAGTTCATGTTTAGTCGAAGTCATTAGGCTTCCTTCTTCATCATTTAATATCGATTTAATCATTTAGTATTGAAAGGGCAAATTTGATTGCCTTAATAAATTGGTCAATATCTTGCTTGTTATTATAAGGCATTACTGAAATGCGTAAACAGCCTCTAATATTTAAAGCATCCATTAAAGGTTGAGCACAATGTTGCCCATAGCGTAGTGCAATATTTTGTTCGGTCAAGAGAAGCCCTAAATCACTATGATGAATATCTTTAAAATTGAAAGACAGTAAGGGTGAATTGGGCGTGCTATAACAAATCAAATTATCGAGTTGCGAGAGTTGTTCATGTGCATATTGGATCAGTGAGCAAGAATAAATTTCTGCTTGAACGAAGTCTATCTTATTTAACCACTCTAACACAGCAGAAAATGCGATTACCCCTGCTATATTAGGCGTTCCAGCTTCAAAACATTGTGGGATAGGGGCTGGAGTGAAATCATCAAAAGTGACGTCAGTTAGCATTTTGCCACCTCCATGCCAAGGGCTCATTTGTGACAGTAAACTTGGCTTTCCATAGCAGACACCTAAGCCTGTAGGACCATAAAGTTTGTGGGCAGAAAATGCATAGAAATCAATATCAATAGCGGATACATCAATTGGGAGATGAGCAATACCTTGGGCACCGTCAACGACCACAAGTGCACCCGCAGCATGGGCAAGTTGAGTGATTATGCTTAGGTCAGGTTGGTAGCCCGTTACATTTGACATTTGGGTGATTGCGACGACTTTACTTTTTGTATTTAGTTTTGATTTAAGTACGTCTATATCTAATATTAGGCTGTCATTAATTGGCCATTTAACAATTTTAGCTCCAGTCTGCTTTGCCAGTATTAACCACGGTAATAAATTCGAATGATGCTCTATTTCACTTACAATAATTTCATCATCAGGTTGTAATTTTTCTCTAAAAAAGCTTTGGGTGATGAAATTTATGGATTCAGTGGTGCCGCGAGTCCAAATAATTGACTTTTCATTTGGTGCATTGATTAACTTTGCAACTCTAATTCGCCCTTGCTCATAGTCATTGGTAATTTTTAATGATTCAGCTGATTGACCTCGATGGACAGAGCTACCGGATAATTGATAGTAATTATTCGATGCCTCAATCATAGCTAAAGGTTTTAATGCGGTTGCCGCACTATCTAAAAAAGTAATATTGGCAGCTATAGCAGGGAAGGCTTGGCGAAATTGAGTAGCATTGAAGTGATCCATAGTGTTTATTCTTTTATACCTAGTTTGAGATTCATTTTGACAGACTAAATTTTAAAAATTAATTATTAGGTTTATCAAGAAGGATGATAGTTGAACCAGTCATTTTTTAATCTATTCGTTGAAATGTTTTGTTACATTTGCTATTAATTGTTTCAACGAAATTTAATTGATTTTAAGATGATTCAGTGTTTTGCATGACAATGCAATCCCTTTTCTGAACGATGAGTGATTTTTAGCTTAGTTTACGGACTAATTTCAAGAATTATCTTAAATATCCAAGTGAATATTTTTTCGGTAAACTAGTAGCTATTCATAGTTTGTTGTATTTATTAATTTATTTGCTTTACTAAATATTATAATAGGCAAAAAAAAGCACCGCGCTTAGGCGGTGCACTATAAAATCACTATGGACAGACAGGGTAAATGTACAGGAAGTGAAAATAAACAGTAGCAATAGCTACAACGTCTGGCATCCCCAGACAACTTGCAAACACAACATCACAACCACAAAGCCAAAAGTTCCAAAGTAACTAAACTCTGTAACTTTTCGTTCCGGCTTAGGAAGTGTGCATACTATAGGTATTTACTGGCGTATCCTCAAGGGACAATTTATAATGCTTCGGATGAAAAAAACTAATAGATACCTATATGCCAAATAGAAGTGATTATGTCTAAAAGATTACCGCCACTTAATGCACTGAGAGTCTTTGATGCCGCAGCCCGTCATTTAAGTTTTACTAAGGCGGCAGAAGAATTATTTGTGACTCAAGCTGCTGTTAGTCACCAAATGAAAAGCTTAGAAGATTTTCTTGGCTTAAAATTATTCCGTCGACGTAATCGTTCGTTATTATTAACGGAAGAAGGTCAAAGTTATTATCTTGATATTAAAGAAATTTTTTCTTCTTTAAATGAAGCAACTCGAAAATTACAAGCGCGAAGCGCTAAGGGAGCATTAACCGTAAGTTTATCACCGAGTTTTGCTATTCAATGGTTGGTACCACGCCTTGCGGGGTTCAATCAAGCGTATCCTGGTATTGATGTGCGAATTCAGGCGGTAGATAGAGAAGAGGATAAATTGGCAGATGATGTCGATGTCGCTATTTTCTACGGTAAAGGTAATTGGTCAGGACTTCGAACAGATAGGCTCTATGCAGAATATTTGATGCCTGTTTGTTCTCCTTCGTTATTAACGGGAGAGCTTCAGTTAAAGCATCCTGAGGATTTGGCTAATCATATGCTATTACATGATTCTTCTCGTCGGGATTGGCAAGCATATATTCGGCAATTAGAATTACAAAATATTGTTAATGTACAAAAAGGGCCTATTTTTAGTCATAGCTCAATGGTTATCCAAGCGGCAGTGCACGGTCAAGGAATTGCATTAACGAATAATGTGATGGCACGAAATGAAATTGATGCAGGGCGTTTAGTTTGTCCCTTTAGCGAGGTGTTAGTCAGTAAAAATGCATTTTATCTTGTCTGTCAAGAAAGTCAGGCTGATATAGGAAAAATAGCGGCATTTCGTCAATGGGTACTCGCTCAGGCTGCAAGTGAACAAGAAAAATTAGGTTTTATTACGGGTGACCAAGATGTGGCGCTTAATCAGTAATCAAATATTTCATAAAAAGGTGTTACTGTGAATAGTCGTTTGATGTTAATTTTTGCGGGAATTAGTGGTTTTTTTACCGTGGCTTTCGGAGCTATCGGTTCCCACGCACTATCTTCAATCATGAGTGTCCATCAGATGGAATGGATTGAAGTCGGTATACGTTATCAGATGTTACACACAGTGGCTTTAATGGTGCTCGGTGCAATTTTACTGCGTAAAGTTGTACTGTGGTTCTATTGGTCTGGTGTTTTTTTCTCGGTAGGCATACTTCTTTTTAGCGGTAGCCTTTATTGTATGGCCCTATTGCAGGTAAAATACTTTTCTTATTTTACGCCTATAGGGGGAGTTTGTTTCCTTATTGGCTGGCTGTTAGTTGTTATCGGCGCTATGCGTCTAAGGAAATCGGCGTCACGCAATGAGTAATAAAATTGCATTATATTGCCGCCCAGGCTTTGAAAAAGAGTGCGCAGCAGAGATCACAGATAAAGCTGGGCAAAAAGAAGTCTTTGGTTTTGCTCGAGTAAAAGATAATAGTGGTTATGTCATTTTTGAATGCTATCAAGCTGAAGATGCAGATAAACTTGCACGTACTTTACCTTTTAGTGAACTTATTTTTGCTCGTCAGATGATAGTCGTTGGGGATTTACTCAAAGATTTACCCCCAGAAGACCGTATTACACCAATTGTGAATGTACTTAGCCAACAAGTTGCTCGAGCTGGCGATCTTCGCGTTGAGGTTGCTGATACTAATGAATGCAAAGAATTAATGAAGTTTTGCCGTAAATTTACGGTGCCTTTGCGTAACGCTTTACGTAAAGAAAAAATACTTCTTACACAAGAAAATTTTAAACGTCCGGTTATTCATGTGTTCTTTATTGCACCAGGTTGTTGCTATACAGGCTATTCGTATACCAATAATAGTTCTAGTTTCTACATGGGTATCCCTCGGTTAAAATTACCATCAGATGCGCCTAGCCGTTCAACACTGAAGCTTGAAGAAGCATTCCATGTGTTTATTCCTTATGATGAATGGGAAGAACGTTTAGCCAGTGGAATGAAGGCGGTAGACTTAGGGGCTTGTCCTGGTGGTTGGACCTATCAGCTTGTGAAGCGCAGCATGATGGTACATGCAGTTGATAATGGAACAATGGCTGAAAGTTTAATGGATACAGGGCAGGTTACTCATCACCAAGTTGATGGTTTTAAGTTCCGTCCAATATCTAATAATATCACTTGGCTTGTTTGTGACATGGTTGAAAAACCCGCTAAGGTTGCTGCGCTTATGACTGAATGGCTGCAAGAAGGCCTGTGTCGTGAAGCGATTTTTAACTTAAAATTGCCAATGAAAAAACGTTATGAAGAAGTCTCTCATATCTTAAACAAAATGCAGGTTCAGCTAAAAGAGCACAGTATTAACGTGCGTATTCAAGCTAAACAGCTATACCATGACCGCGAAGAGATTACAGTACATGTTCAGCGTGTCTGGTCAGCGAATCCAATGGCTCGTGAGTATTACTAGCATTTGATGGTATTCAATACGTTAAAGTAAAAAAGGTCACTTTAGAGTGACCTTTTTTATAGCAATTATTTGGCTTGATAGCGCAGTTGGTTCAAATTACCTTGAATAATGATGTCGGTCTTTAACGTGGCAATATCACGACAAATTAGTGCAATTTCTTGCTGGTTAATTAATTTTTTTTGCCATTTTTCATCTAGATTATCGATATTCGTGTATAAATTTTCAATCGATTGGTATTGCTGTAATAGCATCGTTGTACTTTTAGGACCAATTCCTGCAACTCCTGGTACTTTACTACTACTAATACCGGCAAGCCCCCAATAATCAGGAAGTTGTTCGGGCGTTACACCAAACTCTTTTTCAATAAAAGGAACATCTAACCATCGTTTTTGAAAATAATCGCGGATCCGAATATTGGGTGATAGTAATTGGCAATAGCCTTTATCTGTCGATACTATCGTCACCATATGCCCTGTATTTGCGATACGTTTTGCCAACGTCGCGGCAAGATCATCGGCCTCATCACCTTGAGATTGCCAGCAATGGACCCCTTTTTCCTCAAATTGTGTTATCAGTGAAGGTAGGTTTTTTTGCAAGTCTTCAGGCATAGGTTGGCGACCTGCTTTGTAGTCAGGTAATTTTTCATGGCGCCAGCTAGAATGCCTTCCTTCTTCATCAAAAACAGCGACAACGTGGCTTGCTTCAGTATGATTGATGAGTTGAGATATCGCAGATAAGCAGGTATCTCCACATGGGCTTCCTTGCAC
>NZ_JBQDNB010000053.1:0-4204 GCF_052096715.1 Providencia sp.
TCACGATAACGTCAGGAGAGATAGAAACAATGTTCGTTTTGATAATGATGTTATACGGCAATCCAGTGCTGTTATCTGAGCAAATATACACACAGCAAGAATGCGAGAGCCGTGCTATGCAATTAATGGCGGTGCGGAATGTTGAGATAGTTTGTGGAGAAACATGTAGACATGAGAACTGATTATGGAGGCAGCCACACACCAAAGGAATTGCGTGATAGATGGCAAACTCCACTGCCTTTATTCACAGCATTGGACGCTGAATTCGGTTTCTATTTAGATGCCGCCGCCGATAAAAATAACCATCTTTGCACTCATTACCTTACCGAAAAAGACGATTCACTAAATTGTGATTGGGAAAGTTACGGCGCTATTTGGGTAAATCCCCCGTACTCTGATATTCAACCATGGATTAATAAAGCCGCTGAGCAATGTAAAAAACAATTACAGCCTATTGTTATGTTAATACCGTCTGATACCTCTGTGGGTTGGTATGAATCAGCATTAGAAACGGTTGATGAGGTAAGATTAATTACTGGAGGTCGTATATCATTTATTAATGCCGGAACAAATAAAAAGGTTAACGGAAATAATAAAGGCTCAATGTTATTAATATGGCGACCGTATATTAAGCCACGACAAATAATTACCGCTATCGATAGAAATGAATTAATGAATATCGGCAATCAAATATTAAATGAATGGAAAATAGCATAGGTGGCCTATGACACCACAAGAAATGGAGAATGGACGCAGAAAAGTAGCAAGGGATTGCAGGAATGAGCTTAAAAAAATAATGGAAGAGGAAAAGTTAACCTCTGAAATAGAGATTAGCGTTTTAAATAAACACCTAGATAAATTTAAGTCATTAATGACAAGTGAGCAGTTAAAGAAATATTACCCCGTTTCATTTTTATCATATACAGCAAAGCAGATAGACAAGGAAAAGAATAATGACTAATTCAGATTTGATTGTAGAAAAAGATGTATACGAGTGGATCGGGATTAAACGAACTGCTCTATGGAGACTGAAGAAGCAATGCGGATTTCCTCAGCCCGTTTTAGCTCGTCCAGCCAAATATAAAAAGTCAGACATTCAGCAATGGATAGATAATGGTGGCATTAACCAGAAGTCAATTTCTTAACATGCCAAAATACTTTATCTGCATACAGCTCATAAGCACTTTTCTGATCTTCCATCCAATCATGCTTATTATACACCGCCATTACCCCGCCAAGCTCGTGCCCCAGCATTTTCTCTGTAACATGGGGCATCACTCCTTCACTAGATAGGTTCGTTACAATCGAACGCCTAAAGTCATGCGTACGCCAATCAGGAATATCAATAGACTCCCTTAGCTTGCGCATAAAGAGGTTTGCTGACGACCTATCTATCGCCTTATCAATCTCCTGCCCTGCAAATAACACCTCATTACCATTATTGATCAATCTTTCAATATAAGGCTCGACTTGCTTGAATATTGGACGTCGAATAACATTACCCATCTTTGAATGCTCTCTCGGCGTAGTCCATATCATATCTTCCATATTGAACTCGGAAGCATTGGCTAAACGCATTTCAGAAAGTCGCGCTCCATAAAGCAATAGCATTTGATGAAGCAATTTATTAGAAGTAACTATTTTACAGTCTTCCAAAGCTAGCCAGATTTTAGCCAATTCAGTATATGTGAGAACGCGATCCCCAACATCAGGGCGCTTACCAATAGTTTTAGGGCTTAGCTTCAACACTTCACAAGATGAAATAAATTGCCTACTAATACACCAGTTAATAACTGATCTTAGTTGCATAAGTAGCACCCTAGCCTTTTTGGGATTTAACTTTTCCTGTTTATCAAAAAACTTAACCCACAATGAGATAGGTACGTCTGCTACAGGGGTATTTCCGAACTGTGTGTACATCGTGTTGTACACAACAGACTTATAAAGTGTCTGTGTATTCGGTTTTAAATTAGCTGCGTATTTGTCCCACCAATAATCTAGGCAGTCTTTTAGGGTAGCTTCACTATTACCACTTGAAAAATATATTTTTGGATCAAGACCTTTCGTGTACAATTCGCGCATGTCACCAATAACTACCCTAGCATCTTTTAATGTCATCGCTGGATAGTGTCCAACTGTTAATCTAACAGCCTTACCGCCCCATCGATAACGATATTGAAATGCTATTGTTCCATTGGGAGAAATGCGAGCGCTAAGGCCGTCACTATCAGTAAGCTCAGGCTTGCCAGAATACGGTTTATTTAAAAGGCTTCGTAGTTTTGTATCGCTCAGCGCCATTAGCTTTATCTCATGTACACAGGGTATATTTCGATAATGTACTCAATATGTACAAAATGGCAAGCGAACTAAGACATATAGAATAAAGACAGACATAAACAGATGAGAACAAAAAAGAACTAATGACTTGATTCAAACACAGTAAAAACGGTACTATACAAACTTAAAGGAACAGTTGAAAACAACACCTCCAAAAGTCCCCTTAGTTAAATGGATATAACGAGCCCCTCCTAAGGGCTAGTTGCAGGTTCGATTCCTGCAGGGGACACCAATACCACTTCTAAAGACCGCTCAAGACCGCCAATTTTTCAAATAAAAACAACAAATTAATTATTTTGACTTCCAAGAAGGCCTAGTCACTTCTAGTGGAATCTAAATACTAATGTGTATAGGTCTAGGTTCGATAAAAAAACTATACACATTATGCTGCTCACTGATATCCAAATTCGGAAAGCTAAAGCTTATGCCCTAACCGTTTATCATTGCACAAATCTAATATTTCATTCCCAGTTTATTAATAAACGCTCGGCTATCATAAGTGAGATTTATTTATCACTCACTAAATTTAGTCATAATTCAATATGACCTCTACTGTGAAAATATTGAGAATAATATTAATAAAAAAATTTATAGAATTCTCCCATTTTTATATCGACCTATTTCAGGTTTCTTCACGACTCGTTATTATTCACAACAAGTAGCGTTCCATCATCAACCATTAGGTAGCTATCCATGAAATACATACTAATAATTGTTTTCTTAGTTCTAACTGGTTGTAGTGCTAGCAATGACTCGCGGGTTGTTTTAGCGGGAATGTCAAAACAACAAGTTATTGAAATTGAGGGCGTGCCTGATGAAGACGCAATGGAGAGTACAATAAAAGACAATTATGCTTTATTACTCTATCTCGACCAAATGATGCCCGAATCCAGTAAAAATAAAGCAGATCGCACTTTTGTTTTTCAAAATGACACATTGATTGAATATACTGTTATGAATATCAGACCAAAAAACGAAATTAACTCATCTATCAGATTAAATGCAAAACAACGCCTAGCATTGTGGTTAAAAAATCAAGATTCGCCACAAAACCCTTCGGCAACAGCAGGCTGTATTATCGAAGATAACAATATGAATTGCTTTGATAAATAATCATCATAAACACATTTTTATTAGAATCCTCCTAATTATCGATTTATCTTAGTTAATTGGTAACAAAAAAATCAATACTCATCTATTCTCAAACTAAGTAAATTTACTTAAATCATAATTCGATTAAATATAGCGATAATTTGTTAACGCTATTCATGGCTATGTTCACTAAAGCAAATTTTCAATTAAGGTTAAATATGAAAAATTTAGAACATGCGAATAATAATGTACCTGAAGGTTATATTTATGCGCCAGATGCAGGTATATCACCAAATACAGGTAAAGATCTGAGTCATGTCATTTTAAATTTACTCAAAAAAAGTCATACTTCTCGTAAAGGTATCTATTTCCCTGCTGGTACTTACCTATTTTCCAGTGATGTGCTACTAACATCTTATAATTCTTTATTAGGTTCAATTGAAGGTACTATTTTTCGCTGTTTCGACATTACAAAAAAATCAGTAATGTTCGGTGATAGTACTTATGGCACAACAGTCTCGAACCTCAGTATTGAAAATATTATCTTTGACAACATTCGTGTGCATTTTTATGGACGTAAATCAGCAATTAGCATTAGCCACAATATATTTATCAACACAATAACCGAGCAAAGTACGGCGCAACTGACATGTTCAAGTAACGCTTATACAATTAATGGCAATGTTTTTATGCGTGGTCGTCACTATGCGGGTGTTGGTCTTAGCACCTACGGTAACGCGGCAGGTTTGCTCATTGAGCAAAATTTTTTAGGCTC
>NZ_JBQDNB010000054.1:0-4040 GCF_052096715.1 Providencia sp.
AAGTTAACTCAGTCACATAAATTTGCTGTCAATAGCTCCTGGGTGAATAGTTACTGAGGATGTAGCATGAAAAAATTAATACTGACAGTCTTAGGCATGATGTTAAGTGTTGGGCCAGTGCAATCTTTCGCCAAAGATATAAAAATAGGTATGGCGATTGACGACTTGAGATTAGAACGCTGGCAAAAAGACCGCAATATTTTTGTCAATAAAGCCGAAGAGTTAGGCGCGACCGTGTATGTTCAATCGGCGAATGGTAATGAGCAAACACAAATCTCACAAATTGAAAATATGCTTTCTCGTGGCGTCGATGTATTAGTCATTATTCCATATAACGGTGAAGTATTAAGTAATGTCATAAAAGATGCCAAACGTGATGGAATTAAAGTGCTTGCTTATGACCGACTAATTAATAACGCAGATATCGACTTTTATTTATCATTTGATAATGAAAAAGTCGGTGAGATCCAAGCGCAAGCGATGATAGATAAAAAGCCAACCGGTAATTATTTCTTAATGGGGGGGGCACCAACCGATAATAACGCAAAATTATTCCGTCAAGGCCAAATGAATATTCTTCAACCTAAGATTGATTCCGGCGATATTAAGGTTGTTGGTGATCAATGGGTAGATTCTTGGTTAGCAGAAAATGCATTGAAAATTATGGAAAATGCCTTAACGGCGAATAATAACAAGATTGATGCAGTTGTCGCGTCAAACGATGCTACGGCTGGTGGTGCGATTCAAGCGTTAGAAGCCCAGGGTTTGGCCGGTAAAGTCGCTATTTCTGGTCAAGATGCCGACCTTGCTGCAATCCGACGCATTGTAGATGGTACTCAGACAATGACGGTATATAAGTCGATATCTGAATTAGCCAATAAAGCGGCAGAAATTGCGGTTAAATTGGGAAGTGACGAAGACGTTGCATCGAATGCCTCTCTCAATAATGGCTTAAAAGATGTTCCCGCTTGGCTGTTGAACCCTATTTCAGTCGATAAGTCGAATATTGATGCAACTATTATTGCCGATCAATTCCACTCTAAAGAAGACGTTTATCAGAAATGACAAAAAAAGCACTTAATTACTCGGGTGGTTAAGTGCTTCTAGGAGAAGTATATGCGCTTATTAGAGATGAAAAATATAAAAAAAACCTTCGGTAATATTTATGCGCTTAATGGTATTCATTTAACTCTCGATAAAGGTGAAGTGTTATCCCTTTGTGGTGAAAATGGTTCCGGTAAGTCGACCTTAATGAAGGTGCTTTGTGGCGTTTATCCTTTTGGGGAATATGAAGGCGATATTTACTTTGAAGGCAAAAAAGTCGAAGCACAATCTATTAAAGATACAGAAAATCTTGGTATTGCGATTATTCATCAAGAACTCACTTTAGTGAAAGAATTAAGTATTTTAGAAAACCTATTTCTGGGTGATGAAATTAGTCACTTCGGCGTGGTCGACTTTATCCAAATGCATCAAAAAGCAGTGGGCTTACTTGATAAAGTTAAATTAACTGTGTCTCCAGAAACAAAAGTTAATGAGCTTGGGGTCGGCCAGCAACAATTGGTTGAAATAGCCAAGGCATTATCTAAAAAAGCCAAATTATTAGTGCTTGATGAACCGACCGCACCCCTAACTGAATCAGAAACTCAAATTTTATTAAACTTGGTGAAGAATTTAAAAGGGCAGGGAGTAAGCTGTATTTTTATTTCACATAAGTTAAGTGAAGTGAAAGCGATTTCCGACCATATCTGTGTGATTCGTGATGGTGAGCATATTGGGACTCGTCTTGGCTCTGAAATGACGACTGATGACATTATTACCATGATGGTAGGCAGGGAGATGAAAGAATTGTATCCCAAAGAAGCTCATGAGATCGGTGATGAGGTTTTGCGTGTTGAGGATGTATTTGCAAAAGATAAATCTAATCCTAGTACTTACAAGGTGAAAAGTGCAAACCTTCAATTACGACGAGGGGAGATCTTAGGTATATCAGGGCTTGTAGGAGCAGGGCGTACGGAGTTGATGGAATGTATTTATGGCTGCTATCAAGGTGAATACGCAGGATGTTTTTATTTGAATGGAAATCCAATCTCATTCAAAACTAGTGAAGCCGCATTAAAATCAGGTATTGCAATGGTGCCGGAGGACAGAAAACGACATGGCATTATTCCGATCATGTCGGTAGGGCATAATATTTCGATTGCAGGGTTAGATAAATTTTCAAGTTATCAAGGCTTATCGAGAACGGATGAAGAGAAAGCCATTTTAGATTCAGTTGAGCAATTAAAAGTGAAAACGTCCAGTCATGATATCGCCATCAAACATTTATCGGGAGGCAATCAACAAAAGGCTATTTTAGCTCGGTTCTTAATGTTACAGCCGCAAATCTTAATTTTAGATGAGCCGACTCGGGGGATTGATGTCGGTGCTAAATATGAAATTTATAAATTGATGTTCGCCCTAGTGAAACAAGGGATTAGCATCATTATGGTGTCGTCTGAATTACCTGAAATTTTGGGGATTAGTGATCGCGTAGTTGTCATGCATGAAGGGGTTATTAAGGGTGAATTTAAAAATGAAGATTTGACTCAAGAAATGATTATGGATTGTGCGCTATCAGAACAAAAACAAGGAGAAGTAGCATGAGTGTGCAAGTGAAGGCAGGGAGAGCACCGGATAAGAGTCGTTCTATTTGGTCCTATTTAAAAGGGGATCATTTGCAGATGGTTATTATGATCATCGCGATTCTTTTTATCATGCTGTTTTTTAGTGTGATGACTGATTGGAGCTATTTAAGCCCTAGAAATATTTCTAATTTATTCAGGCAAACAGCGATAACGGGCATTCTTGCGATTGGCATGGTGTACGTGATTATTAGTGGTGAAATTGATCTTTCTGTTGGTTCTATGATGGGGCTGCTTGGTGGTTTAGCTGCAATTATGGATGTTTGGCTTGGACTTCCACTAGCCTTAACCATTGTCATTACATTAATTTCTGGGTTATTACTTGGTGCTTGGAATGGATGGTGGGTTGCTTACCGCAAGGTACCTTCTTTTATTGTTACTTTAGCTGGCATGTTAGCCTTTAGAGGCATTTTGGTTGGTGTGACTGATGGTACCACTGTGGCACCAACATCGGATGCGATGTCCATTATAGGGCAAAGCTATCTACCCAATATGATTAGTTTATTTTTAGGAGTTACAGGCCTGTGTGGTTACTTTGCGTGGCAAAAGCGCCAAAACCAATTAAGGCGTCATTATGGGTTAACGGTTCCTGATGTATCTAAAAATATTGGTAAAAGTGCCATTACCGCTATCGCTATTTTAGGCGTGATTCTATTGCTCAATGATTACCGTGGCGTGCCTATGCCAGTATTAATTTTATCGGTATTACTGATTGTGGGTATGTTTATTTCGAATAAAACCAGCTTTGGGCGACGCATTTACGCAATAGGAGGCAATATTGAAGCAAGTCGTTTATCTGGTATCAATGTGGAGCGCAATAAATTAGCCGTTTACGCTATGAATGGTCTTTTAGTCGGGGTGGCTGCCTTGATATTAAGTTCACGGTTAGGTGCTGGATCTCCTTCTGCCGGAAACATTGCTGAGCTTGATGCAATTGCCGCTTGTGTGATTGGTGGTGCGAGTATGGCTGGCGGCGTGGGGACGGTCCTTGGAGCGGTGATTGGTGCCTTTATTATGTCAGCTTTAGACAATGGTATGAGTATGATGGATGTTCCAACGTTTTGGCAGTACATCGTCAAAGGCTCGATCTTGTTGCTTGCGGTATGGATGGATAGCGCGACGAAGAGAAAAGCGTAATCGAATTAGATTTTATTGCATAGCTGTAATAGTATGTCTCCACCACACTAAGTGGCACAATTTTTTAACTTATTCTCAGGGCGGGGCGAAATTCCCCACCGGCGGTATATAGCACTTGATGTTATCAGCCCGCGAGCGCCTAGTTCATTATCGTTTTGAAGTAGGGTCAGCAGATCTGGTGAGATGCCAGAGCCGACAGTTATAGTCTGGATGGGAGAG
>NZ_JBQDNB010000055.1:0-3794 GCF_052096715.1 Providencia sp.
TCATTTCATCATTTCATCATTTCATCATTTCATCATTTCATCATTTCATCATTTCATCATTTCTATTTTATATACTCAGATCAAATAATAATCTTATCCGTTAGCTCACATAAGTAAGTTGATTGTACTTATATGATTATTTATAGATTGCTACTATTCTCTATTAAGCCTGACTGATAGACTTACCTCATCTTAGTTTTTTAGTATTGAAGGTAGTATGAACCTGAATTCTGAACTCAAATTATTTAATAGCTTTGGTATTGAGGCGAAAGCATCGTCTTTATCTATCGTACAAAGTGCGGATGCTTTACATCAACTGTGGATAGAGACAACAAATAAAAAATTACCCATATTGCTACTTGGTAGTGGAAGTAATATTTTATTTATTGAAGATTTTGAAGGTGCCGTCATCGTTAATAGAATCAAAGGCATTCAAATAACACAGACAGATGAATTCTGGCATATACAAGTTGGAGCTGGCGAAAATTGGCATCAGTTGTTGGAAATACTGTTAAGCAAAGGTATTTATGGTGCTGAAAATTTAGCACTGATCCCTGGCTGTGTAGGTTCTGCGCCTATTCAAAATATTGGCGCATATGGATTAGAATTAAAAGATATATGTGAGTATGTTGACCTACTTTGTTTAGCGACTGGAAATATTACTCGCCTTTCTGTTGATGAGTGCCAGTTTGGATACCGTGATAGTATTTTCAAGCATGCATATAAAGAGAATTACGCCATTGTTAGCGTCGGATTGAAACTTTCTAAGGTATGGGCACCAAAACTAACATACGGAGACCTCGCTAAGCTAGATCCCGCTATAGTGACTCCACAACAAGTCTTTGAGTCTGTATGTCAGACACGTAAAAGTAAATTACCTGATCCTACCGTAACAGGCAATGCGGGGAGTTTTTTTAAAAACCCCGTTATATCAGCTGAAGAAGCGCAGCAAATTAAAATTAAATATCCAACTTGCCCACAATACTTGCAAATAGATGGGCGTGTAAAACTTGCTGCTGGGTGGTTAATCGATCAGTGTGGCTTGAAAGGCTATGAAATGGGCGGCGCTGCGGTACACACAGAACAAGCATTAGTCTTAATTAATAAAAATCAAGCAACAGGACAAGATATTGTTGAATTAGCTAAATTTGTAAGCCAGACAGTCGCAAAGCGCTTTGGTATTCTTTTAGAACCTGAAGTTAGATTTATTGGAAAGAAAGGTGAGATTAACGCTATGGATTGTCTTGTATGAAAGAGATAAGTATACCTTTACAGCTTGTTGATATTTTATCGGATGCACAGCTGCACTCAGGTGAACAGCTTGGCGACAAGTTAGGCATGACAAGGGCGGCAATTAATAAACACATTAAAACGCTACGATCATGGGGCTTGAATATTCAAACGGTGACAGGTAAAGGTTATAAGCTCCCTTATCAAATGAATCTATTAAACAGAGAAACAATTAAAAAGCAAATTGATGACGTTAATATCATCGTAGAACCTGTTATTGACTCAACCAACCAATACATGTTGGAACGGATCCCAAATCTTAAATCGGGTGATACTTGTTTAGCTGAATATCAAAGTGCAGGTCGAGGAAGGAGAGGCCGCCAATGGATCTCTCCATTTGGTTGCAACCTTTATTTGTCAATGTATTGGAAACTCGAACAAGGGCCTGCTGCGGCAATAGGGTTAAGTTTAGTTGTAGGTATTGTTATCGCTGAAACACTAAATAAGTTAGGTTCGAATAAAGTAAAAGTAAAATGGCCTAATGACCTTTATATGAATGATAAAAAACTTGCAGGTATTCTTGTTGAATTAACCGGTAAAACTGGTGATGCTGCGCATATTATTATTGGCATTGGTATTAATATTGGAATGGATAAAAATAACGTTGAAGATAATAAGGCAATAAATCAGTCATGGGCATCTTTAATAGATGAAGTTAATGATATTGAACGAAATGAATTATCAATAAATATTATTCAAACATTAAGAACAGCATTAGTTTTATTTGAGAAAGCAGGTTTAAAACCTTTCATCGAGCGTTGGTTTAAGCTTGATAATTTTTTCAATAGGAAAATTAAGCTATTGATAGGTAATGATATTGTAGTTGGCGTTGAACGAGGAATTAATGAGCAGGGTGCACTTTTATTACAAAAAGAAAACGGAGAAATTGTGCCATATATTGGTGGTGAAATATCATTAAGATCAAATGAATAATAAAATTTCGGGCCGGAATTAAACCGGCCAATAATAATTAAAAAATAACTACTTTCTCAATCTAACACTTTGAATAGAATGATTTTCACCTTTGGTCATTATTAAACTTGCTCGTTCTTTTGTTGGCAATATATTTTCTTTTAAATTTAATCCATTAATCTCATCCCAAATTGAGCTAGCAATATTTATAGCTTCTTCTTCACTTAATTTAGAGTAACTATGAAAATAAGATCCAGGAGCAGAAAATGCACCTTGGCGAAATTTTAAAAAGCGTCCTATATACCATTGTTTTAATAGTTGTGGTGCAGCATCTACATAAATTGAAAAATCGACAAAATCTGAAACGAATACATGATGCGGATCTTGCGGGTAATCCATGTCACTTTGAAGAACGTTTAGTCCTTCAAGGATCAATATATCAGGTTGATCGATGATTTGTTGCTGGTCGGGGACAATATCATAGGTTAAATGAGAATAAACAGGCGCAGCAACATGGCGTGCGCCAGATTTAATCTGTGAAACAAAGTTAACTAGTTTCCTCATATCATAAGATTGTGGAAAACCTTTTTTCTTCATTATATTTTTATCTTTTAACACCTGATTAGGATGTAAAAAGCCATCAGTCGTAATAAGGTCAACTTTTCTGTGTTCTGGCCAGCGCGTTAATAACGCCTGAAGTAAACGGGCTGTCGTGCTCTTACCTACTGCCACGCTACCGGCAATGCCGATAATATAAGGAACTTTGGCCCCATTAGTCCCTAAGAATTGTTCTAAGACAGCTTGGCGACGTAGGTTAGAGCTTATATAAAAATTAAGTAAGCGAGATAGTGGTAGATAGATTTCGATAACATCCTTCATCGAGAGTTCTTCATTGATGCCTTTCAATTCAAGAAGCTCACTGGATGTTAGAGTCAACGGGACTGAATCACGTAAAGTTGACCAATGTTCTCTATCAAACTCTAAATATGGAGTGTTAATAAAATTTTCATTTTGTTTCATAAACCAACATCTGCCTATTTTATGCAGGTTGGATAGGTTGCCTAAACATCCGTATCCATAAAATTTGATAGCATCATAGCGAGTGAAAGATTGTAGGCGTAGAACTTTTTATGTTTTATATGCTTTTTTTTGACGGGTGCAGTAAAAAAGACATTAACTGACTAAAAAACACTCTAACAATTAGAGTGATAGAAGTGTGATAGTGGCTATAAAATAGACATTTAAAAAATGTAAACCTATTAGAGCTCTTTACTCATGAATTAATAATGGATTATAGTTAAAGGCTGCTGTTGATGTTTTAAGCGAGAAAGAGTTAAAAAAACAGCAAAAATGCAATAAACGGATAAAAAGTGAGCGAACGAACAAAAAAGTTAATTTTTTTGTTGCAACATGCGCTCAGTCTTCCTAGAATGCGCAGCACTTGATGCCGGCATAGCTCAGTTGGTAGAGCAACTGACTTGTAATCAGTAGGTCCCGAGTTCGACTCTTGGTGCCGGCACCATTAAAAATTTGGATAGGTGGGATACCCAAGCGGCCAAAGGGAGCAGACTGTAAATCTGCCGTCATCGACT
>NZ_JBQDNB010000056.1:0-3073 GCF_052096715.1 Providencia sp.
TGCTCAATTATGAAATTTAATAATCAAATTCATCTATTTGTTTATTGTGCTTTGGGTCTCATAAAGTTTTCTTTGGTGATTAAATAGATGAATTTATTCAGCGTTTATAAAGGGGTTCTGTGATTGATGTCTTGGTTTTTAGGCGTTTTATAAGCTATTTCACATATGAGAAATAACATAATCAAAATACCATATTGCATAATGTGAAAATCCGTAGGGTTATGAGAAAAAGGATTTAATCAATTTACCTGGGGAATAAAAATGAACACGATCAAGCTTTCAACCAGAGAAAAAATAGCGTACGGGTTAGGGGATACAGGGTGTAATTTCGTTTGGCAAACGGTGATGTTATTTCTAGCGTATTTTTACACGGATGTTTATGGCTTATCCCCAGCACATATGGGGACCATGTTTTTACTAGTGCGCTTTATTGATGCGATTACTGACCCATTAATGGGGTCGATTGTTGATCGAACTAAATCTCGCTATGGTCGCTATCGTCCTTATTTACTATGGATTGCGGTTCCATTTGGTCTGTCTTGTACCTTTGCATTCTTTACTCCTGAGTTCAGTGAAACAGGAAAGATTATTTATGCGTATGCGTCTTATATTTTCTTAACGCTTATGTATACCGCGATTAATGTTCCTTACTGTGCGATGGCGAATGCATTAACGAATGACTCGCAAGAGCGCACTTCATTGCAATCATACCGTTTTGCTCTAAGCACTATGGGCGGCCTGGTTGTTGCTTTAGTTGCTTTACCTTTGGTGGACTTAATCGGCGGCGGTAATATTCAAAAAGGTTATGTGGGGGCGATGGCTGTGATGGGCTTTGGTGCCATTGCTTTATTTTTCTTCTGCTTTGCTAACGTAAAAGAACGTTTTACTGCTGAAAAAGAAGAAAGACGCCCAGTTAAAGATGACATGAAGTTGTTACTGAAAAATAACCAATGGCGCATTCTATTTATTTTGAACGTTCTATTACTGACAGCCGTTGTCTTAAAAGGCGCATCGACCATGTATTACGTTAATAATGTAATGGGAAGAGCGGATCTTGCAACGACATTTATGGTAGCCGGTATGCTGGCTAATATTGTTGGTGCTATCATTTCTGCACCTTTATTTGGTCATTTAGATAAGCCAACAATTTATAAAATCTTAACGGTTATCTCTGGTTTATTATCGATTTCACTGTTCTTTGTTCAACCAGATAATATTTTCATGATCTTTGCTCTGGTGATTGCACTTGGTGTTATCCAAATGAGTACTACTCCGATTTTATGGAGCATGATGTCGGATGTGGTGGATTATGAGAAAACACGTAGTAACCGTTCATTGAGCGGCATGGTGTTCTCGACCAATTTATTTGCTATTAAGTTAGGTATTGCTTTAGGTGGTGCCGCGGTTGGTTGGATTCTAGCGGGAGCGGGCTACGTAGGGGGAGCATCTGAGCAATCTCAAGAAGCTATCTCGGCGATTAACTTATTATTTACCGTTATTCCAGGTGTGGTATTTATATCTTTAGCTGGTGTGATGGCGAAATATGAATTAGATAACAAAAAACTTGCGCAAATCAAAGCCTTGCTTGAATTAGATGCGAAACAACAGCACGAGGATAGTAAGCCTAAAGTTCATAATGTGGAACTAACAGTATAAGTGTGTTTGGAGAGCCGCTGGCAATTTTGTCAGCGGTTATTTTTTGGATATTAGAAACTTCTACCTTCGTGGTGCTAAGGAGTAGCGATGAAAAAATTATTATTACTAATAGACACGATGTTTTATTACGACAGGGAGGTGTTAAAAGGGATTAAAGCCAAACTTGATGAGTTAAGTCTTGATGTCACCATTTATATTGAATCGATCGACAATGTTAAAGATATTCTGTTATCTAAATGGGATTACGTGATTGCCGATTACGATAAGGCCGATAAGTTTAGAGTGCTGTCTCGCCTTAATTCACAAATCTTATTGTATTCTAGCCACAAGATTCTTTCTCCTCCTCAAAACGTTTCGACTTTAGTAAATGACAATGAGCAGTTTGCTGGCTTAGCTTTGGGTCAGTTTATGCAAAATGATTTGTCCCGAGTTGGCTTTTACCATGAGTTACGTGAAGAGAATATGGGCTGGGCGATAGAGCGTAAAGAATGCTTTATAAAACAAGCAAAGCAATTTGAATTAAATTATTCCGACCCGTTAGAGGCACTAAAATCGAAATCTTTTCCTTTTGGGGTGTATTGCGCCTCCGATCGCAGTGCCAGAAAGTTCGCTAACTTATGTATGGAAATGAATGTTTCCGTGCCCGATCAAGTGGCGATCATCGGCACAGATTATGACGATGCAGAGCGTGCAATTTCTCCAGTCCCTTTAAGCTCAATCAATATCGATCCATATCAGTTAGGGCACCGGTGTGTTGAAGTGTTATTAAAAGCAGTTCGATTCAAACAATGTGTGCATGAAAAATATCAGCCAATCACGTTAGTTAATGAACAGTCGAGCCAAGCGTCGTCACTACAGGATGATATCGTCAATCGAGCATTATATTTCTTGCATAATAATTATCATTTGAATGTGAAGGTACAGCAGGTTTTGGATTACTGTCAGGTGTCGAGAAAGACATTAGATAGCCGCTTCTTAGAGGCAAAAAATATGACGGTTCATCAATATTTAGCCGAGCTTAGGCTCAATAAGTCCAAGCAGTTACTTAAGCAAAGTACGGAATCAATAGAAAACATTGCTTTGCAATGTGGCTATCCAAATCAGAGCTATTTGTACCAAGTATTCCGTAAACATTGTGGTTTTACACCGCTGGAATATCGCAAAGGTCTGCTTCCGACTACTTAGTCATATTGACAATATTATTATGATATTTTGTTGTTGGATTCATAAATTTTGCAAGTGTGCGCTTAGTCTAAAACAATAAATGCATGATTGTTAATATAAATAAAATTCATTGTTTATTTATTAAAATGGTAATTATATGGAAATTTATCAAAACCCAAATTATTCGGTTCAACAACGCGTTGAGGATTTATTGGCACAAATGACGCTTGAGGAGAAGATTGCTCAGCTTGGT
>NZ_JBQDNB010000057.1:0-2857 GCF_052096715.1 Providencia sp.
ACGGATTCTTTGGTTCTGCATGAGACCAGAGCTCCAACTATTTTATAAACGTAAATGATTACTCCTCACACCCATTTCGATTGATGGGGGAGTGTAATCGTCTCAATGTAACCCCCATATCGGGAGTATTGTCTAAATGAGCAACATATCGCCGCTCAATACTGATTGTTCAGTCCTAAAATTTAGGGCTTACTCATCAGTAAGCCTGCGCATTATACGGAAACTATGGCGAAACGCAAGCAATCGAGGAAAATATGTGCTGCTTTTATACGATATAAACTGAATAAATGACAGAAAGGCCCAAGTGTAATAGCACCGGGCCTTTAAGATTAAATCAACATAGAGTTATGCGTCTTTTATCTGCGCTTGGATATAATTCTGAATACCTACACGATTAATAAGTTCAACTTGAGTTTCTATCCAATCAATGTGATTTTCTTCATCTGCGAGTATTTCGATCATCAAATCACGGCTAACATAATCATGTATTGAGTCGGCATAGCGGATAGCTTCTTTAAGATTTAAAGCTCCATCTAGCTCAAGCTTTAAATCTGAGGCAAGCATCTCTTCAACATCTTCTCCAATATTCAACTTACCAAGATCTTGTAAGTTTGGTAGCCCCTCAAGAAAAAGTATACGCTCAATATATTTATCAGCGTGTTTCATTTCATCAATTGACTCATGGTATTCCATTTCATTGAGGCGTTCTAGCCCCCAATTTTTAAACATACGTGCATGCAAAAAATATTGATTTATTGCGACTAGCTCATTGCCCAACAATTTATTCAAGTGGGCTATCATTTTTTTATCGCCTTTCATTTTTACCCTCCATCGCTTCCAGTTCTTTAAGTGTAGACCTGAAATCGATAGCTGCGTGATTTTTACACACTGAATTTAAATTCAAAGTAATTAATTTTAAGCGGTGAATTGATTTAGCGGAGAATTAGCTGTATTTGAAATTACTATGCAACATCAACGGTACATAACACTTCTAAACGCAAAAGCTCTTCAGCAAGAATTTCTCGCGTTTGTTTTATGCATTTCCCACATTCGCGGCCCACAGGTAATATTTGGCGTAACCCCTTTAAGGAAGTGACTTGATACTTCCTTGTAGCATTTCTAATTTGTTTATCTGTAATGGCTTCGCAAAGGCATACGTACATAATAGCTTACCTGTATAAATCATATACGATAAGTTTAAATGAAAATGATTAGCATTTCAATTATCATTAATTATTGCTATTTGGCAAAACTAATGACATTAAGGCTTTTAGGATTGATTGTATGACTAGATTACAACATTGAAGTATTTGAATGAGGGAAATAATAATTAATATTTTGATATAAAAAAGGCATCATAAAAGATGCCTTTTTTCTGAGAAGATACCGCTTGGTAAGCTAACAGATATTATGCAATAACTTTTGCAACAACACCGGCGCCTACAGTACGACCACCTTCACGGATTGCGAAACGCAAACCATCATCCATCGCGATTGGGTGAATCAATGTCACGATCATGTTGATGTTGTCGCCTGGCATTACCATCTCTACGCCTTCTGGCAGTTCGATAGTACCGGTTACGTCAGTTGTACGGAAGTAGAACTGTGGACGGTAACCTTTGAAGAATGGAGTATGACGACCACCTTCATCTTTGCTCAGGATATACACTTCTGATTCGAATTGTGTATGTGGCTTGATTGAACCTGGTTTTGCCAGTACTTGTCCACGTTGAATCTCTTCACGTTTAGTACCACGCAGTAAAACACCCACGTTCTCACCAGCACGACCTTCGTCAAGCAGTTTACGGAACATTTCAACGCCAGTACAAGTTGTTTTAACTGTTGCTTGAATACCAACAATCTCAACTTCTTCACCAACTTTAACGATACCACGCTCAACACGGCCTGTTACTACTGTACCACGGCCTGAGATTGAGAATACGTCTTCAATTGGCAGCAGGAATGGTTTGTCAATTGCACGCTCTGGTTCTGGGATATAGCTATCCAGGAAACCAGCTAGTTCAACAATTTTCGCTTCCCACTCTGGAACACCTTCCAGTGCTTTCAGTGCAGAACCACGGATAACTGGAGTGTCATCACCTGGGAAATCGTACTGAGAAAGAAGTTCACGAACTTCCATTTCAACGAGTTCTAACAGTTCTTCGTCGTCTACCATGTCACATTTGTTCAGGAACACGATGATGTAAGGAACACCAACTTGGCGACCTAACAGGATGTGTTCACGCGTTTGTGGCATTGGGCCATCAGTCGCAGCAACAACCAGAATTGCACCATCCATCTGCGCAGCACCAGTGATCATGTTTTTAACATAGTCGGCGTGACCTGGGCAGTCTACGTGTGCGTAGTGACGAGCTGGAGTGTCATATTCTACGTGTGAAGTAGAGATAGTAATACCACGTGCTTTTTCTTCTGGTGCGTTATCGATTTGATCGAATGCACGAGCAGAACCGCCGTAAGTTTTTGCTAGAACAGTAGTGATAGCTGCTGTCAGAGTAGTTTTACCATGGTCAACGTGGCCGATTGTACCAACGTTAACGTGCGGTTTTGAACGTTCAAATTTTTCTTTAGACATTAGATTGTCCCTCTAAGACACGGAATCGGTGGTCAGACCACATCAACCAAGCATAAATAAGTTTGCTTGTATTATTTACAGGAGACAAATCAGGGATTATTGAGTACATAGGGGAAGTGGTGCTGATAGGCAGATTCGAACTGCCGACCTCACCCTTACCAAGGGTGTGCTCTACCAACTGAGCCATATCAGCACATCTTGGAGCGGGCAGCGGGAATCGAACCCGCATCATCAGCTTGGAAGGCTGAGGTAATAGCCATTATA
>NZ_JBQDNB010000058.1:0-2508 GCF_052096715.1 Providencia sp.
GCATGATCCTGTTCAACGATAAAATCAAGCATCTTCAATGATCACGGGTATAGTCACATTAAGATACTCAATAAGGTGTTTTATTTAAGCAAGGAAACGATTGCTTATTAAGAAAAATAATAATTATTGCTGTGGAAGAGTGTGCTAATGAACCTAGAAGTATTTAATAAATTATTAAACCGAATATTAGAATATGCCCTCATATTTTTTATGGCAATGATGGTTTTTTCGGTTGTATGGCAGGTATTTACGCGTTTTATTTTAAACGACCCTTCAGTTTTTACCGATGAACTTTCCCGTTATTTGCTTATTTGGATTGGTATCTTAGGTGGAGCTTATACCTTCTCAATTAAACGTCACTTAGCCTTAGAGTTGTTGGTCACTCGACTCAAGGCTAGAAATCAGCATGTTCTTAATATTGTTATTAGTTGTTTTGTCTTGTTGTTTTCTTCTGTTGCTTTGGTGTACGGCGGCTGGAACTTCATGATGACGACGCTGCATCACAATCAAGTCTCTCCTGGGTTATCTATCGGTGGGCATCAACTTTTAATTGGTTATGTCTACACGGTGGTACCGTTTTCGGGTGTCATTATCTGCTACTACGCATGTATTGATATTCTCAAATCAATATATCAAATAGTTCGCTGAGGGAAATATCATGACACTGGTTGATTTAATATTTACTCAAGACTACATCAATTCAATGCCTGATATGGTCTACGATTTACTGCCAATTGTGGTTCTATTTGGATCGTTAGCAATATTTTTATTAATAGGTATTCCGATTGCATTTGCGATTGGTGGTGCGGCATTACTGACAATATTCATTGATTTCCCAATTGATAAAGCGTCGATTTTAGTTTCACAACAATTAACTAACGGGTTAAATAGCTTCGGTTTATTAGCTTTGCCATTTTTTATTGTGGCTGGTAATTTAATGAATCGCGGTGGTTTAGCGAATAGGCTGATTAATTTTGCTATGTTGCTCGGCGGTAAGCTCCCAGGTTCACTGTCTCATGTGAATGTTATTGCCAATATGATGTTTGGCTCTTTATCGGGCTCTGCTGCCGCGGCTGCCGCGGCTGTTGGTGGGATAATGAAACCACTGCAGGAGAAGCATAAGTACCCGAAAGATTTCTCGACCGCAGTGAATGTTGCCTCTTGTCCAACGGGGTTGTTAATTCCGCCTTCTAATATCCTGATCTTATATGCTTTAGTCAGTAGTACTTCAGTGCAGTACCTCTTTATTGCTGGTTATATTCCGGGTCTTTTAATGGGCTTGGGAATTATGATTGGTATTCTGCTATTGGGCAAAAAATATAAAATCCCACAAGAGAAAATCGTTCAAAAAGAAAAAACAATTAAAGTGATTTGGGATGCTATTCCAAGCTTATTTTTAGTGTTAATTATTATGGGAGGTATTTTAGGTGGGGCGTTTACTGCAACGGAAGCCTCAGCCATTGCTGTGGTCTATAGCTTAATTCTAGGCTTTGCTTATCGTGAGTTAAAGTTTAAAGATTTAGCGCCTATCTTACTTGATAGTGTGATTACGACTTCTATCGTATTACTAATGATCGCAACGTCTTCGGCAATGTCATGGTCAATGGCCAATGCTGATATTCCGGGGGCGATTGCAGACTTCGTTCTTAATTATTCAACCAACCCGCTGGTTATTATGCTGCTAATGAATTTGATTTTGTTAGTGGTGGGGACATTCATGGATATGTCTCCAGCGGTTCTGATTTTTACACCGATATTTTTACCTATTGCAGTTGAGCTTGGGGTCGACCCGATTCAATTTGGCATCATCATGGTGTTTAACCTTTGTATCGGTATTTGTACTCCACCAGTTGGTACGGCTTTATTTGTAGGCTGTAGTGTCTCAGGTAATAAGCTCGGCGATGTAGTGCCTAAGTTAATACCTTTATTCTTAATTATGGTTTTAACTTTGGGGCTGATCATTATGGTGCCATCACTAACGATGTGGCTACCTCATTTGGCGGGATATGTATCTTAATAAGTTCAATAACGTAGAAACAAATAAGGGAATAATAATATGAAACTGAATAAGTTAATGCTTGCGGGAATCTTAGCTGGAGCAACATTTACCTCTAGTGTTTATGCTCAAACATTGAAATTAGCCCATGCGCTACCCACTGAACACCCTGTGCATCAATCGTTAAGTTGGTTTGCTGACCATGTTAAAGATGAAACGAAAATCAGAGTAAAAGTGTACGCCAATGGAACGTTGGGTAATGAAACCAGCTTATTGCAAATGGTGCAAAACGGCACCGTTGCCTTTACTAAAGTGAGTGCTGCTCCACTAGAGTCATTTTCGAAAGATTATAAAATCTTATCTCTTCCTTATTTATACAGTAGTGAGCAGCAGTATCGCGATGTACTTAATGGGCCTATTGGTGACAAAATTTTAGCCTCTTCTCGTGAAGATGGTTTTGTTGGCTTGGCATTCTTGGATGCGGGTGCACGTAGTTTCTATACCGATAAAGC